>NZ_JBICLK010000034.1:0-232968 GCF_043105275.1 Pseudomonas sp. TYF_14
CGAAGCTGATCAGTTTCAGCTCCAGTTCAAAGGGTGCGCTGATGCCCTCTCGGAGTTCGAACGACACCACTTCGAATTCAGCTTTGCCAACGAGTGCCTCAAAGCTGTAGCGCAAATCAGATTGGCTAGGCATAAAAGATCCTTGTCCGCCGTCTGAATCAACACAAAGCCCGGGCGGGCATGGCCTGCCCGGGGCATTTGCACAGGTCAAGCGGCGGGTGCGCGCCAGTCGTCAGAGCCTTCGGTATTGGCTACATCGTGAGCCCACGTGATCTTTCGATACGCCAGCGATACTTCAACCAGCTGGGTGTAGTTTTCATTGTCTTTGTCGAGTGCGTGGGGAAGCACGGTATTGATGCTGACGATGGTGGCGTCTTCGAGCGTGGTGGTGAAAAAATGCTCTTGTTTGCCTTCCGACGAGGTGCGATACCAGCTGACCTCGACTGTTGGCAGCATTTCGCCGGTGGCAAGTGCCTGATACATCAGGGGGGTAGCTTTGTTCAGTGAACTGGTGAATATGAAAGGCTTATGCACGCGCTGGCCACTCGGTTGACCGCTCTGGGGGTCAGTGGGCGTAGTCACCTCATGCTTGATTTCCTGAACCAGAATCTGATCTTCATGGCCTTGTTGGAACACGTTGCCGACGGAGTCAGCGGTGAAGGCGCCCGCCGTGATGTTGCCTTGGGTCTGGCCTACGATCTTGATGTAAGCGGGTGTTGGCATGGCAGTTACTCCTGCGTCCATGTGGGTAAAGCACGCACACCACAGGTGGCGTGGCCATCGGAAACGATGGGCTTGTCAGCGAGGCAAAAACCTCGCGAATTCGTTGAACTCAGTGGTGCTGTGTCACGGTTGGCTATTGCTGCAAGATGCCGTTCAGCGACTCCAGCACCTCGGTTGTGATCAGGTGCAGGCGGTAGCTGTAGATCCCGTAGGCCACCGCCATGGCGATGGCGGAAATCACCAAGGGGCTCCACCAGGGCCATTGCCGGCTCATGCGGAAGTTGCGTGGGGCCACATTGGTGTAGGGGTCGCAGACTTCTTCGGGGGTAGGGCCGCGCAGTTCGCGGATGATCCCGTGCAGTTGGTGAATCAATGCGTTGAGTGTTTCTTCGCCTTTCGGCGCGAGCGCGTACTTGCCCTTCAGCCCAAGGCACAGGGCGTAGTACATGAACTCAAGTACGTCCTGGTAACGCTTGGGCTCCTGCATCAGGCGGGTAATCACCGTGAAGATTTTTTCCCCACCCCAGGTCTCGTCGTGGAAGATGCTGAGCAGCGGCTCCTGGCTCCAGCAGCTGCTCTTGCCCCAGGGGCGCTCCATAACGGCTTCGTCTATGAACAGGCACAGACCGTAGGAGTACGCCAGCAACTGAGCCGGCTCGTAACCGTGCTGGCGCATTTCTTGCTGGATGTTGTCGATCTGGCTGCGCACTTGCTGGTGCACGTCCTGGATGTTTGGCAGCTCGTCCAGCGTACGCAGGCGTATAACCAAGCCGAACAACGGCGATGCGGCATCCAGCATCAGGTTGGCGAAGCCGCCCCGCAGCTGAAATTCCGGGTCAGCGGGGTAGCCTTCGGAAAAGGGCTCAGGCTCAGGTTTGTCCGTGGATACTTGCGCATTGGTTGCCGCAGCCCGGGGGGCGGGTACTGGCTTTTCAAGGGTTGAATCAAGCGCGTTGACTACAGCGTTGTTTTCATCGGTGGGCGTATTGTTGTCTTTTCCCATGTCACTCACTCCTGATCGCCCAGAACTGCAGTTCAAGCCCTGGGAAGTCGCCCGCAATGTGGATGCCGAAGCCATTCGCCTTGCTCATGCACGCCCAGGCCGGGTCACGTCGGTCCAGCTCGAAGTAGCTGAAGCCCGCATGGAAGGGCAGGTCGCGGGGCGCCACGGGTAATGGCAACAAAGGGATGCCCGGCAATTGCAGCGGCACCAGGTCATTCAGTGACTCAAGTGAGGTGATCTTGGCTTTCTGGATGAACATCTGGCGCAACGCCTGTGGTGGCATGCTGGCGCGCACGGCGAGGATGAAGTCGGCTTCGTCGATCAGCCGGCGGTCTTCCAGCGTGGTCGTCATCACGCCGAATTGTTCGCTCTCCAGCGGTAGTGAAACAGCGCGTGGCCGCAAGACGGTGCTCAGAGACCGGCGCAAGGTATCTTCCAGCGGTTTGAAAGACGTGCGCAGTGCGGTGTGGTGATAGGCGGGGTACTCCTGCGGCAGCCGGTTCTGGTCGGTGAAGGTGACGAATTCGCCGCAGGCCTGGCTCATGCACAGGTACAGCTGCTCGGGGTGCGTTTGCGCTTGCCTGGCCAGATGCTGGAAGCATGGCCACCAACGGTTCATGGCCTGCAGCAGGTTGAAGTCGCGAATGTCGGCGATCCCGGACTGGCCCGAGGCACCAATCCGCGTGGCAAGGCCGCGCGCCCGCTCGCGCAAGGTATGGGTGATTTCCTCTAGAAACCGCTGCAGCGCTGGCACCGCCCGCACCGAAACGCTGGTGGGGTAGAACGCTTCGTCCAGTTGCAGGCTGCCGTCGGGGCGCCGTTCCAGAATACGTGCCAGGGCCAGGCGGGTGTAGGCGCTGCTGTCTTCGGTCTTGCGTTTGAGCTGCAGGTTGGGCACCGCAAGGTCTACCTGCACCAGGTCACCGTCAGCGGAGTGGGTATCCTTGATTTCCTGTACCTGGGCGGTATAGCGGAAATTGGCTGCATTGTCGGGCCAGCTCACTTCGCGGCCGCCATCGGTACGCAGCGGCAGGCACAGATACACCTCACTGTCTTGGCACGCGTCGTCGCCGATTTCCAGCGGCGGCGGTGGCGGCAGGTCGGCGGGAATGTCGAACACCGTGCCGTCCGGCATCACACCTCGCGCCCGGGTGATGGCGACTTTGCCCAGGCTCAGGTATTCGTCGTTCAACTGAAGTTCGCTGAAGCCGTAAAAGGCTGCATTGAGGCTGGCGAGGCGCTGGTGCAGGGCTGCTTCGCTGGCCCTGGCCGCCTGTTGGAAATGCTGTGGTTTGACGAACAGGCCTTCGGGCCAGAGAACGGGATTGCGTGAACTCATGGGCGCTCCGTGTCAGCGTGAGTAAGCAGGAAGGGCAAAGGGTGTTGAGGCGCCATCAGTCTTCTTCCTTGAGCACGATGTGCGTGTCGTTGACCAACACCGACAGCATGATCTGGCGGCCACGCGGCGGAATGCGCAGTACTTGCCGCCAACTGGCGTTTTCATGGCCTCGGTAGTCGGCGATCACCGCGACGAAGCGGGTTTCGGCGTGGATGGGTTCGAACGGGATGTACTTGAATTGGCCAGGGCGCAGCAGGTAGTCGTCACTACGGATATAGGTACTGCGCAGCGCCTTGGCCGGGTCCTGCTCCAGTAGCTGGTACACGGTGTTGCGCAGCAGTGAGTCGTCGCGCAGTTGCAGGATCGTGATGGCAATGGGCGTGGCGACCAGCGCTGAGGCAACGCTTGTGGTGTGCGGCAAGGTCAACGCCACCTGAGGGTCGTCGTAGCTGCCGGGGCCGCTTTCTTCCAGGGGCGAGCGCGCCGGGTCGCTTTCGTCTCCTTCGTCCAGCTCGACGGGAGACATGGCCGGGAATTGCGCTTGCAGGTATTCGAACAGAACCCCGATTTTTTCGGTCAACGCATAGGGGTCGCCAGCACTCAGGGTTACAGCGTAGGGGCTGGGCTCCAGGGCGCTATCCTGTTCGGCTGCGACGTCAAGGCTGTTCGGATTGCCGTTGAGGGTAGGGCTGGCATTGATGCTGAATGCGACCTCGGTCGGGTGATCCTGGGGCGGCCCGATGGGCAACGAGTGGTCCATGGCCACCTGGCTCATTCTGCTCAAAGAGGTACAGCCGGTGGGCACGACCAGCGCAAGCAGCAGGCTGGCGAGCAGAAGTGGATGAGGCTTCATGGGTATGCTCCGGCAATCAGGCGCTGCAGCGGGCCTTCTCGGAGTGCCCCTTCACCGTCTGCTGCGTCCAGCGCTGCCAGAGGGTCATTCCCCATGGCTGCTTTGAAGACCGAGGAAATCTCGACGGCTGGTTGGGGGGCAGAAGGCTGTGCCGGCCAAGCGGTTGCAGGCGCTTCCGCTATCAGGCGGTCGAGCACCCTCGGGTCCGGGTTGAACAGGTCCTCCAGCGAGCGCGTGCAGGCCTGATCCTGGGTGTACTGAACCTGTAGCCGATAGGTACCAATGAGAAGCTGGTCACCCTCAACCAGGCGTCTGGGTGGAAGCGGCCCCAGGCTGTTGGCACTGCCATTGAGGTAGGTGCGGTGGCAGTGGTCGATCACGCAGAAGCTGCCTTCGATCCAGCGGATTTCGCAGTGGATGGGCGCAACGGTCTGATCGCGGTCATTGATCTGCCAGTTTGCTCGCCCGCTGCCGATGGTGCCGCCCTTGCAATCGAACAGGTGCCGAGCAGTAACGCCGTGCTGCAGTTGGTCGAGGTTGGTGATGTTCAAGGTGACTGTGTTCATGAGCGCCCCCGAATGCGTACAACCGGGTTGATCTGGCCATGCCGGTCGTCGACGAAGCTGGTCCAGCCCAGGTATGCGCCCTGGCTGCGGTGCAAGCAGAAGGGGGACAACGCGCTCTGCTTGAGGCGCAGTTCCAGGTCGTAGGCCAGCCCGTCACGCAGCAGAAAGTCGATCAGTGCACGCAAACGGCCGAAGTTGATGCCGCTGGGCAGCAAGTCCCGCAGCTGCGTCTGGTCGAGTTCGCTGATCACGATGGTGAACTTGCTGCTGCGAGTGCGCGTGCGGCTGCCGATCATGAACGTGCTGCCCAGCTGGCCGTTGGTCCGCCCCAGCCTTGCAAGCTGCCTGGACGGCGTGACGACTGATCGCGTCTCGAACTCGCGGATGTGCACCTGCTTGAGGTCGAAGCAGTGCGCAATGATGCCGGCCACAGTGCCCGGCGCACGGCTGCGGCTGGCGATCACGCCGGCAAAACTGAGCAGGCGGCTCCAGGGCAGCGCCGTGTCCCCTCGCAACTGCTTGTCGTTAAGCCCCAGCAGGGCAAACACGTACTGCGAGAACCCGTCCCTGGCACCTGGCTGGAAGCGGATGTAATAGCGGTACTTGCGCCAGATACGGTGCAACAGGCTGAGCAGGTAATGGTTGAAAAAGTCGAAGAAGGCCGGCCGTACACCGATGCCATGCGCATGTTCATAAGCCACCTGTTCAAGGTAATAGGTGGGCAATGGCGAATCGGTGCCGTGCAACCCCAGGAATGTGGCAACGATGCGGTAGCGCTCGTCCTCAGCGGGCATTCGCTGGGCTTTGTACACGTCCGATACAGGGAAGGTCAGCCGTGTGTCGCAGGCCAGGCGCACGCGCAGCCGGGTGGCCTTGTCCGGCCAACGCGGTTCCAGGTCATCGCCATGCAGCCCGTGCAACCGCTCCAGCAACTGGAAGAAGTTGTACTGGTGCGCTCTGCAGAGCAGCTTGTCGGCTAGATCAGCGGTTGCTTGCCGGTCTGTATTGGCCATGTGTAGTGCTCGTTATTGGTGGTGTTGATCACTTCCAGCTGGTGGAAGGAATTGATGCTGGCGTACAGGGCGAAGAAATGAGCGAGCACACAGCTGAACAGGTACAAGTCGCCTTCGCAGAGGAAGGCGGTCTGGTCCAGTTTCAGCAGGGTGTGCAGGCCGCGAATGGGTTGCCCTTTGATCAGCCAATCCATGGGCTGGGTATGAATGTCGCGCATACCCTCCAGGCGTTTACGGGTGGTGCGAGCCTGCTGGATGTCGTGCAGGGCCATGAAGTCATAGGCCTGGATCACCGCTTTCAGCGGCTCTACCGAGAGCATGGACAGGTAGTTGAGCGACATGTTGGAGATCAACGCCCACTGCAACTGGCCGTCCAGCACCGGGCGACAGGGGCGGGTGGGGGTACAGAGATTGGTGTAGGTGGCCAGCGGCGGCGTAAGTTCGCTCAGGACGTTGATGTCATCCACGCCTAGCGCCAGCGGTAGGTCCCGATTGGTGCAGGTGAGGTCGATGGACGCGGTTTCCAGCTCGCCTATGTAGCTGTTGGCGTCGGCGCGGACGAAGGCGATTCGATGCATGACGCCATTGCCGTGCAGGCACTCTTCCAGCTGGCAGCGGTAATACAGCGCCGTGCGCCCCTGGACGTGCTCGATTTCATGGGCGAAGGACTCGAAGGGACGGAAGGTCCGAAGGTGCTCACCGGTGTTACCGTCAGTCGTCGTTCGGGTGCTGATCACCTGGTCGACACTGAAGATTTCGTAGCCGTGCGGCGCTGTGCCCTTGGGCTTCAGTGGAACCATGGCGTCCTTGCCGGACAGGTCGATGGGCTCGGCGCTGTGCTGGAACAGGTTGACCGCAGGTGCGCAGAACAGGTTGAAATCTGCTTTGCCGACACGCAGCGAGTCGGGTAGCTGGCGCGTGAAGTGAAATTCGAGGTTTACCTGCTGGCTGCCATGAGCTGGCCAGATTTTTTCCAGCCCGGTAACGCTGAAAAAGTGAAAACGTTGAGGGAACGCGAAGTACTCCTGCAGGATGCGATAGCCATCAAAGACGTTCTGTGGGTAAGGCAGCAAGGCGTCGTTGGGGCTGAACCCTGGGAAAGCGATGCTGTTTGCCGGCAGCCGACGAACCTCGCCGTTGATGGTCACGCTGACATCCTTGAGGTATTGAGAAACCCACAGGTAAAGCGTGCGAGCGGTTCGGGTATCGCCGCTGAGGTAAAAGTCGAGGGTGGTACAGCCCAGGCTGTTCAACGGCCGATCGACCAGTGATTGCAGGCCGATGCAGATCACAGAACTGTCGGATATCTGGGTGGCTGCGACCGTGTCGATCTCGAACGGATGAATGTTGACCGCTGTACAGGTGCGGAACTCGCAGGCCACGCCGTCTACCGGTTTCGAGAACAGCCGCGACCCTTTTGGGATGCGCTGTGACTGGCTGAGGGATTGCCTCACCGGGCTGAACTTGATGATCGTCGCGCTGGGCAGCGGCCGCAGGTAGTTCGGCCAGAGCAACTGCAGCATGGGGTGGGTCAGCTCTGGCAAGTCGTCTTCCAGCTTCAGCCGTAGCTTGGCGGTCAGGAACGCAAAGGCTTCCATCAGGCGTTCGACATCGGGGTCGCTGGCACCTTTGCCAAGTAACCGCGCGAGTTGTGGGTTGTCCTTGGCAAAGTCGTTCCCCAGTTCGTGCAGGTAACGCAGTTCTTCACTGAAACGGTCTCTCAGAGACATCGGTCACCTCACGCGCGTGTAGCGGTTGTGGCCATCGACCAGCAGCTCGAGTTGCAGCTGCTCTGCGTGGTTGTTGACCTGTACCAGGCAATCCAGCCTGAAATGCAGCTCCAGCGGGGCATGGGTATCGGGCACTGCGTTGAGCGTGCGTACCTGTATGCGCGGCTCGAAGCGCTGGAGGGTGCGGCGGATATCCGCGCTCACCTGCACAAGCAAGTCGCCGTTGCTCACGTCATGCCCATTGAAGTCGCGCAGGCCCAGCTCAGGGCTGCTCTGGGAGCACCCCTGGCGGGCATTCAGCAGCGTTTCGAGGTGGCGCTTGATGGCGGCGAACTTGTGGGAAGCGCTCTCCCGTCGGGAGGCCTCCCGGCGGGTGCACTGGTCCACCATCAGGCGATCAAAAAGACCACTCATTGCGTATCGAGCCGCCCGACCAGGGAAATCTCGAAGTTCGCGCCCATGTACTTGAAGTGCGGGCGTACGGCGAGCGAAACCTGGTACCAGCCCGGGTCACCCGCAACATCCGAGACCTCAATACGGGCGGCACGCAGCGGCCGGCGGCTGCGAACGTCGGCAGACGGGTTCTCCTGGTCGGCGACGTACTGCTTGATCCATTTGTTCAGCTCGGACTCAAGGTCACGGCGCTCTTTCCAACTGCCGATCTGCTCGCGCTGCAGCACCTTGATGTAGTGGGCGAGCCGGTTGACGATGAACAGGTAGGGCAACTGGGTACCCAGCTTGTAGTTGGTCTGTGCCTGAAGCCCCTCAGGGGTTTTCGGGAAGTGCTTGGGCTTTTGTACCGAGTTGGCGGAGAAGAACGCGGCGTTGTCGCTGTCTTTGCGCATGGTCAGGGCGATGAAGCCCTCTTCGGCCAGTTCGAATTCCTTGCGGTCGGATATCAGCACCTCGGTAGGAATCTTGGCCTGCAACTGGCCCAGGGATTCGTACAGGTGGACCGGCAAGTCTTCGACAGCACCGCCCGATTGGGGGCCGATGATGTTCGGACACCAGCGGTAGCGGGCGAAGCTGTCGTTGATGCAACTGGCTAACAGAAAAGCAGAATTGCCCCACAGGTAGTTGTCGTGCTGCCCGGCGATGTCTTCGTTGTAGTTGAAGCTCTCGATCGGTTGTTCCTGCGGGTGGTAAGCGGAGCGAAGCATGAAGCGCGGCCCGGTCAGGGCGACGTGGCGGGCGTCTTCGCTTTCACGAAAAGCGCGCCACTTGGCATGCCGAGGGCCGGCGAAGAGGTCTTTTATTTCCTTGAGGTTAGGCAGCTCCTCGAAGCTGTTCAAATTGAAGAATTCGGGGGCAGGTGCAGCAAGGAAAGGGGCATGGGACATGGCGCCAACGGAGGCCATGTAACTTAGCAACTTGATGTCAGGGGAAGAGGGGCCGAAGTTGTAGTTACCTACCATGGCCGCAACCGGCTCTCCCCCGAATTGGCCATAACCCGCGGTGTATACATGCTTGTAGATGCCGCTGCAGGTAATGTCGGCAGCATTTTCGAAGTCGTCGAGCAGGTCCTCTTTAGTGACATGCAAGACTTCAAGCTTGATGTTCTCCCTGAAGTCCGTGCGGTCGACCAGAAGTTTCAGGCTGCGCCATGATGATTCAAGCTGCTGGAACTCAGGCTGATGCAGTATGGCATCCATCTGTTTGCCGAGCATTCGGTCGATCTCGGCAATCATCTGGTCGGCTCGGTGCTTGTTGATCAGCTGATCCGGGTCATTGCTCTTGAGGATTTCGGTGATGAAGGCAGATACGCCCTGCCTGGCAATCTGGTAGCCCTCCTGGGCAGGTACCAGTTTGGTTTCTGCCATGATCTGGTCGAGCAGGGTGGCATTGCTCAATGTATCGGCCGTTGCGTCTGTGGTGATGGCGGTGCTGCTTGGCTTGGGCATGGGGACGCTCCGTTGTCTCAATCTTTTTCTGGCGCCTCGAGCACCAGGTCCAGTTCTTGGGCGAGCTGCTTACGCGCCTGCTCGTTGTTAAGCAGGTGCTGCAATTGCTTGCGGAAGGCCGGGACGTTGCCCAGCGGGCCTTTCAGGGCGACCAGTGCTTCGCGCAGCGCCAGCAGCTTGTTCAGCTCGGGCACCTGGCGCGCGATCCGGTCCGGCCCGAAATCGTTGATGGACCTGAACTGCAGGTGGACGGCCAGCTCGGTATCCGGGGCGGTGCCGAGCCTGGACGGTACCGTTACGTCCAGGCTCACGTTGGCGTCGTTCAGCACGCTGTTGAATGTATGTTTATCGATGCGCATGACCTGGCGGTCCTCAAGCGCAGGGTTGTCATCCAGGCCGAAGTCGCCCAGCACCAGCATCTTGTGCGGCAGCTCCACCTCAGCCTGCTCATCGCTGGTAGCGGGGACATACTTGATATTGACGCGTTCTTTCGGCGCAACGGATCCCGTATTTTTAGACATCGGTACGCAACTCCCTGTTGGGCTGTAGGATGTTCAGGTGCTAGTGGTGTTTATTAATGTCTCGGTCTTGTAGGAAGATTCCTACATATGTTCAGTGGGTTGGATTATTTGTCCAATTTCTATAAAAACCATGCACGCAAGAGTGATCTTTGGTCGAGCATTAAGATGTAAAGAAATATTTGTTTGTGTGCATTCGGTACTGTGTAATAGGCTTCTGCTGGATTTGTTTTAATTGGTCGCGCGGGTGCATGGGCATTGCTATCTATTTGTAGGAAAGTTCTTTGCGCCATATAGGCCATTTGTACTATTCAGAGAGTAAATTCAGGATGATTAACCGCTGTGCATATGGCGCCGGTCTCTCGTTGCTGTTTTGTCTGCAGCCGGTGCTGGCAGGCTCCACGCGGGACTGTCCCCGGATTGTTTCCAACGTCGAGCGACTGGCCTGTTTCGATCAGGCTGCTGGCACCCCGGCGTACACGCCAAAACGGCAGTGGTCTGCACCGGAGCAGCAGGCCCCCACGGTGTTGCGTGTGATGGCAAATGAAGCTGAACGGGCACCGGATGACCTGACGTTTCGCATCGGGAGCCAGCCTCAGGACGGGGCAGGCGCACCAGCGCTTGTGATTTCGGCGCCCGCCATCGCATCGGGTGATGAACGTGCCTACATGGCAATCAGTTGCATACAGGCCATCTCCCGGCTGCAGCTGATTGCCAGGCGTCCGATCGAAGCGAGCTGGGTCAAGGTACGCCTGAGTGGGGAGGGCTGGTCTACCCGTGAGACGCCCTGGCAAGTGATGGAGAACGGCCAGGTGCTCGATGCCGGGCGTGGTCTGCCCGCCATCGAGCAGATCAGGAAGCTGATCGGGGCCCAGCGTATCGAGGTTGTGAGTGATCACGGCGAGGTCGACGGGCTGACCTTCGATGCGCAAGGCCTGGACCCCTTGATCAGCCGGGCGCGAAGCACATGTCGGTGGTAGCGCAGGTATCCAGGGAAGAGGTCACTCGGTTGCTCGCGCCGATTGATCCGGCAGTTCCGGCTGGCCTGTTCGATGTCGAGGACGAAACCTATCAGGCCATTGATCAGGAGATGGTCAAGCTGGGTGGGCTGCAGGAAGCCTCGATCGACTGGGTCTACATCGAAGACGCATCCCGTCAGTACCTGAGCCAGCAATGCAAGCACTTGCGAATCGTTGCGCACCTGAGTGCCGCATGGTTGCGTAGCGGCTGCTGGGAGCAGTGGGGATGCACCTTGGCGTTGCTGGCCGGCATGCTCGAGTGCTATTGGGAAGCCGCTCATCCCAAGCCGGGACCGAAAGGCTTCCTGGGCAAGCGCAAGCTGGTTGCCCTGGTGATCGATCGCTTGGCCGAGGCGCTCCCGCGTCTTGATCGTTTTACCTACACCCCGACCCACGCAGCGGCAGCGCAGGCTGCCTTGAAACGCCTGCAACAACAGGAAACAGTGCAGCTGGACACGGCAGCACTGGGCGAACTTGAGCGCCTGCTAGGCAAGTACTCGGAACTTGCCAACGGTGTTGGCGAGGCTGCTGTGCCCAAAGCGCCGGCTGCAACCGAGAAGCCTGCACCGTTGGCCGATGTCATCGCCACACCCGTGTCACGCATGTCGATGGGCAATGAGCGTGAGACACGCCGGGCCGTGCTGTCCATGGCCGAGCTCATCAACCAGCAGGACCCTTACGACGCTACCGGCTACCAGTTACGGCGTTTCGGTTTGTGGGCGCACATTCAGGTTGCTCCCCAAGTCAGGCAGGGCAACCGTACGGAATTGATGGCGGTGCCGCTGGATATCACGCGGGTCTATGAAGAGGCCATTGCCAGTAAGGCGGTTGACCCCGCCTTGCTGCAGCGTATTGAAAAGAGCCTGACGGCTTGCCCCTTCTGGATTCGTGGCAGCTTTCTGGCTGCGACCGTCGCCACACAGCTGGCGATGTGCGAGGTGGCCGAAGCCATCCGTTGTGCCACCGCCCGGTTTGTACAGCGCATGCCCTCGCTGCAGCAGCTGTGCTTCAGCGACGGCATGGTATTTGTCGACGACCAGTGCCTGGCCTGGCTCAAGGGCACCCAAGGACCGTCTGGCCAAGGTGCAACCCCCCAGGAGTTCAGCGGCCTGCGCGAGGAGCTTGTCAGCCAGCTGGAAACCGGTGGCATAGAGCCGCTGCTCCTTCGGCTGCAAGGGCTGCAAGCCGGCGTTCGTGCTCCCCGTGAGCGCTGCCACACCACCGTGATTGCAGCTGATCTGCTGGCCGCGCGGGGTGTGTCCTGGCTGGCCCAGGACCTGTGCGCCAACGTTGCCCGAACCATGCAGCAAACCACCGCCAGTGCGTGGGAGCCCGAGGTGTTTGAGCGGCTTCAGCAGTACGCGGCATCCCCAGTGTTGGCAGTTCAAGACAAGGATCAGGAGCCTCGATGAATCAAATATGGACGCAACTCAAACGTTGGGGCTGGCCGTGGGTAACGCGCATTGGCCTGGCGCTGCCGCTGCTGCTCGGGCTTGGCGCCTTGCTGATGCTGGTCGCCATCTGGTGGCTTGGCCCGCAATGGACGTGGCGTGAGCAGCAGCCGCTGGCAAGTGTGGCTCATCGCAGCGTGGCAAGCCTGGTGCTAGTGCTGGTGCCGCTTCTGTGCTGGCTTGGGGTGCTGCGCACGCGCTTTCGCCGCCTGCAAGCGGAGCGCCGCCAGGCACTGGCCGCCGAACAGGATGTCGCGCTACCGTTCGTGCAGGCGCAAGAGCGGGCCTTGAGCCAGGGGCTTGAGCGGTACCTCGACAATGCCGGTGGGCGACGCGCGTTGTACCGGCTGCCCTGGTACCTGGTGTTGGGCGACGAACAGTCCGGTAAAAGCAGCTTCATCGACCGCACCGATCAGCGCTTTACCTTGACGCGTATCGACCAGGCCCAGGCACGGGGCCGACAGACTCAAGCAATGGCCTACCCGGTAGGCTGGTGGGTCAGCGACGATGCCGTGATCATCGACCCGCCCGGTGTTTTCATCAGTCAAAAACCGCCGGCGGGCTCGGCGGCCAACGCCCCCTCCGAAGCCTCCGCTCCGCCCGGCATCCAGGCCCGGTTGTGGGAGCACCTGTTGGGCTGGCTGCAGCGTAAGCGAAGCCAGCGGGCGCTCAATGGTGTGTTGCTGGTGGTCGACCTGCCGGCGCTGCTGCATGGCAAGCCCGAGCAGCGCGTCACGCTGGCCCATGGGTTGCGCACACGCCTTTACGAAGTGAGCAGTCAGTTGGGGGCGCGCCTGCCGCTGTACGTGGTACTGACCAAGTTCGATCTGCTGGACGGCTTCGACCAGTTCTACAGCCAGCTTCCGGCCGCCAAGCGTGAAAGCCTGTTGGGGTTCACCTTCAAGCTGGATGCGGTTGACGCGTTCGACGCCTGGCTGGATGAGTATGACGAGCACTACGGGCGGCTTCTCACCCAATTGCAGGAGCAGGTCATCGACCGGCTGGATGTACTGGGCAAGACAGCGCCGTGCGGGCGCCTGTTCTCACTGCATGCACAGTTGATCGGGTTGCGCCCCATACTGCAGGCATTCCTGCGCGAAACCTTGGCGAGTGACCGGTTCACCACGCCACCCTTGGTACGTGGTGTGTACTGGTCGTCAGTGGTACAGCAAGGCGACATGCGCAATGCCTTTGTCCGAGAAGCGGCTCAGCCCTACACGACGAAGCTGCCCCTGCGTGAAGGTAAGGCACAGGGGAAGGCGTTGGTCTATTTCATCCAGCAAGCATTCAGGCGGGTTATCTATCAGGAAGCCGGGCTGGCGGGTGACAATGTTCGGGTTGCGCGCAGCAAGCGCCACTTGCTGTGGGTGGGCTCTGGTGTAGGCATCCTGGCGTTCAGTATCGCCGTTGCCAGCTGGCAGCGTTACGCCGACATCAATGGCGCCAAGGCTGCCAGTGTGCTCGCCAAAAGCCAGGAGTACAGCGGTCACGAAGTCGATATGCGTCTTGATCCGACCGGGCGCAACCTGCTGGCGCCACTGGACCAGATTCGCGATGCGGTCGCGGTGTTTGGCGACTATCGTGCGGCCTGGCCGGTGGTTGCCGATTTTGGCTTGTATCAAGGGCGCAACATTGGTCCCTTGGTTGATGAGGCGTACCTCAGCTTGTTGTCTAAACGTTTCTTGCCGGCCTTGGCCAGTGGTGTGATCGATGCCATGAACGCAGCACCACCTGGCAGCGAGCAACAAATGGCCGCGCTCAGGGTTTACCGGATGATCGAGGACCGCAACAGCCGCCGGCCCGAATGGGTCGAGGACTGGATGGCCCGTCAGTGGCAACGGGCCTTTCCTGGCCAGGGGCAGTTGCAGCGTGACCTCATGCAGCACCTGAAATACGCCTTGGCCTATGCCGATACCGATTTGCCGCAGTACCGCCAGCGGGTCAGCGAAGTGCAGCAGGCGTTGCGCAAATTGCCGTTGCCACAGCGGGTCTACGCAGGGCTGAAACAACAATCGTACCAGCAGTTGCACGCCGGGCTGGACCTGCGCCACCAGGTAGGGCCTGCGTTCGATGTGGTGTACCAGCCGTCTTCCGGGGCCAGGCAAGGGGATGAGGATGTACGGCTGGCCGCCATGCTCACCGCCAAAGGCTTCAGGGAATACTTCGAGCCGCACAGCCAACGTTTCGCTGAAATGGCGATGGTTGATCAATGGGCATTGGGGGAGCGCAGTCAACTCGACTATTCGGACGTCGACCGCGATGCGCTGACCGAGCGGCTGTATAACCTCTACAGCGCCGATTACATTGACAGCTGGCGGCGCGCCCTGACCGCTTTTACGGTGGCTGACTTCCGTGATCTGGACCATGGTGTCGCGATCCTGGAGCAGTTGACCGGCCCCGCAGCACCGTTGCAACGGCTGCTGGATACGGTCAGGGATAACACCTCGCTTGCGCCTCCAGCAGCTGTTGAAGCATCGGGTGAGCTGAGTACGCTGCGCGTAGCAACCGGAAAACCCGAGCAACAGCAAGCGTTGGCCATCCAGCGGGCGTTTGCAGGCCTGGGCGCCATGCTGCAGGCGACAGGAGAAAAGCCGAGCTACTACGATGAAACCCTTGGCGCTGTTGCGGCCGTGCTGGACTACGCCAAGGCCGTACAAGGCAGCCCGGACCGCGGCAAGGCCGCGTTGCAAGCCGTGCATCAGCGCTTTGCGATGACAGGTCAGGACCCGATCGGCACCCTGCAACGTATTGCCACAGGTTTACCGGAGCCTATCAGCCACCAGGTCAGAAAGCTCGCCGACCAGACTGCCCAGGTGCTGAACGTTGAAGCACTGCGCGAACTGGAGCGACGTTGGGATGCTGACGTGTACAGTTTTTTCCAGCAACGCCTGGCAGGCCGCTACCCCTTTGTGGTGAAGGCACCCGATGCTTCTTTGGATGACTTCGAGGCGTTCTTCGGGCCGAAAGGGCGCCTGCAGCAGTTTAATGATCGGTATCTCAAGGTTTTCCTGAAGGACAACCTTGAGGCCTTGCAGTCCGCTCAGCACGGGCAATCCCTGATTCGTGCCGACGTGATCGAGCAGCTCGAGCTGGCGGAGCGCATCCGCGAAACCTTCTTCGATCAGCGTGGCAAGCTAAGTGTGCAGTTCAGCATCGAGCCCTTGGGGCTCAGTGCGAACCAGCGTACCAGCCTGCTGGACCTGGATGGCCAGTTGATTGCCTACACCCATGGGCCAAGCCATATCACGGGTATTGTCTGGCCCAATACCTTGGGGCAGCAGGTCCGTAGCAATCTCACCTTGCTAAGGCAAAATGGCAACAGCAGCAGCCTGGAGTACCGTGGCCCGTGGTCGATGTTCCGCTTGCTCAGCCGCGGTGCGCTCAATGGCCGGACGGCGACCAGCGTGGACCTGAGCTTCAGGACCGGAGATGGCGTGATGCGCTATCGGCTTAACGCTGAAAAAGCCTTCAATCCCATTACCCAGCAACCTTTCAAAGGCTTCCGCTTGCCCCGAGGCTTGTTGCAACAGCCAGCCAGTGTGGTGCAGGCGGTGCTACCGGATGGGCAGCGACTATGAACCTCGTCAGGGGCGCAGTGCATTGACTGTGCAGGCTTTCGAAGCCTGGGTATGCCCTGGCTGCCCCCGGCCTCTGCTTACTCCACAGCCTCGGCCACGCCCTGATCCTCACCCAGGAACCCGCCACTCTGATGCTGCCACAACCGTGCATAGGTACCCTTTTTCGCCAACAGTTCGGCATGGGTGCCTTGCTCGATGATGCGCCCTTCATCCATCACGATCAGCCGGTCCATGGCGGCGATCGTCGACAACCGGTGGGCGATGGCAATAACGGTCTTGCCTTGCATCATTTCATCCAGGCTCTCCTGAATGGCCACCTCCACCTCCGAGTCCAGCGCGCTGGTGGCTTCGTCAAGCAGCAGGATCGGTGCGTTCTTCAGCATCACCCGGGCAATTGCAATGCGCTGGCGTTGGCCGCCAGACAGCTTGATGCCGCGTTCACCCACCAGGGTGTCGTAACCGCTGTTGCCCTGGCGGTCGCTGAGCTGGCTGATGAAACCATCGGCCTGGGCACTGGCCGCAGCGGCACGGATCTGTGCTTCGGTAGCATCGGGGCGGCCATAGGCAATATTGTCGCGAATCGAACGGTGCAACAGCGAGGTGTCCTGAGTGACCATGCCGATGGCGCTGCGCAGGCTGTCTTGCGTGACCTTGGCGACGTTCTGCCCGTCGATGCGTATTTCCCCCTTGTCCACGTCGTAGAAGCGCAGCAGCAGGTTGATCAAGGTGGACTTGCCGGCGCCGGAGCGGCCGACCAGGCCGACTTTTTCGCCCGGACGAATGTGCAGCGTCAGCTCATTGAGCACCTGGCGCTCGCCGTTGTAGTTGAAGCTGACCTTGTCGAAACTCACCGCGCCACCCGTGGTTACCAGCTCTGCAGCACCCGGCACATCCTGCACCTTGGGGCCGCGGGTGAGGGTGGCCATACCGTCCTGCACGGTGCCGATGTTTTCGAACAGCGAGGTAATTTCCCACATGATCCAGTGCGACATACCGTTGACGCGCAAGGCCATGGCGGTAATCGCCGCCACGGCCCCGGTGCCGACCTGGCCCTGGTGCCACAGCCACAGTGCGTAGCCACCGGCACCAAAGATCAAGCCTACCACCAACGCCTGGTTGACGATTTCGAACTGGCTCACCAGGCGCATCTGGCGAAAACCGGTATGCTTGAAATCTTCCATGGCTGCGCGCGCAAAGTGCGCTTCGCGGTTGGAGTGCGAAAACAGTTTTACCGTGGTGATGTTGGTGTAAGCGTCAGAAACCCGCCCGGTCATCGACGACCGGGCATTGGCCTGCTCCTGCCCGACCTTGCCCAGCCGGGGGACGAAATACAGCATGGCCAAGCCGAACAGCACGACCCAGGCAATGAAGGGCAGCATCAGTTTCAGGGCAAAGCCGCCGGCCAGGGCAATGATCGCGATGAAATACACGCCAATCCCAGGCAGGATTTCGATGAGTGTAAACAGCACATCGCGTACTGCCAGCGCCGTCTGCATCACCTTGGTAGTGACCCGGCCAGAAAACTCGTCAGAAAAGAACGACAAGCTCTGGCGCAACATCAGGCGGTGAAAATCCCAACGCAGCCGCAGCGGCAGGTTGATCGCCAGCACCTGGTGCTGAACCATGGTGCGCAGCGCCACCAGCCCGATGCTGACCACCAGGACGATGCCGATCCCCCACAGCACACGGCTTTCCTCGGGGCCAACAGTACCGCCTGCCTGCCAGGACGCGAGCAGGTCGACCACCTGGCCCAGGAACGCGAATAGCCAGGCTTCGTATATCGACACCCCGGCACTGAGCAGCGCCAGCGCCAGGATGTAGCCACGGGCGCCGCGGGTACAAGCCCACATGAAGCGCAACAGGCCAACGGGCGGCGGTGGTACCTCGTCGGGTGGGAAGGGGTCGAGCCGACGTTCAAAGATACGCAGCATGCTTGTCTCCGGAAAACGGTTCTTGCTTGGCCAATGCCCTGCCGGCTTGCCTTTGCCGACTGTTGTTTTTAACCCGGAAAAGGTCGGCCTTGGGGTGTTTGTTAACAAACCTTTGCAACTCATTACATTTCAGATTGATTTCATTCTGCCTTGATGCTGTATAATTGACGCAACTTTGTGTTGCGCATCATTTTTGTCGTTTTTTTGACATGAGTTATAAAGCGTCAGCAGAGGATGTGACACATTCCGCCTTCAAACCGTTTCAATTTACCTTTTGCAGAGCCAGTGTTTTGACTAATGGAATGCAGTTGTTGGCGATTTCCGGCCTGAGCGTCGAGAGCAGCCAGCTTCATCAACAAGGACTGTACTGGTTAGCCTGTGACGCCGCCGAAGACGCCTCCTTGCTATGCCGCCAGGTAGTCGAAGGCATGCCCGATAATGCCAGGGCAGCCCTGATCGCCGATGCGCAAGCCATGGATGACGTGCTGGGTGCGCTCGACGCGACGCGCGGTCCGGCCGAGCTGGCACTGTATGAGGCCAACTCGCAAGCCACCCGTTATCTGGTTGAAGACCTGCCTCGTCTTGATGCCCGTGGGCGTGTGCTGGTGCTGCTGGCACCGGCACACGCCTGGGCGGATACCGAAGTCGAGCACTGGTGCAATGCGCTGCGCCAGGCATTGTTGGCTGAAGCGGCGTTGCTGCTGGTCGTCAGTGGGGGGCAGAGCACTGCCTTGGTCGAGCGCCTGCGCGTTTTCAACCAGTGCCTCGATGGCCTGGGGCAGGTGTACCGCGGCAAAGGTGGGGTGCGCTACCTGCAGCATTTCTGGAGCAACCCGCTTGGCAAAACCGCCACCCGGGACATGGAGCTGACTCGGCTGAGCGCGGGCTTTGCCGTTGCTGCCGCGCCTCAGGCACCCAGCGACACCGGTGGTGACGAGTTGCTGTGCCTGGCCCAGCGCCCGGTACTGGAAGGCGCGCCAGCCTTCTCCGAACACTGGCAGGTCTGCGAAAGCTTTGAGGAACTGGGGGGCAAAGCCAGCCGTGCGGTGTCTGCCACGGTGATCTTTGCCATGGACGGTGGGCAGCGTCTGGATAGCCTGGCGCGCCAGCTGCACCACCTGCGGCAGTCGCGTGGCAACGCCTTGAAGCTGGTCGTGCGCGAAATGGCGTCGACCCTGCGTTATCAAGACGAACAGTTGCTGCTGGCTTGTGGTGCCAGCCAGATCGTGCCGTTCGGTGCCAGCTTGTCACGCTTCCTGACCATGGTAGAGAGCATCCAGGGTTACGTCTGGCGTCGACACCTGCCAACCGACTTCGACGCCTTGCTGGCACGCCTGCGGCCGCTGGCCATCTGCGGGTTGGTAGCGCCACGGGCGTTCGCCGATGCCGTGCAAAGCATGTGGCACGGGGTGCGCAACGGCGAAATCGTCCACCAGTTGCTGGTGTTGCGTCCGGCGCCTGGCCTGACCCCGCTGCAGGCTTGCTCGCGTACGGTATTCCGCCGTGATGGCGACATTGCCTGCGTGGTTGGCGAAGTGCTGTTCCTGTTCCTGTTCGCCTGCCGCTCCGAAGGGGTCGAGCAAGCGCTTGACCACATCTTCCAGCTGTCATGGAAAGAGCTGTTCATCAGCCAGGAGGTACTTGCCGGCGTCGACAGCCTGGCCACTCCGGCCTTCCTCGACAGCAACCTACCGCAGCCACCCCGCAGCGACACGGCGGCGCAACTGCCTGCACAGGCATGGTCGGCGCTGGCACCGCGCAAGGTTGGCCTGGCCAAGCGGGGTGGCGCATGAACTTCGTGCAACTGCTGCAGGTGGTCGGCATTACCGCACTCGTCACGCTGGGCCTGGCCTTGTTGCTAGTGCGCCTGTGTTCGGCATTACGTGGCGTGTTGCGCCGTCGCCTTCCCCCCCGTTACCTGAAACCGCTGGGCGTACGCCGCCGCGCTGCACGCCAGGAACCCCAGAATGACTAATACCACCATCACCCTCCCGGTACTGGCCCGCTGGCCTGGACTGGGAGGGTGGAACCTCTATTTTTTTGCAAAGTTTCTGCTGGTCGCGCTGGGCATGCTCGACTTCCAGGCGCTGCCGAACCTGTTGTTCGCTGCGTTTCTGCTTGTCCCTTTGCCGGGCAAGTGGCTGCGTATTGCCCGGCAACTGCTGGCGGTGCCAATCGGTATCGCGCTTTTCTACCAGGACACCTGGCTGCCACCCTTCAGCCGCCTGCTGGCGCAGCCGGGGGTGCTGGACTTCTCGTGGGACTATCTGCTCGAGCTGCTGGGCCGCTTCATCAACTGGAACCTGCTGGGGGCGCTGGCAATGTTGCTGGTGGGTTACCTGTACCTACGCCATTGGCTGCGCCTGAGCACCCTGAGCCTGCTGGGGTTGGCATGGCTGTCGGTCGGCGGCTTGCCGTCGCTGGTTGCAGGCCAGGCGCCCGGCGTGGCGGCGCGTACCGCAGCCGAACCCGCGCCTGCCACTGCAGCAGCCGACAATGCCACGCTCGACAGCTGGCTTGAGCGCTTCTTCGCCAGTGAGCGCGAGCGGGTGACGGCGTTCCCTGCCGTGAGTGCCGATGAGCAACCGTTCGACCTGCTGGTAATCAACATCTGCTCGCTGGCCTGGGATGACCTGTCCGCCGTGGGGCTGCGGGACAACCCACTGTTGTCGCGCATGGACGTGATCTTCGACCAGTTCAACTCGGCGACCTCCTACAGCGGCCCGGCCGCAATCCGTGTGCTGCGTGCCAGCTGTGGGCAGTCGTCGCACGCTGGCCTGTACCAACCGGCCCCGGAGCAGTGCCTGTTGTTCCAGAACCTGGCCCGGCTGGGTTTCCAGAGCAACACCTTGCTCAACCACAGCGGCCGGTTCGACAACTTCATCGGCGACATTACCCAGCAGCGCATGCCGCAACCGGGCATGCGCAATACCGACTTCCCACGGGCACTGGTGGGCTTCGACGGCTCGCCGATTGCCAGTGACCTGGATGTCTTGCGCCGTTGGTGGGGGCAACGCAAAGGCACCCCGGACGAACATGTGTCACTGTTCTACAACAGCATCAGCCTGCATGACGGCAACCGTATCGTCACCGCCGACGGCGGTACCCGCGTGGCCGACTATGCCACCCGCGCCAATCGCCTGTTTGGCGAACTTGGCACCTTCCTTGACGAACTGGAGGGCAGTGGCCGCCGCGTAGTGGTGGCCATTGTCCCTGAGCATGGGGCCGCGTTGCATGGTGATCGCATGCAGTTGTCGGGCATGCGCGAAATTCCCACGCCGTCGATTACCCATGTGCCGGTCGGCCTGAAGTTCATCGGCATGGGCCAGCCTGCCCGCAACGAGCCGCTGCGGGTCACTGCTGCCACCAGCTACCTGGCGCTGTCCGAGCTGATCTCGCGTGTGTATGCGGGCCTCGGCCAGCAGCAGGTGCTGGATGTGCCCGGCCTGCTGACCGACCTGCCAACCACCGAGCAGGTTGCCGAAACCTCTGGCGCACAGGTGCTGAATTACCAGGGGCGCGCCTACATGCGCCTGCAAGGCCAGCCTGACTGGCAGCCGATCCCCAAGGAGCGCCCATGATCACTGGCAAGGCAGACCCGTCCGACCGTAGCGACGATATTGCCCAGTTGCGCCAGCACCTGGACATGCCTGAGCTGAACTACCAGGACATCTCGATGCTGGTGGGCGTTCAGCAGGCCCTGCAGCGCTGGCCATTGCTGGGTGAAAGCTGCAGGGCCAGCAGCGACGATGCGCTGTACGCGGCTGTCACCCGGCGCGAGAGGGTCGCGCCATGACCAGCCTGGCTTTGCATGGGGTACGCGGAGGCCTGGGGCGCAGCGCCTTGCTGGCTGCATTGGGCTACGCGCTGCAGGGCGTGGGCGAACGGGTGCTGCTGATTGACCTGTGCCCCAGCAACTTGCTCGGGCTGCACTTCAACCTGCCGCTGGATACGTCCGAGGGCTGGGCGCTGGCCGAGCGGGAAGGGCGGCCGTTCAGCGATGCCGTGTACGAGGTGCTCGATGGCCTGTGCCTGCTGCCGTACGGCAACCTGCCTGGCGGTGCGCAGCACCGTGTGCCCGATGCGCAGTCATGGCCCGCTCGCCAGGTCGAGCTGGCCGAGCATTTCGACTGGCTGTTGTACGACCTGCCGCAATTGCCGGGCGATACCACCGGCAATGGCATCGAGACTGATGTACGGGTACTGGTGGCAGAAGCCGAAATGGCCAGCCACCTGCTGCTCGGGCGACGTCCGCTCGAGCACTTCGACATGCTGCTGGTCAACCGCTATGACCCGGCCAGCCGCTTGCAGAGCGACCTGTTGATGGTGTGGCGTGACTTGTTTCGTGATCGCTTGCCGATCCAGGTGGTCCATCGCGACGAAGCCTTCCTCGAAGCGCTGGCGTACAAGGCTCCCCTGGGTCTTTACGCACCGCAGAGCCTGGCCTGCCGGGATGTGCAAAGCCTGGCGGTGCGCTGTCTGACGAGGCGCCAGCCGTGACCCTGAACCCTCTGTCGGCCTATACCTGGTTCACTGTCCGTGGTGCGCGTCTGCCGGTCGCGTGGCTGTTCACCCTCGGCGTGTGGCTGGCCTTCCTGTTCCTGCGCCTGGAATCACCCGCCTGGCAGGCGCTGCTGGCCGAGCGCCAACGCCTGTACCCGCAGCTGGCGGGCAAGCGCCCGACCCTGGGTGACCCGCTGCGTCTGTTGATCCAGAGCCTGTGGTTGTTGCTGCGGCGCCAACCGCAGGTGCGTACAGCAAGGCCTGGCCGCCGCGCATTGGGCGCGGTGCGCATGCACCTGCGGGCGGCAGGCGGGGTGGCGCGCCACTACCGCGGCCTGCTGATCGATGCATTGCAACAGGTACCCGCGCGCTACCGCGCCAGTGCTTTCAAACACCAGGCCTCGGCACGCCTGCGCGGCCTGAGCGTGTTTGCCCGGCGGGCGTTCTATAGCGTGCTGACGGTATTCGCCCTCAGCCTCGCCCTGCTGTGCGTGACCGAACCGTTCGGCTACCTGGCGCAGCTGATGTTCATCTGCCTGCTGCTGGTCATCGCCTTGCTGGTGCGACACATGCCGGGGCGTTTCCCGACTTTGATGCTGATCGTGCTGTCGACCATTATCTCGTGCCGCTATCTGTGGTGGCGCTACACCTCGACCCTGAACTGGAACGACACCACCGACTTGGTATTCGGGGTGATCCTGTTGGCGGCAGAAACCTATTCGTGGTTCGTGCTGATCCTGGGTTACATCCAGACCAGCTGGCCATTGCAGCGCAAGCCGGCAAACCTCCCGGCCAACACCAGGCACTGGCCAACCGTCGATTTGCTGATCCCCACCTACAACGAAGACCTGTCAGTGGTGCGCACCACGGTAATGGCCGCGCTGGGCCTGGACTGGCCACGCGAGTGCCTGCGCATCTACATTCTCGATGATGGCCGCCGCGACGCGTTTCGTGCCTTTGCCGACGAAGTCGGGGTAGGGTATATCGTGCGGCCCGACAGCAAGCATGCCAAGGCCGGTAACCTCAATCATGCGCTGGGCGTCACCGACAGCGAGTTGATCGCCATCTTCGACTGCGACCATGTGCCGGTGCGCTCCTTCCTGCAACTGACCGTGGGCTGGTTCCTCAAGGACGCTAAACTGGCGCTGGTGCAGACACCGCACCATTTCTTCTCGCCTGACCCGTTCGAGCGCAACCTCGGTTCGTTCCGCCGCCGCCCCAACGAAGGGGAGCTGTTCTACGGCCTGATCCAGGACGGCAACGATATGTGGAACGCGGCGTTTTTCTGCGGCTCGTGTGCCGTGCTGCGCCGCACCGCGCTGGAGAGCATCGGTGGTTTTGCCGTCGAGACCGTGACCGAGGATGCCCACACCGCCCTGCGCCTGCATCGTCAAGGGTGGACATCAGCCTACCTGAGCATTCCGCAGGCTGCGGGCCTGGCCACTGAAAGCCTGTCGGCGCACATCGGCCAGCGCATTCGCTGGGCCCGTGGGATGGTGCAGATCTTCCGCACCGACAACCCGCTGTTCGGGCGTGGCCTTAGCCTGTTCCAGCGGGTGTGCTACGCCAACGCGATGCTGCACTTTCTGGCCGGCCTGCCGCGGCTGGTGTTCCTGACGGCGCCACTGGCGTTCCTGTTGCTGCATGCCTACATCATCTACGCACCGGCATTGATGATTCTGCTGTACGTGCTGCCACACATGATCCACGCCAGCCTGACCAACTCGCGCATGCAGGGCAGGTACCGACAAACCTTCTGGGGCGAGGTCTACGAGACCGTACTGGCCTGGTACATCGCCCGCCCAACCACGGTGGCGCTGTTCGCGCCGAAAAAAGGCACGTTCAACGTCACCGCCAAGGGCGGCTTGATGGAGCAGGAACAGTTCGACTGGCGAATCGCCCAACCTTACCTGTGGCTGGCGGCGCTCAACGTGGTGGGTCTGGGCTTTGCGGTGTGGCGCCTGGTCACCGGCCCGACGGCAGAAATCGGCACGGTGATCGTCAGCTCGCTGTGGGTGATCTACAACCTGCTGATTATCGGTGCCGCAGTTGCGGTGGCCGCCGAAGTGCGCCAGGTGCGCCGCGCCCATCGGGTGCAGATGCGCTTGCCGGCGGGGCTGATGCTTGCCAGCGGTCATGCCTACCCCTGCACCCTGGTCGACTACTCCGACGGCGGTATCGGCCTGCAGGTACAGCCCGGTCTGGAGCTGAAACCGGGGGAGCAGGTACGCCTGCTGCTCAACCGCGGCCAGCGCGAGTTCGCCTTCCAGGCGTGCGTCACCCGTACCGTCGGGCAACACGTGGGCCTGGTGTTCCGCGACCTCGCCCTGCAGCAGCGTATCGACCTGGTCCACTGCACCTTTGCCCGCGCCGATGCCTGGCTTGGCTGGAACGAGCAGCACGAGGTCGAGCGCCCGCTGCGCAGCCTGATCGATGTGTTGAAGCTGGGTGGCGTCGGTTACGTGCGCCTGGTCGAGCACATGCCGCCATGGCTGCGGGCGTGGTTGCGCCCGTTGCGTTCGCTGGCGTCGTGGCTGGCCAGCTACTGGCCCCGCACACCGCAGGCAATCCCTTCCATGAACCCTGTTGATCGAGACGCATGATGACTGGTTATCCCGCGCGTACCTGGGGCCTGGCGATGGCGCTGTTTACCGCCTTGTCGCAGAGCGCCGCTGCTGCTTCCGTAGCTCCGCTTGCCGAGCCTGCGGTACCCACACCCACGGTACCAAACTGGCAGGTTGCGAAAACCTTCGAGCAGCTTGGGCATGCGTCCGACAGCCTGCTGCTGGGGGTACGCAACAGTGAGCATATCGAGTTTGGCCTGCGTCGCGATCGCCTGGCCACCGATGCCAGCTTGCAACTGGACTACACGCCTTCGCCAGCCTTGCTGCCGAACCTGTCGCACTTGCGCGTCTACCTCAACGACGAGCTGATGGGCGTAGTTCCGGTGGAAAAGGAGCAGTTGGGCCAGCGTGTACGTCGCCAGCTGCCGTTGGACCCGAAACTGCTTGGCGACTTCAACCGGGTACGTCTGGAGTTTGTCGGGCACTATACCGATGTCTGCGAAGACCCGGCCCACAGCGGCCTGTGGCTTAACCTCAACCGCAAGAGCCAGGTACAGTTGCACGAGCAGGCGCTGGTGCTGGAAAACGACCTGGCGCATTTCCCGTTGCCGTTCTTCGATACCCGCGACACCGGCAAGGTAGTGCTGCCGGTGGTGTTCAGCGGCGTGCCGAGCCTGGGCGAGCAGCGTGCGGCGGCAATCCTGGCATCCTACTTCGGCAGCCAGGCCGGTTGGCGCAAGGCCAGCTTCCCTGTGTTGTACAACAACCTGCCGGCCCGTGGCGAAAAACCTGCACCGAGCATCGTGTTTGCCAGCAACGACCGTCGCCCGGCGTTCCTCGCCGATCTGCAGCAGTTCCCGCCAGTCGACGGCCCCGTGCTGCAGGTGATCGATCATCCGCACGACCGCTTCAGCAAAGTGCTGCTGGTGCTGGGCCGTAACGACGACGACCTGATCAAGGCCGCCTCGGCGCTGGCGGTCGGCAACAATCTGTTCCGTGGCGCGCGCGTCAAAGTGGAGCAGATGACCGCGTTGCAACCGCGTCAGCCCTACGATGCGCCGAACTGGACGCGCACCGACCGGCCGGTACGATTTGCCGAACTGCTGGATTACCCCGAGCAACTGCAAGTCAGCGGCCTGCAACCGCGGCCGGTGACACTGGAACTGAACCTGCCGCCCGACTTGTTCGTCTGGCGCAACCAGGGTATTCCGCTGCGCACCCTGTACCGCTATACGGCGCCAGCGGTGACCGACGAATCGCGCCTGAGCATCAGCGTCAACGATCAGTACATCACCAGCATGCCGCTGGTGGGCAATGACCGGCGCGGCGGTACCCTTGAGGAAATGCGCCTGGCAGTGCTGTCCGGTGACAACACTGCATTGAGCGAGAACTCGCTGGTGCCGGCGCTGAAGATTGGCGACCGCAACCGCCTGCGCTTCGACTTCAGCTTTGCCAGCACCTTGGGCAGCGCCCAGCGCGATCGCTGCCAGACCTCGCTGCCGGTGGACGTGCGTGCAGCGATCGACGACAACTCCACCATCGACCTTTCTGGTTACCACCATTACATCGCCATGCCCGACCTGCGTGCATTCGCCCGCAGTGGCTTCCCGTTCAGCCGCATGGCCGACCTGTCCGAGACGCTGGTCATCATGCCGGCCAAACCTACGGCGATGCAGGTCGGCACTTTGCTCGACACAGTTGGCGGGTTGGCCGGACAGATCGGTTACCCGGCGCTTGGCCTGCAATTGATCGACGACTGGCAACAGGTCGCAGCGGCAGACGCCGACTTGCTGCTGATCGGCAGCCTGCCCGAGGCCCTGCGCGACGCGCCCGACCTTGGCCTGTTGCTCAGCGCCCAGCGTGACTGGTTGCTGCAGGGCCGCAGCGCATCGTTGCCCGGTGGCCAGCGTTTCGATACTGAGCCGGTGGCTGCAAGCAGCCGCGTGGCGGTCAGCGCCCAGGCGCCGATTGCGGCCATCACCGGGCTGAAGTCGCCGTTCCACGAGCAGCGCAGTGTTGTGGCCTTGCTGGCCAACAGCGACAGCGATTACGCATTGCTGCGCGACATGCTTGGCGATGTAGGCAAGCTCGATGCGGTGGCGGGTTCGGTAACGCTGTTACGCAGCAGTGGCGTGAGCAGCCAGTTCGTCGGCGAGCACTACTTCGTGGGCGCGCTGCCATGGTGGCTGCTGCTGTGGTTCCACTTGTCCGAGCACCCTGTGTTGCTGGCGGTGATCGCGGCTGTTTGCGTGGTGCTGTTCGCCTTCTTGTTGTGGCGGGCACTGCGCTGGGCAGGCAAGCGCCGCTTGGGTGAGGCGGGGTGATGATGCGCCAGATGCTGGTAGGGCTGGTCGCCTTAGGCCTGCCCGTTTTCGCCAATGCCGGGTCGGTTTGCCCATGGCCTGCCTGGGAGCGGTTCAAGGCCGAGCTGGTGAGTGTGGATGGGCGGGTCATCGACCCGAGTGACGAGCGCCTGATCACCACCTCGGAAGGGCAGAGTTACGCGCTGTTCTTCGCCCTGGTAGGTAACGACCGGCAAACCTTCGCGCAGTTGCTGCGTTGGACCAGCAACAACCTCGCCGAGGGTGACCTGGCCCGGCATCTGCCTGCCTGGCTGTGGGGCCGTGACGGGCAGCAGCAGTGGCAGGTGCTGGACGCCAACAACGCCAGCGATGCCGATCTGTGGATCGCCTACAGCCTGCTGGAAGCAGGGCGGTTGTGGGACCAGCCGGCCTACACGCAACTGGGCCAGCACCTGCTGTGGCGTATCGCCGCGCAGACCGTGCGCAAGCTTCCAGGCCTTGGTGTGATGTTGCTGCCAGGTGACTACGGCTTCGAAGACGCCCAGGGTACCCGCCTGAACCCCAGCTACCTGCCGCTGCAGCTGCTCGACCGCTTCAGCGATGTGGACCCCTTGTGGGGTGAGCTGGCGGCCAACACGCGGCGTTTGTGGTTGGCATCGTCGCCAAAGGGTTTTGCCCCGGACTGGTTGCTGTGGACGCCGGCCGGAAAGCCAGCGGCAGACACGAAACATGGCAATGCCGGTGATTATGACGCCATTCGTGTGTACCTGTGGGTCGGCATGTTGGCCGAGGGGGCGGCGCAACGCCGCGAACTGGTGGCCCATTATGCGCCGATGGCGGCATTGACCCAGCGCCAGGGGCTACCTCCTGAGCACCTGGATGCACGCAGCGGTGAAGCCCGCGGCCATGGCCCGGCGGGTTTCTCTGCGGCCTTGCTGCCATTGCTTGCTGCCTCGCCAGAGCACGTGGCCGGCTTGGCGGCCCAGCGCCAGCGCTTGCGCGAACAGCCGGTCGAGGCCAAGGCGTATTACAGCCAGGTGCTGGCGCTGTTCGGCCAGGGCTTCGACGAGGCCCGTTACCGTTTTGACCCGCACGGCCGGCTGTTGCCGGCCTGGAGCGCGCCATGCAGCGAATGATCGGCGTGTTGATGCTGGCGGCAATAACCTGCCAGGCAGATGCGCAACCCAAGGATATCGATGAACAGCGCCAATGGCTGCTGGACCAGGTACGCCGCGGCGAAGCGCTGCACCGTGACGACCTGGTGCGCGATGCGCTGGGCCGTTTGCAGTTGCTTGAGCCGCGCAACCCGGACGTGTTGCTGGCGGCCTTGAGCCTGGCATTGCGCGAGAAGAACAGCAGTGAAGCCGAGCAGTTGAGTGCGCGGATCAGTGCCGTGGCGCCTGGCAGCCTGCAAGCACGTCAGGCCGCACGCCTGCTTGAGCTTCAACAACCGGCGCCTGCACGGCGCTTGCAGCAGGCGCGTCTGCTGGCAGTTACCGGCCGTAATGAAGAGGCGCTGGCGGTATACGAACAGTTGGTTGCCGGCGAACCACCCAGCCTTGAATTGGCCCTGGACTACTGGCGCGTGCGCGGCAATCTGCCAGGCCAACGCCCTGAGGCGATCCGCCAGTTGCAGCGGTTGGATCAGCAGTACCCGGGCAGCGCCGGGCTGCGCCAGACCCTGGCTGGTTGGTTGTTCGCCGAAAAGCGTGACCGCGAGGCCTTGGCCCTGCTCGATCAGCTGGCGCGAGACCCTGGTGCACGGGATGCCGCTGCCCAGCGCGAGTTCGACTACCTGTCCGGGCAAGCCGTGAGTGCCACCAGCGCGGCAGCCTGGCAAGCCTTTCTTCAGCGTTACCCCTGGCACAGGCCAGCGAGACCTTGCAACAGCAGCGCAAGCTGCTGGCCGACCCGGCATGGCAGGCCGGTCAACGGGGTAAGGCATTGCTCGACAAGGGCCTTAATGCCGAAGCGGAAACGCAGCTGCGCCGCGCACTGCGCCAGTACCCGGGCGATGCCAGCCTGCATGGGGCCCTGGGTTATGCGTTGATGCGCCAGGGCCGCCATGAAGACGCCCATGCGGCGTTCCGCGCGGCGAGCGCCAAGGAGCAGGACACCTACTGGATCAGCCAATGGAAGGACCTGGAGTCGTCCAGCCAGTATTGGGCCCTGCTGAAGAAAGCCGAGCGGGCCCTGGAGGTGAAAGACGTGCGCGGTGCGCGCGCACTTTACCAGCAGGCTCGCCAGCAACGGCCAAAGGATGAATACGCGTTGCTGGGCCTGGCAGATGTCTCGCTGGCCGAGGGCGATGTGGCGGCTGCCGAGCGGCAGTACCTGCAGGTACGGCGTATGGCGCCGGATAACGAAAGTGCCGTGCGTGGCTTGATGCGCGTTTACCAGGCGCAGTCGCCAGGCAAGGCGCAGGCATACCTGGACAGCCTGCCACCACGGCAGCAGGCGCAGTTCGCCAGCCTGCGACGCAGCCTGGAACTTGCGCGGCTGCGCCAGCAAGGGGACGAAGCCCTGCAGCGCGAGGACTGGTCGACGGCCAGCCACGTGCTGGGCCAGGCTTCGGCCCTGGCCCCCGATGAGCCTTGGCTGGTGTATCAGCTGGCCAACAGTCTGCGTCACCAAGGGCGCACTGGCGAGGCCGACGCGGCATTTGCCAGGCTGGTGCAGCACCAGCCACGTGATCCGGCAACGCGCTATGCCAACGGCCTGTTCCTGGAGTCCAGCGACCGTGATGCCTTGGCTCTGGAAAGTCTGAGGGCGGTACCTCAGGCGACCTGGAGCGCGGACATGCACGCGCTGGAACAGCGTGTTCAGCGGCGTATGACCCTGGCCTCTGCGCAGCAGTTGCAGGCACAAGGCCGCAGTGCCGAGGCGACAGCCTTGCTTGAAGCCGGCCTGGCGCGTGGTGAAGGTAGCCCGGACGACTTGATGCTGTTGGCTGACTGGGCAGCAGCGCGTGGTGAACATGGCAAGGCGCGCAGCTATTACCAGCGTGTACTGGTCGTGCAGCCTGGGCGCCCTGATGCACGCCTTGGGGTGATGGAAAGCGCCGTGGCCGAAGGCAACCTGCAGCAGGCCCGGCACATGCTGGGCGTGAAGGTGCCACAATTTGCCGCTGATGACGGCAACGCCCAGCGGCGCCTGGCGGCGGTGTGGACCGCGCTGGGTGAACACGATCAGGCGGCCAGGCTGCTTGACCGGATTGCCGCGCAGCAGACGCGACCCGATCCGTTGTTGCGGCGCGACGCAGCCCGCCTGGTAGCGCAGGATGATCCTCAACGAGCACTGGACCTTTACGCGGCAGCGATGGCCGATGCGCAGTTGCTGGACCGTGCTGCCGTAGCGCCACGGGATGACCGTGCATTGACCCTGGCCAGCCGCGAGCAGGATGGCGACGACTGGCTGGCCCGCAGCCTGCGCAGTGATGTGGATGCCCTGTATCGCCAGCGCAATACCCATGTGACGCTGATGCATGACTACGGCTGGCGCGAGGATGACGGTACGCCCGGTACTTCGGAACTGAGTACCCAGTCGACCTTGTTGCATGTCGACACCCCTTGGCAGGAGGGCACCGCGTTTGCGCGAGTAGAGCGCATTGGCATGGATGCGGGGTCGTTCGAGCCGAACGATCAGGGAAGCTACACCCCCGACTTCGGCAGCTGCCAGTTTGTTGGCCAGACCGCTGACGGCAAAACACTGCCCGCGTGCACGGGGGGATCGCAGACTGCAAACGGCAGCCTGTTGGCGTTGGGTTGGCAGGGCAGCCGCTGGGCGTTCGACCTGGGCACCACCCAGGGCTATGCAATCAACAACTGGCTGGGCGGCGCAACGGTCAACGGTGACCTCGGGCAGGTTGGCTGGTCGCTGACCGCCTCGCGCCGGCCGATGAGCAATTCATTGCTGTCGTTCGCCGGCGCACGCGACCGCCCGACGGGCGTGCGCTGGGGCGGGGTCACTGCCAATGGCGCCACGCTCGGCCTGAGCTGGGACCAAGGTGGCGACAACGGGGTGTGGGCCAGCCTGGGGCACCATTGGCTGTACGGCGAAAACGTGGCCGACAACCAGCGGACCCGGGCCATGGCCGGCTTTTACCACCGCGTGGTGGAAAAGGCCGACGAGCGTGTACGTGTTGGCGTGACGCTGATGCACTGGCGCCATGACAAGGACCTGGGCGGCTACAGCCTGGGGCAGGGCGGTTACTACAGCCCGCAGCGCTACAGTTCGGTGGGCGTGCCGGTCAGTTATGCCTGGCGCAACTACGACTGGTCGCTGCTGCTGGAAGGTTCCGTCAGCTGGTCTCAGGCTCATAGTGGCAGTAGCCGCTTGTACCCGGACGCGCACATCAACCGCAAGGTACTGGCGAATTATGGCGTCGACTCCAACATCGATGCGATGACCGAAGCCAGCGACAGCAGCGGGTTGGGCTACCGCCTGCGCGGTCTGTTCGAACGGCGCCTAAGTGACCAGTGGGTACTGGGCGGCGGCTTCGACTGGCAGCATAGCGATGACTATGCGCCTAGCCATGGCATGCTCTACCTGCGCTACCTGTTCGAACCGTGGCGAGGCAACCTAGCCCTGCCGGTGACACCGCTGGAGCCTTCCAGCGAGTGGCGGTGACGGCAATCGCTGCGTTGCAAGGGGCGCGCCTGCACGGGGCGATGCGGGCCAAGGGTTGACACCAGGCACGCCGCCCCACCATTATCCAGCCATACCTACGCAACGGGCTTGCCAACATGTCCACATCCAACCACGCCATTTCCGCTTCGGGCTTCATCGCCCAGGCAGGCGCGTGCGTTGCCGTTGCCAAGAAATCCAAGAAACAGCCGCTCATCTGACCGAGGCGCGCTGTCTCGTCAGGTGGGCTGACGAGACAGAAGGCGCCAGGTATCACTGCCACCACTTCCACTCTTCGCCCTGCTGACGCTGACTTTCGGTCAACATCAGGAGTTTTTGCATGTCGAATTTCCGTGGTATCTGGATCGCCCTCGTCACGCCAATGCGCGCCAATGAAATCGACTTCCCAGGCCTGGAAAAGCTGGTGAAGAAGCTGCTCGAAGACGGTGTGGCCGGTTTTGTAGTGTGCGGTACCACGGGTGAGGCAGCGGCGTTGTCCAAGGCCGAGCAACTGGCAGTGCTGGATGCCGTGCTGGCCTGGGTTGAGCCTGGCAGGATGGTGATGGGCCTGTCAGGTTACAACCTGCGTGAGTTGCTGGCCTTCCAGGCTGAAATCCAGCAGCGTGACATTGGCGGGCTGCTGGTGCCCGCACCTTGCTATATCCGCCCTTCGCAGGCCGGCATCGAAGCCTTCTTCGCCACCGTGGCCGATGCGGCCAGCGTGCCAGTGATCGTCTACGACATTCCCTACCGCACAGGCGTACGCATCGAACGTGAAACCCTGCGCCGTATCGTGCGCCATCCACGCATTGCAGCGGTGAAAGACTGCGGCGGTGACAGCGAGACGACCATGGCCCTGATCGAGGACGGCCACGCCCAGGTGCTGGCCGGTGAAGACCTGCAGATCTTCAACAACCTGTGCCTGGGTGGGGCAGGGGCCATTTCAGCCTCCGCACATGTGCGCGCCGACCTGTACGTACGCATGGTGCGGCAGGTTGACAGCGGTGATTGGGCTGCCGCGCGTGGTACGTTCTACCAGTTGCTGCCCTGGATCAAAGTGGCCTTTGCCGAGCCCAACCCGGCCGTGGTCAAGGCGGCATTGCAGCTGCAAAGCCTGATTGCAGACGAGCTGCGCGAGCCCATGCAGACGTGCACGAATACCACCCGAGACAAACTGCAAAGCGTGCTGTGTTCACTCGGCGCCTGAAGCGGCAACGGTTGATGGCGGGTTGACAAGCCGCCACACCCTTGGTTGGTTCGGGGTCGGCGGATGCCTCGCGAGCGGATTTCTGCCAGCAACGCGCTGAGACAGAGTATTGCCAGGGCCGCTTTGCGGCCCTGTCGCGACCCCAGGTTGCTCCTACGCTGGCTGGGTCGGCAGGCGCTTTTCCATCGGCTGATACACCAGCCCGGCAAACTCACCCACGTCGCCTGCCAGGGTGAAGCCGTAGCGTTGGTAGGCGGGTACAGAAGACAATGATGCCTTTACCGTCACCACCTCGGCGCTGGCATGCTCCAGTGCGGCGTTCATCAAACGCTTGCCTATGCCCTGGCGTTGCAGGCCTGGTGCAATGAACAGCATCGCAATGTGACGGCCTTCCTTGAGCTCGATCAGCCCCGCGATAGCGCCTTCGACAAAACAGGCCAGCATGAGGTTGTCACCCTGCATGCGCTCGGCAAACGCCTGGGGTGCTGACACCTGGGTAAAGGTCTCGATACCTTGCGCCGACAGTGTGGGCGCGACTGCCTGCATGAAGGCATCCATGCACAAGGCGCAGGCTTGGGGGAGGTCGTCAGGGGTGAGCGTGCGTACTTGCATGGTAATCGTCCTTGTCGGGTGTCCTTCTGTTGCCCACTTTAACCTGTTACGGGTTCAAGGGCCGATGCGGTATCAAGCTGCCCTGGCAGCCCCCGGCTTGCGTTCGCAATCAGGATGTCTTCGAAGAATGCCCCGACAGGTTCGGTAGGGTGGCACAGCTGTATCTCCAGCACCCACACCACCTCGCTCGGGACAATCTCCACCTCGGCCAGCTTGTCCTGGCCATACAACACATGCGGGAAGTCGGCGATGCGATGCCCGGCCAGGTTGCGCTCCAGCTGCCAACCTTTGGCCTGGGCACTGCGCTCGGCAAAGTTATACAGTTCACGCCCGGTCAACCCGCGGCCCCAGGCCTGGCGGGTCTCGTCGAACACTTCATGCAGTGCCTTCACGCAGGCGTGGTGCAGGGCGTGCTGGCCAAACACGAAGGTATCGCCATAGTCACCTTCATAGCCATCCCAAACCGGGCCAACGTCGACAACGACGATGTCCGTGGCGCGTAGCACACGTTGAAGGTCAATGCCTTGCCGTGGCGTACGCACGGTATCGTCACCAAAACGGATGTAGGTGGGGTGCCAGGTGTGTGAGGCGCCCATCGCCTGCAGGGTATGCGCGGCCATCTCCAGTGCCTGGGCGGTGGTCATGCCGACCTGCAGTTGGCTGGCAATGGCAGCCACGGCCCGCACCGACTGTTCGCGGGCCGCGAGCATGCCGTCCAGCGAATAACGTGGGCCGACCTTTTCCAGCTCAGGGTGCAGCGGGTTGGTTGAGGAAGCCTGCGTTGTCAGTGCACCGCTGGCGACAAAGGCCTCGGCTACAAAGCGATGGGGCGGTACCCCTGCTGCAAGGCATTGCTCGCGGGCCTGGCTGATCATCGTGGCATTGCCACAGGCATAGACCTGGGTTTCGCCCCAGCGATGCGTCTGGCTGAGCGCCACCTGCTGTATACGTGCCTGGGCCGAGAGCACCGGTTGCCAGCGAAAGTGCGGGTGCACACGGCTGGACACGTCGAGAAATTCGCGGTCATAGAAATCCGCCGGCGAAGAGCCGCCCCAATACAGCGTGACGTCGGCATCGCCGGCCAAGGCCGTCAGCAACAGCGGCTTTATGCCGGCGTAACCTGTGCCAGTGGCGAAAAGGATCAGCGGGCGTTGGTCATCGTGCTGCCAGGTACAGGCGCCCAGCGGGCCCTCGAGCTTTACCGTTGCACCTGCTTGCAGGGTGGGCAGCAAACCTTCAGTGAACAGGCCGCCGCTGACCTTGCGGATGTGAAACACCAGTTGCCCTTGTTCCCGGGCAGGCAGGTTGGCAATGGAGAAACAGCGGCTGTCGCCGTTGTCCAGCTGGAACCGCATGTACTGGCCCGCCCGCACCTCCAGCGGCTGAGCAGGCTGCAACACCAGCTCGACGATATCTGCGCTCAGCGCGCGCTTGCCAACCACCTGTGCCTGGGTTTCCAGTGCCGGGGCGTCCAGTGACCAGCCGGGTATTTCCAGGCGCATGTCGCTGCAGGCGTGGCTCTGGCACAGCAACATCTCGTCGGCGGCCAAGGGATAGGACGGCGGCGGTGTGTCCGCATCCCGCTGCTTGTCCTGATGCTGCCCTGAGACCACCTTGACCTTGCACGAGCCGCAGGCGCCGCGGCGGCAGGAAAAGGGTACCGGCAGGCCGCTGGCGAGCATGGCATCGAGCAGCAGCTCCTGGCTGGCTTCGAAGGTTTTGCCCGAGGGCGACAATTCAATGACGTGGCGGCTTTGCATGAGCACCTCGGGGCAAATGGAGGTTCGATTGTTGCTATAGTCCAGGACCAGCAGAACCTCCAGTTTTGGATATTTCATATGGTCCAGCTTCGTAAATGGCAGCCACTGCTCAGGCTCGATGGGGCACAGGCTTCGTACCGGCAGATCGTCGAAGGGCTGGTGGCCGCAATCAGCGAGGGTCGCCTGCGCCCTGGCACGCCGTTGCCGGGCACGCGGGAGATGGCGCAATTGCTGAACGTCAATCGCAAGACCGTGATCCTTGCTTATGAGGAAGCCGAAACCAAAGGCTGGCTGCAAAGCGTGCAACGCCGGGGCACCTTCGTCAGCCAGCAGCTGGCGCCTGGCACAGCGGCCGTTTCCGGTGCCGTGCGGCCTTTTGCCCTGGCGCTGCCAGAGGAACCTGCCGTTGCCTACTTCAAGGCGAACGAACAGGCTGTAGCGCAGCAAGGGCGGCCGGGGGCCTTGTTCTTCGACAACGGCGCCTGTGACCATCGCCTGCTGCCACAGGCTGTACTGCATCGCTATTACCGCAATGCCTTGCGCAGCAGCTTCACCAGCAACAGCGTTCGCCACGGCAGCGAGTGCAGCAGCCGCAATCTGCGCAGCGCCCTGGCCGACATGCTGCGGCACAACCGCAGCCTGAACGTTGGCGCCGAGCATATCTGCCTGACCCAGGGGGTGCAGATGTCACTGTCCCTGGTGGCCAGTGTGTTGCTCAAGCCGGGTGACGTTGTGCTGGTCGAGCGCCTGAGTTACCCCCCTGCGTGGGAAATCTTCCGTCAGTTGGGTGCCCGCCTGGTGACCGTGGAGCTGGACCATGAGGGTTGCCGGGTCGACCAGCTCGATGCCCTGTGCCGGCAGCACAAGGTGCGGATGATGTACATAACGCCCCATCACCAGTTCCCGACCACGGTCAGCCTGCCAGCCGGGCGCAGGCAACAGCTGCTGGAGCTGGCGCGCCAGCATGCCTTTTGCGTGGTCGAAGAAGATTACGACTACGAATACCACTTTGCCGGGCGGCCCTATCTGCCGTTGGCCAGTGACCGCCAGCAGCGGCACGTGATTTACATCGGCTCACTGTCCAAGCCTTTGGGCAGCACGTTCCGTTGCAGCTATATCGTGGCACCGGTGGAAGTGACAACCGTGCTGGAACGCAGGGCGATGTTGACCCTGGGGCAGGGCGATGCAGTCATGCAGCAGATGTTGGCGGACCTGATCAATGATGGCGAACTGAAGAAGCACCTGCGCCGGGTCAACCGCGAGTACCGGCGCCGGCGCGAGACTTTGTTGGGGTGTTTGCGCGATGCGTTCGGCGAACAGATCAGCGTGCAGGCGCCAGAAGGTGGCCTGGCGCTGTGGGTGAGGTTTGCCGATGAGATCAACGTGGATCAGTTGGTCGACAAAGCGCTGGAACGGGACCTGGTGGTGCGCAGTGGGCGACAGTTTTCACCGTTTGGCCATGCCGAGAACGCCTTGCGCCTAGGGTTTGCTTCGCTGGATGCCGATGAGATCCGGCAGGCGACCCAACGCCTGGCAGACGCAGCGAAAGCGATTGGCAAGGCGCGGTAGCGGATGGCACGGGCTTCGCCCGTGTTCGCGGGCAAGCCCGCTCCCACAGTGATCGCGCTGGCCTCAGGATTTATGCAAAAGGGTTATGCCCTAAAGGGTTTCGAGGCCTCTGGGTCTCAACGCATTCCGTTCGGTTACCGCACATAACCGCATCGCGGCGCCTCAAGCCTGCGCCAGTACCTCCGATAGCAGCACACCCACCCTCGAATCATCGATCAGAAGTGGTGCCAACAAGGAGTACTGCCCGCATGCTTGCAAACCTGAAAATTCGCACCGGAATGTTCTGGGTGTTGTCGCTGTTCAGCCTGACCCTGCTGTTTTCGACCGCCAGTGCCTGGTGGGCTGCCTTGGGTAGCGACCAGCAGATCACTGAACTGGATCAGACTGCGCACCAGTCGGACCGGTTGAACAATGCGTTGCTGATGGCGATTCGCTCCAGCGCCAACGTGTCTTCGGGCTTTATCGAGCAGTTGGGTGGCCATGACGAGAGTGCAGGCAAACGCATGGCGCTGTCGGTGGAGCTGAACAACAAGAGCCAGGCGCTGGTCGACGAATTTGTCGAAAACGCCCGCGAACCCGCCCTTCGCGGGTTGGCAACCGAGCTGCAGGCTACCTTTGCCGAATACGCCAAGGCGGTGGCTGGGCAGCGTGAAGCGACCCGCCAGCGTTCGCTGGAGCAGTATTTCAAGGTCAACAGCGATGCCGGTAATGCCATGGGGCGGTTGCAAACCCTGCGCCAGCAACTGGTGACCACACTGAGCGAACGTGGCCAGCAAATCATGCTCGAGTCCGACCGGCGTCTGGCCCGGGCACAATTGCTGAGCCTGTGCTTGCTGGGCGTGACCGTGGTGCTGGCGGTGCTGTGCTGGGCCTTCATTGCCCAGCGTGTGTTGCACCCCCTGCGTGAAGCCGGTGGGCATTTCCAGCGCATTGCCAGTGGCGACCTGAGTGTGCCGGTGCAAGGGCAGGGCAACAACGAGATCGGCCAACTGTTCCATGAGCTGCAGCGCATGCAGCAGAGCCAGCGCGACACCCTTGGGCAGATCAACAACTGTGCCCGGCAGCTGGACGCCGCCGCCACGGCGTTGAACGCGGTCACCGAGGAAAGCGCCAACAACCTGCGTCAGCAGGGGCAGGAGCTGGAGCAGGCCGCGACTGCCGTGACCGAAATGACCACGGCAGTGGAGGAGGTGGCGCGCAACGCGATCACCACCTCGCAAACCACCAGTGAATCCAACCAGCTGGCCGCGCAAAGCCGCCGGCAAGTCAGCGAAAACATCGACGGCACCGAAGCCATGACCCGCGAAATCCAGACCAGCAGTGCGCACCTGCAGCAGTTGGTGGGGCAGGTGCGGGACATCGGCAAGGTGCTGGAAGTGATCCGCTCGGTGTCCGAGCAAACCAACCTGCTGGCGCTCAATGCTGCCATCGAGGCGGCCCGTGCCGGTGAGGCCGGGCGCGGCTTTGCGGTGGTGGCGGATGAGGTGCGCACACTGGCCTACCGCACGCAACAGTCGACCCAGGAAATCGAGCAGATGATCGGCAGCGTGCAGGCGGGGACCGAAGCTGCGGTGGCTTCCATGCAGGCCAGCACCAACCGCGCCCAGTCGACACTGGACGTGACCCTGGCCTCGGGGCAAGTGCTGGAGGGCATCTACAGTGCGATCGGCGAAATCAACGAGCGCAATCTGGTCATTGCCAGTGCGGCCGAAGAGCAGGCTCAGGTGGCGCGGGAAGTAGACCGCAACTTGCTGAACATCCGCGAACTGTCCAACCATTCCGCTGCGGGTGCGCAGCAGACCAGCGAGGCGAGCAAGGCGTTGTCGGGGCTGGTGGGGGAGATGACGGCGTTGGTGGGGCGGTTCAAGGTTTGAGGCGCTGCGCCTGCGTGGAACATTAAGATAAGGTTAAACTTATTTAAAGTTCCCCTTGCGGGTTGACTTCGATACTACGCTTGAATAAAGTTCGACCGCCCCGAGCGCGGGGCCTTTTTTCCCTTCACTGAAGAATTCAATGGACACAGTATCTCGTCGCTGCCTGACCTCTGCCGAATGGCCTGGTCAGGCACTTGAACCGGAACACCGGTCCCGACACCCTGGTCGGGCAAGCCGCGCCAGAGCCTGATGCTCCGCCGTGACTTGCCGCCGCCGGTGTTGGCCGGTTGGAGGCAAGCTCATGAACCTCACTTCATTCGTTTCACATCGCCAGCCTGCGTGCCTTGCGCCGCGGCAGGCCCGCGCCTGGCCGCGGCGTCTGCACGGCTACCTTGACCACCACCAGCACCCCCCAAGTAGTTGCGGGGTGCTGGCGCGTCTTCATGCACGCTTGAGCCCCCGCACTTCTCACTGAATAAAAGATATTGAACGGTATCTTTGTACTCGAACTTTTCATGTTAAAAGTTCGCGGGATAACTATTTCCCTGTGTTTATGAAAAGGAATCAAACCATGGATTGCGCGAGTAGAAAGTTCGCTGCCGACACAACTTCCGACTCTCGGCAGCGGACAGACAACTGTCGGAAAGAACCAGCATTATTCAGCGACCCGACATGCCTTCGTTCACCGCCTGAGTGAAACGTCTGTGTGTCGTGCCGCCGCAGCGGCAGGAGCACAGCAACATGACTGTCAAATACCGTAACACCTCATCGGCCAAGGCCGAACGCGAGACCCGCCTGTCCACCCGCGCCGCCCGTGAAGCGCGCAATGGCCTGGCGGTCACCCTCGCCAACCTCGATGCCAGCGAACAGGGCTTGACCGAGCACGAAGCCGCCAAGCGCCTGGTGCGCGATGGGGCCAACCAGGTTGCCCACGACCCGCAACCCCACGCCCTGGTGCAACTGCTCAAGGCCCTGAACAACCCGTTCATCTATGTACTGCTGACCCTGGCCGGGATCAGCTTCGTCACCGACTACTGGCTGCCGGTCAGCGCAGGCGAAGCAGACGACGCCGACCTGACCAAGGTCATCATCATCATGACCATGGTCAGCCTCAGCAGCCTGCTGCGCTTCTGGCAGGAGTACCGCTCGAACAAGGCTGCCGACGCGCTCAAGGCAATGGTGCGCACTACGGCCACCGTGTTGCGCCGTGAGCAGATCGGGCAAGCCCCGCGCCTGCGCGAAGTGCCCATGGACGAACTGGTGGCCGGCGACATCGTGCAGCTTTCTGCAGGTGACATGATTCCCGCCGATATCCGTCTGCTCGAAGCGCGCGACCTGTTTATCAGCCAGGCCGTGCTCACCGGCGAAGCGTTGCCGGTCGAAAAGTACGACACCTTGGGTAATGTCGCGCAGAAGTCCGCCGCCGAGCATGGCGCACATCAGGACAACCTGCTCGAGTTGCCGAACATCTGCTTCATGGGGACCAATGTGGTCAGTGGCCGCGCCCGCGCCGTGGTGGTCGCCACCGGCCGACGCACCTATTTTGGCTCGCTGGCCAAGGCCATTGCCGGTTCGCGCAGCCAGACCGCTTTTGACCGCGGCGTGAACAGCGTCAGCAGCCTGCTGATCCGCTTCATGCTGGTGATGGTGCCGGTGGTGTTCATGATCAACGGTGTGGTGAAAGGCGACTGGGCTGATGCCTTCCTCTTCGCGCTTGCCGTGGCAGTGGGCCTGACCCCGGAAATGCTGCCGATGATCGTCAGCGCCAACCTGGCCAAGGGCGCCGTGGCCATGGCTCGGCGCAAGGTGGTGGTCAAACGCCTGAATGCCATCCAGAACCTGGGCTCCATGGACGTGCTGTGCACCGACAAGACCGGTACGCTCACCCAGGATCGGATCATCCTCGAGCACCATGTGGGCTTCGACGGTCAAACCGACAAGCACATCCTCGAGCTGGCCTGGCTCAACAGCCATCACCAAAGCGGCATCCGCAACCTGATGGACCAGGCCGTGCTGCATTTCGCCGGCCAGGACCACCAGTTCCAGGCGCCTTACGCCTACGCAAAGGTCGACGAACTGCCGTTCGACTTCATCCGCCGCCGCCTGTCAGTGGTGGTGGAGAATGCCTTGGGCGATCACCTGCTGGTAAGCAAAGGGGCGGTCGAGGAGATGCTCGCCATCGCCACCCATGTGCAGGAAGGCGACAAGGTCGTTGCCCTTGATCCGTGCCGTCGCCAGCAGCTGATGGCCAGGGTCGATGCCTTCAACCAGGACGGCTTCCGCGTGCTGGTGGTTGCCACCCGGCAGATCCCGGCGGACGAAGGCAAGGCGCAGTATCACACCGAAGATGAGCGCGATCTGGTCATCCAGGGCTTGCTGACCTTCCTCGACCCGCCCAAGGAAACGGCCGGCCCGGCCATTGCCGCCTTGCGCGACATGGGCGTGCAGGTCAAGGTACTGACCGGCGACAACCCGGTGGTCACGTCCAAGGTCTGCCGTGAAGTGGGCTTGGTGCCGGGCCAGCCCTTGCTCGGCCAGGACATCGAGGGCATGGACGACACCACCCTGAAGCTTCAGGTGGAGGAGCGCACCGTCTTCGCCAAGCTCACCCCGTTGCAGAAATCACGGGTGCTCAAGGCCCTGCAGGCCAATGGTCACACTGTGGGCTTCCTTGGCGACGGCATCAACGACGCCGCAGCCCTGCGCGATGCTGACGTCGGTATCTCGGTGGACAGCGGCACCGACATCGCCAAGGAATCGGCCGATATCATTTTGCTGGAAAAAAGCCTGATGGTGCTTGAGGAGGGCGTGCTCAAAGGCCGCGAAACTTTCGGCAACATCATGAAGTACCTGTGCATGACTGCCAGTTCCAACTTCGGCAACGTGTTCTCGGTCCTGGTGGCCAGTGCGTTCATTCCGTTCCTGCCGATGCTGGCGATCCACTTGTTGCTGCAGAACCTGATGTATGACTTTTCCCAGCTGTCGCTGCCGTGGGACCGCATGGACAAGGAGTTCCTCAGCAAGCCACGCAAATGGGATGCCCGCAACATCGGCCGCTTCATGTTGTGGATAGGTCCTACGTCGTCGATCTTCGACATCACCACGTTCGCCCTGATGTGGTACGTGTTCGCCGCCAACAGCGTCGAAATGCAAGCGCTGTTCCAGTCTGGCTGGTTCATCGAGGGCTTGCTGTCACAGACGCTGGTAGTGCACATGCTGCGCACTCGCAAGGTACCGTTCTTCCAGAGCACCGCTGCATTGCCGGTGGTATTGGCAACGGGGCTGGTCATGGCATTGGGTATCTACATCCCGTTCTCCCCGGTGGGCGCGATGGTTGGCCTGGTGCCGCTGCCGTGGGAGTACTTCCCTTGGCTGGTCGCCACCCTGCTGGGCTACTGCGTGGTCGCCCAGGCCATGAAGACCCTCTATATCCGCCGTTTCGGCCAGTGGTTCTGAGCGATGCAAGGAGAGCAGACCATGCGAGTACTGATATGTGCAGGGCGCAACTACGCCGACACCCGGCGCTGCCGCCAGGCCCTGGACGACGTCCAGCGCCAGCGGCCGATCCGGGTGTTGATCCACGGTGGCAGCCAGTTTCTTGGTGGGGAAATCGAAAGCTGGGCGCGCGAGCATGGCGCCGATCTGGTGCGTTACCCGCCAAACTGGCAGCTGCACGGCAAGCAGGCCGAACGCTTGCGCAACCTGTTCATGCTCAATGACAGCCGCCCTGACCTGTTGCTTGCCTTGCCCGGTGGCGATGACACCGAGGAGCTGCTGGCCAGGGCCCGTGGCGCCGAACTTCAGGTGGTGTACGCCAGGCAACCACGCCAGCCCGAGCGGGACGATTGCAGCTAATGCAAGCGCCTGGAGCCGTACGGTACCTGTAGGAGCGGGCTTGCCCGCGAAGCAGGCGCCTCGGCTTCACGGCCTCAAGCTTTGTGCAGCCGCCCTGTGCGGCTGCTCAGCCTGGCTGCTCAGCCTGGCTGCGCCGCCAGATCGTTGCTGACGTTGCGCCCCAGCACCAGCACGGTGACAAAGCCACAGCCCACCAGCGCCGTGGCCAGGCTCAGCAGTACCGCCGTGCCCATATGGTCCACGACTTGCCCGCCGAAGAACGAGCCCACGGCAATGATCACCTGGAACATGGCCACGAACAGCGGCATGCCACGTTCGACATCTTTGGGCGCCACGACAAACATCCAGATATTGGCGCAAGCCGGGAACGCACCGAAGGCAAAGCCCCATAGTGCGATCAGCATGGCGGCACCCGTCATGCCGGTGGCGAAGTGCGGGAACAGGGCGGTGCTGACTGCGATCATGAGCGCGACCAGCATCAGGGTATGCCGCACGCTGCGGTTGGCCGCAAAGCCGGCGAAGATGTTGCCCATGAAGCCGGCCACGCCATACAGCAGCAACAATGAACCGATCGTAGGCCCGTCAAAGCCGGCATTCTGTTTGAAGAACGGTGCGACGTAGGTGTACGCCGCAAAGTGCGCCAGGCCGATCAGCAACACGGCGATCAAACCGACCCGTGCTTGCGGGTTGATGAACAACGCCGGCAGGTCGCGGATGCGAATGGCCTTTTCCGGCATCAGCCGCGGCAGCAGGAAGACCTGAGCCAGCAGCACCGGTACGCCTACCAGTGCAGTGACCAGGAACGTCATGCGCCAGCCCATCAGGCCACTCAGCCAGGTGCCGACAGGCACGCCCACTACCGTCGCCAGGGTTACGCCCGCCATGATGATGGAGTTGGCTTTGGCTACGCCCATCCCGTCAGGTGCCAGGCGGCCGCTGAGGGCGATGGCTGTCGCCCAGAAACCGCCGATACTGATACCCAGTAGCACACGGCCGACCAACAGCAGGTTGAAGTCGCCGGCGTAGGCGACGATGGCGTTGGCGATGATCATGATCAGCGTCAGGCCGATCAGCAGGTAGCGCCGGTCCAGCGCGCCGACGCCTACGGAAATCAACGGGGCGGCTAACGCAGCCATGATCCCTGGCAGGGTCACCATCAGGCCGGCAAGGCCTGCACTGATGCCCAGGTCGCTGGCCACATCGTTCAGCACCCCCACCGGGAGGAACTCACTGGTGACCAGGGCGAAAGCACCCACGGCTACCGAGAGGATTGCCAGCCATTGCTGGGTCACGCTTTGTTGGCTGTGTTCGGGAAGGCCACGAGGGGCCTGGCTGTTGCTTGGCATGGGTTAGGTTCCATGAGGGATCTCGCCTGTAGCAGGCGCAGGAGCGGGGGGATTTGCAGGGGATTGTAGAGGCGGCCTTGCCTGGGCGACAGGCAGGCCGCTCGATAGTCATCATCAGTGCAATCGATGAAACGACTTGCGGAGAGCCGCTGCTCTCAGCAATGACACCCCACTCGCGAATGCTGTGGGCGGGAGGAGCTCTTCCCAAGCCCGCACGTCAGCAGGCAAGGCCAGCCACGATGGTTTGACCCGGATAGGCGCAACAGGCGGCAGTGCAGAACATTCATGCAGCCTAGGGTGTTACCAGCACATCACACTGCGATTCGTTCAGTACATGCTTGGTGACGCTGCCCACCAGCAGTTCCTCCAGCGCGCTTGCCCCCTGCTTGCCGACCACGATCAGGTCGCACTCCAGCTCCTGTTCCTGCTCGGCAATGCGCCAGCCAGGGTCACCGTGCACCAGGATCTGCCGTGCATCGGCCAGGCCGGCAGCCTCACTCAGCGCCGCGAGCTGTACTTGTGCATCCTTGCGGATGACATTGCGGTAGTGGGTGAGGGTGTCGTGGTCGAGATGGGCGAAGCGCACGCTGGCTTCGAACGGGGCTTCGTACACATGCAGCAGAATGATCTCTGCTTGCGGGGCAATGGCCTTGGCCAATTCGAGGGTGCGCAGTGAAACGGACGAAAAGTCGACTGGCACCAGCACGGTGCGGTAGGCATCACGAGGGGCCGGCTTGACCACCAGCAAAGGGCAGGGCATGCGGTTGAGCAGTTTCTGCACAGTTGAACCCAGCAGCAGGCGCCGCGCTACGTTCTGGCCCCTGGCCCCACACACCAGCAGGTCGCTGTGCTTGTCCTGCACCACCCGGTTGATCTCCGTGATCACCGAGCCGCTGGCGACTTGCACGCCAGCGGAGATACCGTAACGCTGGAACAGCAGCGCTGCCAGTGCGTGGGTTTTCTCGCCTGCGCTATCCAGTACGCGTTTCAACAGATCGTCATCAGGCGTCACCAACTGTTTGAGGCGCTCGAAGGGTGCCGGGTTGGCAACGTAGACCAGGTCCAGCGAGGCCTGTTGCGCATCGCTCAGGTAGGCCGCCCGCTCAGCGGCGTTGCGGGCATGTGGGGAAAGGTCGGTGGCAACCAGTATGTGTTTCAGCGGGTTCATGTGGGGCTCCTTGGTCAAGGCGCGCACAGCGATCAAGCGGTAAACCTTGCGCACTGTGCACCTGGCGGTACTTGAGTCATTCCTTGCGTGCAGCCATCGTCGCGCGAACCCGGCGCGAGGGCTTGATTTGGGTCAATGGCGTGCAGGTGTAGCGGCAGGTCATGCCTGCCAACAGCGCTGTCGGCCCTGCAACAGCAGCAGTTCGGTGAGCGTGTCCATGGCCGGTGTTGCCTGGCTGCCTTTACGGGTCACCAACTCATAGGGGTCGCTGACCGAGCCCATGCTCAAGGGCAGTATGCTGACCTGTTGATTCATCGCACATTGCCGGGCCACGTCGATCGACACCAGCGCAACGAAGTCAGGACGGTTTTGCAACAGCGACAAGGTCGCCAGGATCGAAGTGGTTTCAACCAGGTGCAGCGGGAAGCGCAGCCCGGCATCGTGAAATTCGCGCTCCAGTTGCACGCGCATGGGCATGTTGGCCCGGTAGACGATCCAGCGGCTCTCGGCCAGGTCGGCAAGGCTCAGGCTTGGCGCATGCTTGAGCGGGTGGTCGATGTTGGCGATGACCGCCAGTGTCTCATCCTGGACAAAGGTGCTGGCGAACAGCTGCGGCGTATTGCTGACACTGGTGCGGCACAGGGCGATGTCCAGGCGGCCGCTCTCGATCTGGGTCAGCAGCGACTGGCTGGTGTCTTCGATGATTTCGAACGACATCTGTGGCTGGATGCTGGCCAGCTGTGACACTGCCTTCATCAGCAACGGCACCGCCCCCATGATCGCCCCCACTGCCAGCCGGCCGCCGACCCCACGCAGGATTGCATCCAGATCGTGCCGCAGGTTGGCGATATCGGTCTGCAACAGGCGTGCGTAGCGGATGGCGCAGTGCCCGGCGGCCGTGGGCTCCAGGCCTCGGTTGGTGCGGTTGAACAGCACGGTGCCGAAGGTGGTTTCGATTTCCTGCAAGGCCTTGCTGGCACCAGGCTGGGTAAGCCCGACGCTGCTTGTTGCACCGAGCAGCGAGCGGTGCTCGTCCAACTCGATCAACAAGCGCAGGTGGCGGGCGTGCAGGCGGGACATGATCGAATTGAGCGATGGGGTCATCTGGTATTCGTCCTGGTTATACCGATATGGATTGTTCTCAATACCATGGCCAGCCGCGCATTCCTATACTGGCGCTGCACAGTGTCGCATCCAGTGCGGCTGAAACGCCCAGAACAATAAAGCCAGGAGCCTGCCAAGCCTTATGTCCCTGATCAACTACATCACCCAGATCCAATTCGATATCGGTGCCATTGCATGCCTGCCTGCCGAATGTGAGCGCATTGGTATAACCAGGCCTTTGATCGTGACCGACCGTGGCGTGCGTGCCGCCGGTATCGTCGATACGGCGTTGAACACCTTAGGCAGCGACACCACACAACTGCCGATCTACGACGGTACGCCACCCAACCCCAACGAGCATGCCGTGCGTGAGGCCGTGGCCATGTTCAAGGCAAATGGCTGTGATGGCATCATCGCCATTGGTGGTGGCTCGGCGATCGACCTGGCCAAGGGGGTGGCCGTGTGTGCCCGGCACGACGGCCCGTTGAAGAGCTTTGCGGTGATCGAGGGCGGCCTGGCCCGGATCACCCCGGCAACCGCGCCGGTGATTGCGGTGCCGACCACGGCCGGCACGGGGAGCGAGGTCGGGCGCGGTGCCATCCTGATACTCGATGACGGGCGCAAGGTGGGGGTGATCTCGCCCCATGTGGTGCCCAAGGCCGCCATCTGTGACCCGGCATTGACCCTCGGGCTGCCGGCACAACTCACGGCTGCCACCGGCATGGACGCGATTGCCCACTGCCTGGAAACCTTCATGGCACCTGCGTTCAACCCGCCTGCCGACGGCATTGCCCTGGACGGCCTGTGGAGGGCCTGGCGCTTCATCGAACGAGCCACCCGCGCGCCGGGCAACCTGGACGGGCGCATCAACATGATGAGCGCATCGCTGCAAGGTGCGCTGGCCTTCCAGAAAGGCCTGGGCTGCGTGCACAGCCTTAGCCACGCGCTGGGCGGGATCAACCCGCGCCTGCACCACGGCACCCTCAATGCGATCTTCCTGCCTGCCGTCATCCGCTTCAACCGCACGGCCGAAACGGTGGTGAATGAACACAAGATGCAACGCATCGCCCAGGCGATGGGGCTGGCCGATGACAGCCAGATCGAAGATGCCATTCGCCACATGACCCGTACGCTGGGCCTGCCGACCGGCCTTGGCGAACTGGATGTCAACCCGGACCTGTTCCCGCGCATCGTCCAGGGTGCGTTGGCCGATCACAGCCACCGCACCAACCCGCGTGAGGCATCTGCCGAGGACTACCAGTGGCTGCTTGAAGCGTCGATGTAAGCCGTTACCTGCTGTTCAACCAATAACAACAAAAGTGAACGCCCATGAATACCAAATATGCGCAACCCGGGCTTGCCCGCGAACCTGAAGCGGTCGCCAGTTCGAACCCGTTCAGAAAGTACCAGGTCATCACCGTCAGCCTGTTGCTGGTGATCGGCATCATCAACTACGTCGACCGCAGTGCGCTGTCGATTGCCAATACCTCCATCCAGCGCGACATGGGCATCACGCCGTCACAGATGGGCATCCTGCTGTCGGCGTTTTCCCTGGCGTATGCCTTTTCGCAACTGCCCTTGGGCATGATCATCGACCGCCTGGGCAGCAAGATTTCGCTGGGGGCGGCCCTGCTGGGCTGGTCGGTGGCACAGACGGCTTCGGGCCTGATCAACAGTTTTTCTGCATTCATCGGGCTCAGGGTGGTGCTGGGAATTGGCGAGGCGCCGATGTTCCCGTCGGCGGCCAAGGCGCTGGCGGAGTGGTTCGAGGCCGAGAAGCGGGGGACGCCGACCGGCATCGTGCTGTCATCGACCTGCATCGGGCCGTGTCTGGCGCCGCCGTTGCTGACGCTGCTGATGGTCACCTGGGGCTGGCGCGGCATGTTCATCGTCACCGGAGTGTTCGGCATTCTGGTTGCCGCCTGCTGGTTCGCTTTCTACAAAAGCAAGGCGCGGTACCTGGCCGAACTGCCTGCCGAGGCGCGTGAGCAGCTGCTGGCGGCCCAAGCGCATAAACAGGCGGTACCAAGCGCCAGGCCCAGTGTGCAGGCACAACTGGCGGCGTGGGCCGAACTGTTCCGCCACAAGAGCACCTGGGGCGCAGTACTGGGCTTCATGGGGGTGATCTACATGCTGTGGCTGCACCTGACCTGGCTGCCGGGCTACTTCGAACGCGAGCATGGCTTGAGCCTGTACCAGACCGCCTGGGTGGTTTCGCTGGCCTATGTGTTCGGCGCGTTGGGCACCATTGTCGCGGGCCGCATCTGCGACCGCCTGGTGAAGCAAGGTGCCAGTGTGCTGGGTAGCCGCAAGCGGGTTGTCGTGACTGCGTTGCTCGCGGCGGCTGCATTCACCGTTCCCCTGTCGTTCGGTAGCGGCTTCCTGCTCAGTGTGGCGCTGCTGTGTTGCGCGCTGTTCAGCGTGAACATGGCCAGCTCTACCGCATGGATGATCGCCAACACCGTGGTCGATAGCCAGCGCGTGGCCTCGTTTGGCTCGATCCAGAACTTCGGCGGCTACCTGGCAGGCTCTGTGGCGCCCATCGTGACCGGGTTCAGCATTCAGCAGACCGGGTCCTTCGCTTCGGCATTCCTGATCAGTGCCGCCGTGGCCGCGGTTGCTGCGATGGCTTATGTGTTGCTGTTGAAGCAGCCGGTTTCCACTGATCGCTGAGCATGCACCTGCAGGCGGATTTCATCAGGCAGTTAAATAACAATTTGTGATGATTTGCATCATGACAATATATTTATCCTTATCAATGTCAGGCCCTAGCATCTGTTGTCCGCCATCGCCTATTTCAATGAGGTCTTGATGAACCGTTCGCTCTTCGTACACCAACGCACTGCAGCCTTGCTACTGCAACACTGGCGCAGCGGTGACCTGCTGACAGAACTGCCCGCCAGCCTCAAGCCCGAGACGTTGAAACAAGGCTATGACAGCCAGGACCAGTTGTTTGCCGCTGCCGCAGGCCAGCGCGCCGGGTGGAAGCTGGGCGTCGGCAGCCCGGCAGGCATGCGTGCCGGCAAGTTGTCGCGGCCCTTGATTGGCCAACTGGAAGCGGGGCGTTGCCATGCCGATGGCGCACATATCCAGCTGCCAGCGGTTACGCCGGTGACCATCGAATGCGAAATTGCCTTCGTGCTGGACCGGGATATTCCTCCGCAAGCCGGGCGCGTACCGGTGAGTGAGGATATTCGTGCCACGTGCGTCACCTTTGAAGTGGTGCGTTCGCGCTTTGTCGACCGCAAGGCTGTCGGCTGGCCAAGTTTTGTGGCTGACAACGTCGGGTTTGAAGCATTGGTGGTCGGCAATAGCCTGGGCGCTGGTATAAATGTGCCGTTGCTCGCCGACCTGGCCGAAACCACCGAGGTGCATGTGGATGGCCAACGGCGCGCCGGTGGCTTGTCTGGCGATGCGGCCACCGACCCGCTGGTGTCGCTGGCTCACCTGTACGCACACGCTGCCGAGCGTGGCCAGACCTTGAAGGCCGGGGATGTCGTGACCACCGGGGCCATGTGCCAGCCGTTCGACCTGCATGAAACAGGCCACCAGGTCAGCGCCAGGTTCCTTGGCCAGACCCTGACGTTTACGCTGTAACGGCCGACCATTGCTCGAACGCTGCCTGCATTCTTTGCCGGGTCTGAGGGTCGGCGGGGATCAGGTGTTCGATGCGCAGTGACTGCACGGTGACATCCTGCGGCATGCCAAAGGTGGTGAACGTGGACAGGAACCGCAGCTCACCATACGGGGTGTTCACGCGGGTCAGCAGCAGAGGGGTGGCTGTCGTCATCTGGCACGGGCTTGCCGGGGCCGGCAAGTCGCGCAAGCGCGCTGCCAGTGCCGGATTGCCTGCGGCCTCCCTGGAGGCACGTTGCCAGGCAGCAGCGCGGATTTCCGGCGCGTTGGCCAGGTGATCACCCAGACCACCGGGGCACAGCAGTGTCTGCAGCAGGTTGAGGCCGGTTGCCGGCTGTGCGCTGACACCGGCCATCGCCAGCAGCAGCCCGGTACTGGCGTTGGCGGCGATGACGTCCCAGTGGCTGTCGATGACGATCGCCGGAGCGGGGTTGTTCACCTGCAGAATATGCTCGATGGCAGTATTCACCAAGGCCAGTTCAGGCGCATCGAGCGGCGTGGCGGCGTAGCGGGGTGCGTATCCTGCAGCAACGAACACTTCGTTGCACCGCTCCAGCGGCGCATCCAGGGCCGAGAGGAGGGCATGCAACGTGCCTGGGCTGGCTTTGGCGCGTCCTGTTTCCACACAGCTCAGATGACGCTGCGACAGCCCCGTCAGCAGCGCCAGTTCCAGCTGGCTGAGGTTGGCCTGACGGCGCAGTTCGCGAAGATGCTGGCCCGCTGAGATGTGCGGGGCAGGGGTGCTGCGATGGAACAGATGCTGATTCATGCGTTGCCCTGATCGTCCTTGAGTGCAATGTCCATGACCTCACGGGTCATTGAGTGCAAGCAACCCTATCACTACTGTGCCGGCAAACCCTATCAAGGAGAGCTATATGGGCTTGCGTATCTGCGCGCTGGCAATACTGGTGCTGTTTTCGCTGTATACCGGCTGGACCATGCTGATTGCCGAGCAATCGCTGCTGGCATTCGGGCTGGCACTGCTGGCGCAGGCGGACACGGCCCAGGTGGTCATCGACCTGTACCTGATGGCCGGGCTGGCCGGTTGCTGGATGGTGCGAGACAACCGCATGCGCGGCAGCGCCGGGATCGCGGTGCTGCCTTACCTGCTGCTGACCGTCGTGTTCGTTTCGCTGGGGCCGTTGCTGTACCTGGTGACCAGAGGCGTTGCCGAGGGGCGCCAGCCATGAGCAGTGCCTTGCAGGTTTATGCGCTGTGTGTGGTGGTGCTGTTCCTCAAGATGTTCCTGGTTTCCTGCTATCAGGGCTATCACCGCTTGCGCTTCGTCGCGTTCACCAACCCGGAGGACGCTGCCGTGTTCGGGCGCGTCGCCCAGGCCGCAGAACGCCCGCAGGTGATACGGGCTGCCAAGGTATGGGCCAACGACCTGGAGAACATTCCCATGTTCTTTGCCCTCGGCGGGCTGGCTGTTGCGCTGGAAGCCGCCACGCTACCGGTGCTGTGGCTGAGTGTGGTGTTCACGGTTGCCAGGGTCCTGCACACGCTGGCCTACCTGCGGGGTTTGCAGCCTTGGAGAACGTTGTTCTATGGCATCGGGGTCATTTGCCTGCTGGGATTCTGCTTACTCATCACCGCGAGAATAGGCGGCTGAACCAAAATATTGCATGAGTCATCTTGATGCTTTCACATAGCAGTACTAATACTTAAGCACTGCCGAAGGGGATGATCATGCAGACACGCTTCGTTGTGGTTCCCGCAGTGCCACTCAAGAAAGAGGCTTATCCTCGGCGGCTTGGCTTTCCCGCCGCACTGGGGGAGGGTTACGACCTCTACGACACCCAGGACAAGATGCGTCTGAGCCTGAACTTTTCCACCCGTGCCCAGGCTGAGTTCGAATGTGCATGCCGCAACCGCTGTGCGGATGGCGGTGATACAGGTCTCGCCGGTATCGGTTGATCGCCTGCAGTGGCCAGGTTCCTGTTCCTGGTGCTGCGTTGCAGGGTCTATCGACACCTTCAAGCGTTTGCGTCGAGGCTGGAGCCGTTCCAGGGTTCCGGCTCGGCGCCTGATGGCACAGTCAATAAGCTCTACCGCGCGGCCTGCCATTCAATAGTCACAAAGTTGTAACACAGCTGATGCAAAGTGTGCCGGCCATCACATGGAGCACATTTTGATGAAACGCCTGATGAAGTCTGCTGCACTCGCCGTTGCCGTTTCCCTTTGCGCCACCTCGGCAGCCTTTGCTGCAGAAAACGTTCGGTTGACCGGTTCGGGCGCCAGCTTCCCTGCACCGATCTACCTGACCTGGTTCAAGGACTTCAGCAAGAACACGGCTGGCGTCACCGTCGATTACCAGTCCAAGGGCAGCGGCGCGGGCGTTCAGGACTTCCTGAACAAGACCGTCGACTTCGCCGCCAGCGACTCGGCCATGAGCGAAGCAGACATTGCCAAGGTTGGCGAAGGCGTGCAATTGCTGCCAATGACCGCCGGTGAAATCGTCCTGGCTTACAACCTGCCGGGCAACCCTAAAGGGCTGAAGCTGCCGCGCGACGTCTACTCCAATATCTTCCTCGGCAAGATCACCCAGTGGAACGACCCGCAAATCGCTGCGGCCAACCCTGACCTGAAGCTGCCTGCCACCCCGATCACCGTGGTCGTGCGTGCCGACTCCAGCGGCACCACTGCCGTCTTCACCAAGCACCTGTCGGCCATCAACGCTGACTTCAAGCAAGGGCTGGGCGAGGGCAACACCGTCAACTGGCCGGCCACCGACAAGTTCATCAAGTCGCCGAAGAACGACGGCGTAACCGCCACCGTCCGCCAGACCCCGGGTGCCATCGGCTACATCGAGTACGGCTTCGCCAAGCTGGCCAAGGTCGACTTCGCCATGTTGCAGAACAAGGCTGGCCAATACGTCGTGCCGAATGCCGAGAGCGGTGCCGAAGCACTGGCTGCGGTGAACATGCCGGAAAACCTGGTGGCCTGGCTGCCTGACCCGGACGGTGCCAAGTCCTACCCGATCACTTCCTATACCTGGATGATTTTCCGCAAGGACAACGGCAACCCGGAAAAAGCCAAGGCCATGCGTGAAATGGTCGAGTACAGCCTGACCAAAGGCCAGACCATCGCCGACTCGATGGGTTACATCCCGCTGCCGCCGTCGGTAGTCGACCAGGTGCGTAAAGCGTCCGCCAACATCCAGTAATACCCAGGCGCTCCCGGTATTGGCATGAAGCCATGCCGGGGGTGTTTGTCCCTTGTCCCGGAACTCGCCAATGAACACTCCTTTTGCCATACCGGATAACCCCGACTCCGCGTGCCAGCCACCGTCTGCGAAAGACTTTCTGGTCGATCGCACCTTCCGTGCGCTTGCGCGCATTGGCGTGGTGCTGGTGCTGGCGCTGGTCTTCGCGCTGGTCTACGAAGTCGGCCGCAAGGCACTGCCCGGCATTGAAAAGCACGGTTTTGACGTGTTGTTCGGCAGCGTCTGGGACGTTAACCAAGGCAAGTACGGTATTCTGCCAGCGATCTGGGGTACGCTTTACAGCGCCTTGATCGCCCTGTTGATCGCCGGTTTCTTCGGCGTCAGCATGGCCATTTTCCTGACCCAGGATTTCCTTCCGGCCAAGCTTGCCGCGGTGTTTCGCACCATCGTCGAGCTGCTGGCCGCCATCCCCAGCGTGGTGTACGGCCTGTGGGGCATCTATGTGGTCATCCCGGCGATTCGCCCGCTGACCGCCTGGCTGAACAGCGAGCTGGGCTGGATCCCGTTTTTCGGCACTTCCCTGAGTGGCCCAGGCCTGCTGCCTGCGGCGCTGGTGCTGGCGATCATGATCCTGCCGACCATCGCTGCGGTTTCCCAGGATGCGCTGACCAGCGTACCGATGAAAACCAAGCAGGCTGCCTACGGCATGGGTACCACCCGCTGGGAAGCCATCCTCAAGGTGATGGTGCCCTCGGCGGCTACCGGCATCTTCGGCTCGCTGGTGCTGGGCCTGGGCCGTGCACTCGGTGAAACCATGGCGCTGGCCATGCTGGTCGGCAACGCCAACACCATTTCCCTGTCCTTGTTCGCACCGGCCAACACCCTGGCGGCGCTGCTGGCGCTGAACTTCCCGGAAGCCGGCCCGAACGAGGTCGAAGTGCTGATGTACGCGGCACTGGTACTGATGTTCATCACCCTGCTGGTGAACGTCCTCGGCTCGATGATCATGCTCTACGCCCAGCGTGGTAACAAACAATGACTGACCTGACGACCCCTGTAGCCGCGCTGCCCAGCCTGCAGCGCAAGCTGGAAGGCCGCGCCCTGCGCAGCCTGGTATTGACCACCCTGGCCTGGTTCGCGGCACTGGTGGCCAGCGTGCCGCTGATTTCCGTGCTGTACATGCTGATCACTCGCGGCGGGGCACGCCTTAACCTGGAAGTGTTCACCGAGCTGCCGCCGACTGGCTTCGAGATGGGCGGTGGTTTCGGTAACGCTATGGCCGGTACCTTCGTCATGGTCGGCATTGCCGCCGCCATCGCTGTGCCGGTCGGTATCCTGGCAGCGGTGTTCCTGGCCGAACTCGGCCCCGACAGCAAGCTGGCCAACGCTGCGCGCTTTGCCGCCAAGATGCTCACTGGCCTGCCATCGATCCTGGCCGGGGTGTTTGCCTACGCCTTGGTGGTGATGACCACCGGTACCTACTCGGCACCGGCAGGCGGCGTGGCGCTGGCGGTGCTGATGCTGCCGATCGTGGTGCTGACCGCCGAAGAGTCGATGAAGATGGTGCCCAAGATCATGAAGGACGCCGCCTACGGCATGGGTTGCACCCGTGCCCAGGTGATCTGGAAGATCGTCCTGCCTACCGGCCTGCCGGCCATCCTCACCGGGGTGATGCTGGCTGTGGCCCGCGCGGCTGGCGAAACCGCGCCACTGCTGTTCACCGCATTGTTCAGCAACTACTGGATCTACCACGACGGCGACATGGCGGTGATGAACCCCACAGCCTCGCTTGCGGTACTGATCTACAACTTCTCCGGCATGCCGTTCGACAACCAGCTGGAGCTCGCCTGGGCGGCCTCGCTGGTGCTGGTAATGATCGTGCTGGTCATCAACATTTTGAGCCGAGTCTTCGGCAAGCCCAAGTATTGAGAAAGGGAGCATCCAACTTGAACGTATCCACTGCGCAAAGAGCCGCTCCCATGGTCAGCGAAGCCCCCATCGTCATGGACTGCAAGCTCGACAAGATTTTCTACGGTAACTTCATGGCCGTGCGTGACAGCCATGTGCCGATCAGGAAAAACGAGATCACCGGTTTCATCGGCCCTTCGGGCTGCGGCAAGAGTACCGTGCTGCGTAGCTTGAACCGTATGAATGACCTGGTGAAGGGCTTCCGCTTCGAAGGCCATGTGCACTTTCTTGGGCAGGATGTCTACGGCAAGGGTGTCGACCCTGTTGTAGTGCGCCGCTATATCGGCATGGTGTTCCAGCAGCCCAACCCGTTCTCGATGAGCATCTTCGACAATGTGGCCTTCGGCCTGCGCCTGAACCGCTACAAAGGCGACTTGGGCGATCGCGTGAAGCACGCCTTGCAAGGCGCCGCGTTGTGGGACGAAGTGAAGGACAAACTCAAGGTCAGTGGGCTGTCACTGTCCGGTGGCCAGCAGCAGCGCCTGTGCATCGCCCGTGCCATCGCCACCGAGCCGGAAGTGCTGTTGCTGGACGAGCCCTGTTCGGCACTCGACCCGATTGCCACCCGCCGCGTGGAGGAGCTGATGGTCGAGCTGAAAAAGGACTACACCATCGCCTTGGTGACCCATAACATGCAGCAGGCGATTCGTGTGGCCGACACCACCGCGTTCTTCTCGGTGGATATTTCCCAGGGCACCCGCACCGGCTACCTGGTCGAGATGGGCCCGACCGCGCAGATTTTCCAGAACCCGCGCGAGCAGCTGACCAGCGATTACATCAGCGGCAAGTTCAGCTAAACCATGCAAGCTCAGGGTGGCCGGGTGTTGCAGCCAGGAAGGTTGCAACACCCGGCCGCGTTACCTTTCGTTAAAGTGTTACCCGGGATTACCAATGCGAGCGACGCGTCGTCTTGATCTGTCAGCGGTAGAGCGCGCACTGCGCGAGGTGCAGGGCCGTTTTGCCGAACTCAGCCAGCATTTCACCGAACCGCGGGACCCGTTTACCGACGAGGTGCTGCTGAATGTGGTTGAAGGCTATGCGCTGATTGACGACTATGTCGCTCGCGGTATCGACCTGTTCGACCTGCAACAGCTGAACCTGATGCTGGAAATCAATGCCACCGTGCTATGCGGCAGCGACCCGGCCCGTCGCCTGGAATTCGCCCCGCACCTTGCGGCAACCGAAGCGCACTTTTTCAACAACGTGGAAGGTGGCATCAAGGATTTGTACAACTGGTACTGCGCGTACCGCAGCGATTCCATCTGGAAGCGGGCAGCGGGTGTGTATGTACGGATTCTCAGCAAGCCGCAGCTGTTCATCGAAGGCAACAATCGCACGGGTTCGCTTATTGTCAGCTATTTGCTGATGCGTGCCGGGTTGCCGCCATTCGTGCTGTCGCTGGACAACGCCGAGGGTTACTTCAACCCGTCCTCGGTCATACGCAACTCCGCCAAACACGGTGTCAAGGCTTTGTACGAACTCCCCAAGATCAAGAAAAAGTACGCCGCTTTCCTGGAAGCGAAAGCACCTGAGCCCGGCAAGTTCTTCCTGAACGGCGCGCCCGTGCCTGCCTGCGAGGGGAGCCGCTGATGCAAGGTTCATCCCTGTTCGCACGAGGGCGGCAAGCCATCGAACGCAAGCTCAAGCGTGGCCAGGTACGCATTTCGTTCGATATCGACGACACGCTGGCCTGCCTGCCCGAACACGCCGCCGCCGAGGACAGCAAGCTGCCGGGTTTCGTCCATCGCTGGCTGGGTGAGCCCCTGCGCAGCGGCACCCGCGAACTGGTCCGCGACCTGCGTCGCCAGGGCTGCAGCATCTGGATCTACACCTCCTCGGGGCGTACCCCGGCTTACATCCGCCGGTGGCTGATGCTTTACGGCATTCATGTCGATGGCGTGGTCAACAGCGGTCGGCACCAGCACATCCTGGCCCAGCGCGGGCTGGAAAACGCTCCCTCCAAGCTGCCTTCGGCTTTTGATATTGACCTGCACGTAGATGATTCCGAAGGTGTGCGCCTGGAAGGTGTCGACCACGGTTTCCGCGTGGTGGTGGTGTGCCCGAAGGATGAGCACTGGGCGCAGAAGGTGAAGGACGCGGTGGTGGATGTGCAGGCACGGCTGGCCTGGCAGCAACCGCACCGTTATGAAATGCCCGCTTGCCAGCGTTCGCAGGCACTGGCTTCCTGAAGCCAGGAGATTCCGCTCAGATAATGTAATTGGGGCTGCTTTGCAGCCCTTCGCGGGCGAGCCCGCGAAGGGCCGCAAGGCGGCCCCGGTTCATTCAATCGTATTGATACCCGCCTGCCACTCCTGCCTGAGCCATAAGTCTCGAACCAGGACCCAAGCAGGTACCGGGACCAAATCACCGGGCCGTACCCTCCCGCCCCAAAGCACTCGCCACCCCACGCCAAAGCAGCGTTTCTGGCAATTTGCCCACTTCTGATAATCGCCTCCGACATCCCGTCCCCGTTTGGAGCGCGCCATGCACAACAACAATAAGCACCTGCCGCCTCGTTTTCTCGCAGCCGCCATCGCCAGCTTTTCTGCGCTTGGCCTGAGCAGCGTCGCCGAAGCCGAGATCATGCTGTACGACAAGGACCAGACGACGTTTTCCACCGATGGCTATATCAACGCCTTCTACGTCAACAGCGAGGTCGACCGTGAGGGCGAGCAGTTTGACCGCCGCCAGTCGCGGGTGAAGATGGGCTTCTTGCCCAACTACCTAGGCTTCAACATGGGCAAGCAGGTGGATGACCTGAAACTCGGCGCGCGTGCCTCGTTCTGGGTAACCATCAACGACAGTGAAACCAACGGCACCGACACCGCCATCGACGTGCGCCAGTTCTATGGCACGGTGGCCAACCCCGAGTGGGGCGAGGTGCTGATCGGCAAGGACTTCGGGCTGTTCGCCCGATCCAACATCCTGCTCGACGAACTGCTGGCCGGTTATGGCCAGGTCAGCGACACCCTGGGGCTGGTGGACGGCGGCGGGGTGTCGTTCGGCAACATTGGCAGCGGTTACCCATACCCGTTCCCTACCTCACAGATCACCTACCGTACGCCCGTGATGGAGGGCCTGCGGGTGGCGGTGGGCATCATGGACCCGGTGGACACCAACGACAGCAGCCCGACCGGAAAGGCCTACCAGGAAAACCCACGCACCGAGAGCGAGATCACCTACCAGTTCGACCTGGGTGGGGCGCAGATCTACAGCTGGGTCAACGGCAGTTACCAGACCTCGGACAATACTGACTCCACGGTAGAAACGATCACTTCCAAGGGGGTGGGTTACGGGGTGCAGGCAAAGATGGGCGGCTGGTCGCTGACCGGCTCGGGGTTCCAGGCCAAGGGCATCAACCCGTTCTTCACCAACAATGCCGGCGAACCGGTTTTGCGCAATGTCGACAGTGATGGCTACCTGCTGCAGGGCTCGTACAAGTTCGGCAAGAACCGCGTGGCGCTGTCCTATGGCAAGACCAAGGACGATGGCAACGGTGCGGTTGGCAGCGGCGCGGACTACGAGACCCGGGGTGTGGCGCTGTTCCATGACATCAACGACAACCTGAAACTGGTGGCCGAGTACAACCAGTTTTCCATCGACGGGCATGACACCAGTGCGCAGAACGAAGACACCGATACCTTTGCGGTGGGCGCGGTGTTGACCTGGTAAGCGGCCGGGGCCGCAAGGCGGCCCCGAATGACACGGTCTTTTACGCCCATGGAACCGCCCACCCGCTACCCAAGTAGCATTCGTCACCCACCACCCGCTCCTTAAACTGATCACTCAGCCACCCCGTGCCGGAGACCACGATGCAGCAGGCTCATAACGACGGTGTGGTCAGTGCCATGTCTCAGGCTACCGACGCACGGCTGGCCGCTCAGGACCTGGCGCGGCAGTTGCTGCACCCGCACCTGGGTTTCGTGCTGTTCTTCTGCTCCGCCGAATACGACTTGCAGGCTTTGGGCGAAGCATTGGAACAGGACTTTGGCGGCATACGCCTGGTCGGCTGCACCAGCGCCGGTGAAATCACCCCGCTGGGCTACGGCCGCAATTGCGTGACGGCGGTGGGCTTCGATCACCGGCACTTTTCGATCGCCACCGCGTTGATCGATGAAATGGAGCGCTTCAGCCTGATCGACGCGCAGCAGATGGTCGAGCGGCTGGTCGGCACCTGCCGCAGCAATACCCTGGCGCCAATCAAGGGCCACAGCTTTGCACTCACGCTGCTCGATGGCTTGTCCAGCCGCGAGGAGATGGTGCTTGCCGCACTCAGCGCAGCCCTGGGGGATATCCCGCACTTCGGCGGCTCGGCCGGTGACGACAATTACCTGAACCGCACCCATGTGTATTACGGCGGTGCATTCCACAACGGCGCAGCCGTGGTGGTGCTGGTCAACACCTGGCTCGACTTTGAAGTGTTCACGACGCATCACATCCTGCCGCGCCAGGAAAAGCTGGTGGTAACCGGTGCCGACAGTGCCCAGCGCCGGGTTTTCGAACTGAATGCCGAGCCGGCGGCCGAGGAATATGCCCGCCATATCGGTGTACCCGTGGCTGCGCTCGATCACCGGGTGTTCGCCGCCCACCCGCTGGCCGTGCGCATTCATGATCAGTACTACGTGCGGGCGATCCAGCAAATGCATCCTGACCTCAGCTTGAGCTTCTACTGCGCGGTGGAGAACGGCATCGTGCTCACGGCCATGACCCCGGGCCCGCTGCTGCCGAACCTGCACCAGCTGTTCGATGGCCTGCACCAGCGTCTCGGACCGCTGCTGCTGACCATCGGTTGTGATTGTTTCCTGCGGCGGCTGGAACTGGAGGCCCACCGCGGCCTGGAGCCGGTCGGCGCGTTCCTGCGCGAGCAACGGGTGATTGGCTTCAACACCTACGGAGAACAGTTCAATGGCATGCACATCAACCAGACCTTCACCGGGGTCGCCATTGCCCGCAACCGGCCTCCTGTCGGTCGCTGAACTGCAGGCCGAGCTGACCCGGCTGCAGCATCAGAACCACAAGCTGCAGCGTATCAATGACGCACTGATCGAGCGCATCGAGTCGGGCGTGACCCGGGGCAACGACCCATACGCCGCGTTCCAGCATTCAGTGGTGCTGGCCGAGCAGGTACGCGAACGCACCGATGCGTTGAACCAGGCCATGGCCGAGCTCAAGGCCGTCAACCGCCTGCTCAGCGAGGCCCGGCAGCGGGCCGAGACGGCCCACCAGCACCAGATTCGCCTGATTACCGACAACGTCCCGGCACTGATCGCTTACCTGAACGCCGATCTGGTCTACGAATTCACCAACAAGGTTTACGAAGAGTGGTATTGCTGGCCGCATGGCGTGATGCTGGGCCAGAGCCTGCGCGAGGCCCACAGCGAGCAGCACTACCAGCGCCTGGAAGGCTATGTGGCGCGGGCACTGGCGGGGGAGAGCGTGACGTTCGAGTTCGCCGAGACCAATATCAACGGCCAGGAACGCTACATGCTGCGTTCCTACGTACCGAACCGCCTGGCCAGTGGCGAAGTGGTGGGTATCTTCGTGCTGATCCGCGACATCACCGAGCGCCGCAACACCGCACAGGCGTTGCACCAGGCGTATCAGCACCTGGAGCAACGGGTGCGCGAGCGCACTGCCGAACTGACCAGCCTCAACGACCAGTTGCTGCGCGAAATCGAAGAGCGCAGCCAGGCCGAGTCGCGTCTGCGCGAGGCCAAGCGCGAGGCCGAGCAGGCCAACCTGTCGAAAACCAAGTTCCTTGCTGCGGTCAGCCATGACCTGCTGCAACCGCTGAACGCGGCGCGGCTGTTCACCAGCGCGTTGCTCGAGCGCGACGCGCCGCAAAACGCTGCCCACCTGGTGCGTAATGTCAGCAATTCGCTGGAGGATGTAGAAAACCTGTTGGGTACCCTGGTGGATATTTCCAAACTCGATGCCGGGGTGATCAAGGCAGATGTCGCCCCGTTTGCCCTCCACGAACTGATGGACAACCTGGCTGCCGAATACGTCCAGATGGCGCGTAGCGAAGGGTTAGAGCTGCATTTTGTGGGGTGTTCTGCCGTCGTGCGCAGTGACATCCAGCTGCTGGCACGCATCCTGCGCAACCTGCTCAGCAATGCTATCCGCTACACCCCCAGCGGGCGCGTGGTGCTGGGGTGTCGGCGCCTGCGCGGTGGCGTGCGGATTGAAGTATGGGACAGCGGCATCGGCATTGCCGAAGAACACCTGCAAGACATGTTCCTGGAGTTCAAGCGGGGTGATGTGCAGCGCCCGGACCAGGACCGTGGGCTGGGTCTGGGCCTGGCAATCGTGGAGAAGATCGCCGGCATCCTCGGCCACCGGATCCGCGTGCGTTCATGGCTGGGCAAAGGCTCGGTGTTCGCTGTCGAGGTGCCGCTGAGCACCACTGCTCCCAAAGCCCAGCCGAGCCAGGTTATCTGCGAGCCGATGCTCGAACGCTTGCGCGGGGCGAGGGTGTGGGTGCTGGATAACGATGCGGCGATTTGCGCGGGCATGCGCACTTTGCTGGAAGGTTGGGGCTGCCGTGTGGTGACTGCGCTGTCGGAGGAAGACCTGGCGCGTCAGGTGGACAACTACCACGCTGACGCCGACCTGCTGATTGCCGACTACCACCTGGACAACGACTGCAACGGTGTCGACGCCGTAGCGCGGATCAATGCCCGCCGCGCCCAGCCGCTACCGGCGCTGATGATCACGGCCAACTACAGCAACGATCTCAAGCAGCAGATCCGCGAACTGGGTCACACGCTGATGCACAAGCCCGTAAGACCGATGAAACTCAAGACGGCGATGAGCCATCTGCTGGCCAGTGGCGTGGCATAGCGGTTGGCCGCTTCGCGGGTTTACCCGCGAGGCGGCCGGAACAGGTCAACGGCGCAGATAATCAGCAAAATCGATATCGCCGGCACTGAGAATGGCTTGTACCCGGTTGTGCACATTGAGTTTGCGCAAGATCGCCGAAACGTGGGCCTTGACGGTAGTTTCGGCGATGTCCAGCGTGTAGGCGATCTGCTTGTTCGATTCACCTTTGGTCATGCGCTCGAGCACCAGCAGTTGCTTGCGGGTCAGGGCCTGGAGCATTTCCGGCGGGAAGCTCGGGGCATCGTTATGGCGCCGGCTGGTACTGCTTTTTTGCGCGCGGATGATGTCTGGCGGCAGGTAGACATTGCCATTGAGGATCTGCTCGATCGCTTCGATCATCTGTGAGCGTGGCGACGACTTGGTGATGAAGCCCACGGCACCGTAGGTAATGGCCTGCAGCACGATCTGCTTTTCCTGCTCGGCCGAAACGATGACCACCGGCGTGGTCGGCGCCTCGTTGCGCAGGGTGATCAGGCCATTGAGGCCGTGCATGCCGGGCATGTTCAGGTCGAGCAGGATCAGGTCGAGGTCGTCATGCGCCTGGGTCAGGGCCAGGGCGCTTTCAAGGTCGGCGGTCTCCATGACCTCGCTGCCCTGGAAACCATCGCTGATGACATTGTGGATGGCTTCGCGAAACAGGGGGTGATCGTCGGCAATCAGAATTTTGTACATGGCCTTTTCACCTTGTTTTTATTGGATGGAGCGGGGCACGCATACACAGGCACTTCAGGGAAACGGCACCGGTTGTGCCGGCTGCAATGGCAGGTTGGCTTGCTGCCAGGCATCCAGGCCGTCGCGGTACCAGTACAGGTTGTTATAGCCCAAGGCTTTCGCGCGTTTTACCGCGTTCCAGCTTAACCAGCAATCGGAGCGGCAGTAAAAGACCAGTGGTTGGTCCAGGTGCCCGGCCGTGGCTTTTTGCAGGTTACGCACGAAGTAGTCCTGCCATGCCGGGCTCAGTTCGCCGTCGCCGGTGTTGGCCAGCCACAGGCTGCCGGGGAGGTTGCTGTGCGGTTCGTCTTCGATGAAGCGACCTTGCAGCCATTGACGGCGATAGACGTCGATCAGCACCGGCCGGGGCGTCTGGCCCAGCAGGCCTTGCAATGTGGCGGTGTCGACGACTTGGCCGCCTTCGACCTGTTGCGGGGTCGGGCTGCGATAGTGCGTGGTGCGATAGCCGTCGGCGGAAAACAGCGGCGCCGTGTCAGCCTGGGCGATACCTAGCGTCAGGCTCAGCGAAAGTACCGCCAGCAAAGGGCGTGGCAGCCGGGGCAGGGCACGTGGCATGGGGGGGGTCCTTTTTGTTATGGACTCATTACATGCCAGTGGCGGTGCTTTGTGAATGCGACGATAGACAGTAAATGCAGTACTAAAGTAGTAGATGGCCGGGCGCCTGAAGGCAGGGAGACGCCCTAGGGAGCAACTGTCTTGCTCAATTTCTGAAAGCTGGCGCGATCCCTGTGGGAGCGGCCTTGCGTCGCGAAAGGGCCGCTCCCACACGCGTTACACGCCAGGTTTTCAGCGCGGCTTGCGCAGCGCTGCATGCTGGGGGTTGAAGGTGAGGATCGCCAGCAGGGTGAACAATGCGGTCAAGCCCAGGCACACCGCCAGCGCCAGCAGGTTCAGCCGCTCATAAAGTGCAAACCGCACCAGCTCTACGGCATGGGTGAACGGGTTCACAGCACACAGCCAGTACAACCACTGGCTGGCCTCGCGCATTTTCCACAACGGGTACAGCGCCGACGACAGGAAGAACAGCGGGAAGATCACGAAGTTCATCACCCCGGCGAAGTTCTCCAGCTGGCGGATGGCGTTCGACAGCAATAGCCCCAGGGCACTGAGCATGAAGGCCACCAGTAGCAATGCCGGCAGCGCCATCAGCAAGCCCGCTGCCGGTGGTTGTACCCCGTATAACCAGGCGATGGCGAGGAAGGCATAGACTTGCAGCAGGGAAATCAATGAAGTTGCCAGCAGTTTGCTGCCCAGCAGGAACGGGCGTGGCAGCGGGCTGGTCAGCAACACGCGCATGCTGCCCATCTCGCGGTCGTAGACCATCGACAGCGAGCCCTGCATGCCGTTGAACAGCAGAATCATGCAGGCCAGGCCGGGGATGATGTACACCTCGTAGGGGATGTAGGTGTCGTAGGGCTCGATGATGGCAATGCCCAGCGCTGCGCGAAACCCGGCAGCGAACACCAGCAACCACAGCAGCGGGCGCACCAGCGCGCTGAGCAGGCGTGTACGCTGCAGCACGAAGCGCAGCCATTCGCGCAGCATGATGCCGTTGAAACATTGCCAGTAAGCGTTCATCGGGCGTTGGCTCCTGAGGGGGCGTTGGTCAGGCGGGCAAAGGCGTGATCGAGGTCACCGCCGTGCTCAAGGCTCAGCGCATCGGCGGTGCCACTGGCCACCAGGCGCCCCTGATGCAGAATCAACAGGTCATCGCTGGGCTGCACTTCGTCCAGCAGGTGAGTGGCCCACAACACACTGAGCTGCTGCTCGCGGCACAACCGGCGCAGGTGCTGGTTAAGCGCCAGGCGGCTGGCCGGGTCGAGGCCGACGCTGGCTTCGTCCAGTAGCAGCAGGCGCGGTTCATGCAGCAGCGCGCGGGCAATTTCCACCCGCCGCCGATGGCCGATGTTCAGCTCACGCACACGATCGCGCCGGCGTTCGCCAAGGCCTTGGCGGGCCAGTTCGGCCTCGACCCGCAGGTGGCTCTGACGCCGCGACAGGCCATGCAAGGCGGCGTGGTAGCGCAGGTTCTGTTCAACGCTCAGGTCCAGGTCCAGGGTGCTTTGCTGAAACACCACACCCAGCTGGCGCAAGGCCGGACGTGCAGCGTTGCGTAGCGAGCAGCCGCACACGCGGATGTCGCCACGCTGCAGGTCGTACAGGCGCGTGAGCAGGGCGATCAAGGTCGACTTGCCGGCACCATTGGGGCCCAGCAATGCGGCGAAGCGCCCGGGTGCCAGGCTGAAACCGACCTGCCGGAGTGCCTCGCGCTGGCCATAGGCAAAGCTCACGTCACTGACGTCGAGGGCGTTCATGGTGTCACCACCACGCCCCAGGGGTAGCGCCCGACCTTCACCGACTTGAGCACTTTGAGCTGCTTCGCATCGATGACCGAAACGTCACCGCTGACACCGTTGGTGGCCAGCAACTGGCTCTGATCCGGGGTGAATGCCAGCTGCCAGACCCGCCGCCCGACCAGCAAGTAGTCGAGCACATCAAAGGTCTTGGCATCGATCACTGCCACGTGGTTGGCCGGGCCCAAGGCGACGAAGGCGTACTTGCCATCGGCGCTGAGCTTGATGCCCACTGGCTGGACTTTGTCCGGGTGCACACCCTTGATCTGGAAGTTCAGGGTTTTCAGCACCTGGCGCGTGGTCACGTCGAGTATGGTCACCGTGCCGCCGATTTCTGCCGAGGCCCACAGGCGCGAACCGTCTTTGCTGAACTCGACGAAGCGCGGGCGCTGGTCGACCAGCGTGCTGTCGGCCAGGGTCTGGGTGCTGGTGTCGATCCAGTGCAGCATGTTGGTGGTTTCGCTGGTGTTGACCGCCCACTTGCCGTCGGGGCTGACCGCCATGCCTTCGGGTTCGATGCCGACTTCGATCTGCCCGAGCACCTTGTCGGTGACGGTGTCGATCACCGTCACCAGCGCATCGTCCTCGTTTGATACATACAGCCAGCGGTCGTTGGGGTGCAGGGCGAACTGCTCGGGGTCCTTGCCGGAAGGCAACTCCTTGATGATCTTGCGGGTGGCCACGTCCATCACCTGCACCCGGTCCGAATCGCTGGCGCAGATGTACAGCAGCTTGCTGTCGTGTGACAGCAGCAAGCCACGCGGGCGCTGGCCCACCGGCAGGGTTTCGGTGACTTCCAGCGTTTGCAGGTCGATCAGGCTGAGGCTGTTGTCCTTCTCGTTGGAGACCCAGGCGGTGGCAGCCATGGTGTGACTGCTGGCCAGCGCCAGGGCGCCCGACAGCAGGCTGGGGTAAAGCAGGGCCCGGTGGAAGAGGGGGCGGCGCATGGCGGATTCCTTATTGTTGTGGTTGTCGGGTCAGGGGTAGCTACACGTCACTTCGGGCTTGTCATAGCCCAGGCTGTCCATTTCGTTGAAGGGATGCAGGAAGCCCTCCTGCGGCGAGGTGCTGACCAGGGCGCGGGGCTGAACCAACGGGATCGGCTGGCGCAGTTCGCCGTTCCACGGGCGGTAACTGAGCTTGCGCCCCTTGAAACCGTCCAGCGGCAATTGCTCGCTGAGCAGCAGTTGCTGCAGCGCGCGAGGTTCGGCCAGGCGCAGCTTGCTGGCCGCACTGGCGACACTGCGCACAGCCATCCAGGCGGCGAAGTCACGGTCATTCATCCAGCGCCCGGCCTGGGCCTCGAAGCGTTTTTGCAACTGCGCCGCCCCGAAGGTTTCCACCGTCTTGTGCCAGCCCGTGGGGGTCAGGCCCTGGGTACCGGCCACCGGACGTGGATACCACGTCTGGTAGGGCAGGTACTCGCCGAAGTCACCGCGTTCGTCGGCCACCAGTACCACGTCGTACTCGGCAGTCTGGGTGAACAGCGGCATGTCGGCCTGGGCGCTGCGGCGCTGGTCGTTGTCGAAGGTCCAGGTTTTTTCCGCGACCAGTTGCACGCCAAAGCGCTTCACCGACCGCCGCAGGGCAGCGGCGTACGCCTGATCGTCCGGGGTCTGGCCGACCACCAGCAATGCCCGTTGCCATTTGCGCAGCACCAGGAACTGCGCCAAGGCGTCGGCCAGCATGGCCCGGCTCGGCAGGCTATGCAGGACATTGCCCAGGCACTGGCTGCTGCGCAGGCTGTCGTCGGGGCTGCCGGCGTTGAACAACAAGCTGTCGGGCAGGGCGGCAGAAAGCGCACGCAGGCTGGCAGCCGGGGCATTCACCACGAACACGCGCAGGCCTTGATCATGCTGGGCCCTGGCGGCTTGCAGCAGGGCCTCGGGACTGTCGACATTGGCGCTGGTCAGCTGAAACTGCTGCTTCAGAAAGCGCCCGGTGCTATTGCTGTCGACAATGGCCAGTTCGGCACCTTGGAGCCCGGCATCGCCAGGTTCGGGGATGATGTTGGACAGCAGCGGGCCAGCGGCGGGGCGATAGCCCAGGTAGCCGATGCGTATGTGCAGCGGGGCTGCGGCCTGGCCCTGAACGGCGGGCGCCAGGGGCGTAGCCAGCGTTGCGGCCAAGGCCAGCAGGCAGGTCAAGGCAAGGTGGGCAGGCTGGCGCATAACACACTCCACGGCAGATGGCGCCAGCATAGGAAGCCCGCCGGGAGGGGGAAATATGCAGAAAGTAGCGCTCGGCCGGTACCAAGGTAGTAATTCAGTGCGGGGGCCGTGGTTTTACGATGGTCCACAACGGCCTGAGGAGAACCGCTTGTGCGCCTTGTCAACTTGTCGGCCCTGTGGCGAGTCAACCTCTGGGTCACGTTATGCTTCGCCTTGGTGACGCTGGCTTGTGCCGGGGTGCTGTTGCACCAGGCGGTGGCCGACGTCGAGCGTGAGTTGCAGTCCGCCGAAGCCGTGGTGGCATACCTGGGCGACACCGCCGAACGTGACCCGGCAAACCTGCAGCCCGGCTTGACCAAGAGCCTGCGCCATGTGCGGGTGCACTGGCTGGCAGCGGGTGAGGTGCCAAGGCTGCCGCAAGAGGCCGGTATCGATGCCTGGCTCGGCCGCCAGTTGTTCGGCGAGCGCTACCACAGCAGCCGGCTGCTGGACTTGAGTGATGGCCGTCGCGTGTTGATTGCCGTGGATGCGCGGGATGAAATCGATGAAGTCTGGGACTCCCTGCAACAACTGCTTGGCGTGTGTGGCCTGGCGTTGTTGCTGAGCTTGTGGACCATCCGCTGGGCGGTACGGCGGGCCATGGGCCTGCTGGATGAGCTGCTGGGGGCCTTGCACCAGGTCTCAGGCGGGCAATTGACGGCACGCCTGCGCGAGGCCGGCCTGCCGGAAGCGCGCCAGTTGGCCAAACACTTCAACCGCATGGCTGCAACCCTGGAGCAGGCTCAGGCCGACAATGCCCAGCTGACCCAGGCGCTGCTGGCAGTGCAGGAGCAGGAGCGTACACAGCTGGCGCAGACCCTGCACGATGATCTTGGGCAATACCTGGCAGGCATGCGTGCCCAGCTATGCCTGCTGCGTATGGTGGCCGAACAGCCGGAAATGGTGACGCAGACGGTGCAGGCCCTTGAACTCAACTGCGAGCGCCTGCAGCAAGGTTTTCGCGCGCTGGTGCACAACTTGTATCCGGTGGCGCTGCACTACATGCCGCTGGCCGAGGCCTTCGGGCTGTTGGTGAGCCAGTGGCAGGCCAGCCAGGGCATCGAATGCCGGCTGCGGGTTGGCGAGCACTTGCCGGCGCTGCCTGGGCCGAGCAGAACGCATTTGTACCGCTTGCTGCAGGAGGCGTTGACCAACGTCGCCCGGCATGCCGGTGCCAGCCAGGTGCGGGTGCGCCTGCAGCGCAGTCCCAAGGGCTTGCGCCTGTTCATTCGCGACAATGGCTGCGGCGCCCACCAGCCCCAGCGCCCAGGGGTAGGCCTGCACTCGATGGCCGAGCGCGCCCGCAGCCTTGGGGGGGAGTTACGCATTTTCAGCCGCCCTGGAGGCGGCTGGGCGCTGGCCCTTAACATTCCCCAGGAGGTGTGATGAATATCGTGTTGGTCGATGACCACGCCGTGGTCCGCCAGGGCTACGCCAGCTTGCTGCGGGCGGTGCTGCCATTGGTGCAGGTGCGTGAGGCCGCCAGTGGTGAAGAGGCGCTGGTCAGGGTACAGGAGCAGGTGCCCAACCTGGTGATCATGGACTTTGGCCTGCCCGGTATCAGTGGCCTGGAAACCACCCGGCGCCTGCGCCAGCGCCTGCCGCAATTGCGGGTGCTGTTTTTCAGCATGCACGACGAGCTGCCGCTGGTGCGCCAGGCGTTGGATGCGGGGGCTTCGGGCTACCTGACCAAGAACTCGGCGCCCGAGGTGCTGATCGAGGCGGTGCAGCGGGTATTGGCCGGGCATGCCTACATCGAGCAGCCCCTGGCCACCCAGCTGGCTTGCCTGTCACAGCAAAGCACCAGTGACCCCCGGTTGCAGCGCATGACCCAGCGCGAACTGGAGATATTCACGATGCTGGCCAAGGGAACCCCGGCGCGGGTGATTGCCGAGCAGTTGTGTATCAGTGCCAAGACCGTGTCCAACCACCTGACCTTGCTCAAGAGCAAGTTGCAGGTCAGCTCGCATGCCGAGCTGGTGCATCTGGGGATTGATCTGGGGGTGGTGCGGGTGGCGGGGTGAGGTAAGCGCCTGGCTTTGCAGATTCAGCGCCTGGGAGATCGAGCGCCTGGCTTTGCAGATTCAGCGCCTAGGAGATCGAGCGCCGCCCGCGCGGCGCATCGCGAGCAAGCTCGCTCCTACATTTGTTTCGGACCAGTATCGTCTGTGCCAGCGCGCGCGACCGCCTTGTTCGTCCGCCGCAATGTCGAGCCATGCACCCAGGCGCTCGCGCGCAAATCCCACAGGAATAACTGGCCCGAAACAAATGTAGGAGCGAGCTTGCTCGCGATGCGCCGCGCGGGCGGCGCTCGATCTCCTAGGCGCTGAATCTGCAAAGCCGGGCGCTCGATCTCCCAGGCGCTCAATCTCCCAGGCGCTGAACCTACCCGGCGAACCCTTCGCTCATTTGTCCCAGGTTTCAGGGCACCCCTTGCACCCCTCCATGTTGGCCTCCTGAAAATTCCCGTAATGCTGCCGTGCCCCGCGTAAATCGGCGTGTGCCAGGTTGCTCTGGCCAAACTTGGCCTCCTGCAGGTTGGCATCCCCCAGGTTGGCCTCTTGCAGGTCAGCCTTGCTCAACCAGGCCATCTCCAGGTCCGCCGCCTGCAAGTTGGCCTGCTGCAGCTTTGCCCCGGACAGCCTGGCGAACTGCAGATAGGCTGCGCGCAGGTCCGCCTTTTCAAACTGTGCGCCTTGGGCGAACAAGCCCCAGCCTTGAATGGCCACCAGCCTGCTGTTGCTCAGGTCAGCCAGGCGCAGATTGCTCTGTTGCAGGCTGGCGCGGGTCAGGTTGGCTCCTTGCAGGCGGGCTTTTTCCAGATTTGCGAGGTCCAGCTGGGCATGACGCAGGTCGGCATCGCGCAGGTCGGCACCGGCCAGGTTCATCTTGCGCAGGTCCTGGTTGGCCAGGTTGGCGCCGCGCAGGTTGGCCCCCGGGCACTGGCTGGCTTCGGCAATCACGCAGCCGTTGATGGTCAAGGGGGTATCGGTGCCGGCGTCGTCGGCGTTCACTGCCAGGGCAGGGGATAGCGCCAGCAGCAAGGTCAAGGGCAGGTAATTCATGGCAAAAGCCTCTGGACGGGAGAAGGGCAGAAACGGGGAGTGGCGCAGGCCGCTCCCCGCTGCAGGTCAACGTTGTGCAGTCTTGTTGTCCCAGCTCGGGATCTTGAACACCCAGAACGAACCACCCTGAGCCACCGGTTTGGTCAGCTCGGCCATGTCGCCGCCCCACAGCGGTACTGCACCGCCGTACCCCACGGTCACGCCGATGTACTGCTCGCCGTCCTGCTCCCAGGTGATGGGCGGCGAGACGATGCCGCTGCCGGTCTGGAACTTCCACAGCTCTTTGCCCGTCTTGGCGTCGAAGGCCTTGAAGAAGCCGTCGCCCGTGCCGGTGAACACCAGGTTGCCCTTGGTCGCCAACACCCCGGCCCATAACGGCAGGTGCTCCTTGTGTTCCCAGACCAGCTTGCCGGTGGTTGGGTCCATGGCGCGCAACGTGCCGACGTGGTCGTCGTACATGCGCTTGATACGGAAGCCCATGCCCAGATAAGCCGAGCCCTTCTTGTAGTTCACTTCCTCGGTCCAGTATTCCTCTTTCCACTGGTTGCCGGGGATGTAGAACAGCCCGGTGTCCTGGCTGTAGGCCATGGGGTTCCAGTTCTTGCCGCCCAGGAACGGTGGCGAGACTTCCACCGGCTTGCCCTTGGTTTCACCCGGCAGCGGCTTGGCCGGGCGTTGGCCGGGGTTTTCCACCGGGCGGCCGGTCTTCAGGTCGATATGGCTGGCCCAGGTGATGTTGTCGACGAAGGGGAAGGCGTTCTGCAGCTTGCCGTTGTTGCGGTCGACCACATAGAAGAAGCCGTTGCGGTCGGCGTGGGCGGTGGCCTTGACCACGTTGCCGTTCTTGTCCTTGTAGTCGAACAGCACCAGCTCGTTGTTGCCGGAGAAGTCCCAGGCATCGTTGGGGGTGTGCTGGTAGAACCACTTGACCTCGCCGGTACTCGGGTCGACGCCGACCTGGCCGGAGGTGTACAGGCTGTCGAAGTCATGCGGGTTGCCGTCCTTCGACGTGCGCGCCCAGGTATTCCAAGGGCCGGGGTTGCCAGCGCCGACAATGATGGTGTTGGTTTCGGGGTCGAAGCTCGCGCTTTGCCAAGGGGCACCGCCGCCGTGGCTCCAGGCTTCGACCTTGCCGGTTTCGGTGGTAGGGTCGTCTGGCCAGGACGGCGCCTTGACGTCACCGGTCGGGGTGCTGTCCTTGCCGTTCAGGCGGCCCATGTGGCCCTCCACGAAGGGCCGCATCCACACTTCTTCACCGGTGTCCGGGTCGCGCGCGAACAGCTGGCCGACCACGCCGAATTCATCGCCGGAGCTGCCGTGGATCAACAGCACCTTGCCGCTGGTCTTGTCCTTGATCAGCACTGGCGCACCGGTCATGGTGTAGCCGGCGCTGTGGTCGCCGAACTTCTTGTTCCACACCACTTTGCCGGTGCGCTTGTCGAGGGCGATGACACGCGCATCGAGGGTGCCAAAGTAGATCTTGTCGCCGTAGATCGCCGCCCCGCGGTTGACCACGTCGCAGCAGGGACGAATGTTGTCGGGCAGGCGGTGGTTGTAGGTCCACAGGCGTTTGCCGGTCTTGGCATCGAGGGCGAATACCCGTGAGTACGAGCCGGTGACGTAGACCACGCCATCGCTGACGATGGCCTGGGATTCCTGGCCGCGCTGCTTCTCGTCGCCGAAGGAGTAGGACCAGGCCGGGGTCAGCTTGAACACGTTCTTGTCATTGACCTGGGCCAGCGGGCTCCAGCGCTGGGCATTGGTGCCCATGCCGTACTGCAGCACGTCCTGGGTGGTCAGGTGGTCATTGGCGATGTCTTCCCAGGTGACGTTCTTGCCGGCAGGTGCAGCGGGTGTGCTGGCCGCTGTTGCCACATTGCCCAGGGCCAGGCTACCGGCCATCAGCAGGACGCGCACGCTCAGGGCCAGCGGGGAAAGGGCGGGTAGCGATCTTATTGTCATGGTTGCAGTTCCCAGTGGAGGTTTTGGCCTGCACAGGGTGGGGCGCAGCGGCCATCGCGGGATACGGAAAAAGTCCCGCCCTTGCCGGGAATAATTCCCGCGCGGCACCTCAATTGGCCCTTCGCCACAAGCCCTACTACCAAGGGATTAAGGCCCGGCCACCAAAGCAGCATTCGGCCGCCCGCGGGCTGTTCCTAAGATGGCGGCACGGCCTCTGTGGTTGAGGCTTTGTGTGCAATGGTGAGGGCATAACAATGACAACAAAATGCAATGTGTTGCTTGCTGCTGGGTTGCTGGCCGCAGCCGTGCTGACCGGTACAGCCTGGGCCCATGGCAACGTGGTGCCCCAGGCAGTGGAGACCAAGGGCCTGACCCCGATCAAGGACACTGGCGTGAGCCTGGACGGCGACGGCTGGGCCGCGGTCAACCCGTACCGCAGCTCGCCCGAGCACGACAAGGCCGTGGAAATCGGCGCCTCGGCCTACAACCAGAACTGCGCTGCCTGTCATGGCCTGGAGGCCAAGTCCGGTGGTATCGCGCCTGACTTGCGCATGCTCGATGCGGGTGATGCCGGCGATGAATGGTTCGTCGAGCGGGTACGCCACGGCGCGGTTCGCGACGGCCGCGTGTACATGCCGAAGATGGCCGACTACCTCAGCCAGGAAGCCCTGTGGGCGGTGCGCACCTACCTGGACAGCGTGCACGTCGAGGAGTGACGGCCATGCGTCTGTGGGCGGTGCTGTTGAGTGGCCTGCTGCTGTGGTGCGCGGCGGCCCAGGCGCAGGTGCGCAACTATGACGCGATCATCGCTGCCGGCGAGCTCAAGGTGGCGGTGTACAAGGATTTCGCCCCCTACAGTTTTCAGGACCACGGCCAGCCGCGTGGTGTCGATGTGGAGCTGGCGCAGGCCCTGGCCACGGCCTTGGGGGTACGCCTGCAACTGATCTGGGCGCCACCCGGAGAAAAGCTCGACGATGATCTGCGCGACTACATCTGGCGTGGCAGCCCGCTGCGTCATCAGCAATTGGCCGACCTGATGATGCGGGTGCCTTACGATCGCGCCTACGCGCAGCGGCGCAACGAGCTGGGGGAGCTGGAAAACGCCCAGGTGGTGATGTTCGGCCCCTATCAGCAGGAGCGTTGGCAGGTGGCCTACGATCGCCGTCGACTGGCCTCGGTGGCCAGTGTCGCGGTATTCCAGCAGCATCCTATCGGGGTCGAGGTGGACAGCGTGCCGTCGTTCTACCTGACATCGGTGTTCAACGGCATGCTCAGCGCCAGGACCCACCATTACCCCGGCGTGCAGCAGGCTTTCGCTGCCATGCAGGCCGGCCAGGTGGACGCAGTGATGGCGATGCGCGGCGAGGTTGACTGGCAGCTGCACCAGGCCGCCGACCCACAACTGGCCTTGGCAGAGAACGCCTACCCGAACCTCGGCAAACAGGCCTGGGAAATCGGCATGGCCGTGCATGAAAGCAACCGGCAGCTGGCCTATGCAGTTGAGGAGGCCATGGAAGCGATGATTCGCGATGGCCGGCTCAAGGCGATGTATGCCGCGTACGGCCTGCGTTACGAGGTCCCGGAGATGTATCAATAGGAGTGGCCATGAACTGGCGAGCAACTTTCCTGCTGGCCTGCTGGATGCCCTGGGCCGCCCAGGCTGCGACACAAGGCACCCACACAGACCCGGTGCCTTCCGTGATGTGGGACTTCTACCACAAGCAGTTGCTGGGGCAGGCGGCGTTCGTGTTCGATGACCGTGTGAAGCTTCTGGCGCCGCCCTTTGCCGAGGATGCACGGCAGGTACCGCTGGAGATCGACGCCCGGGCGTTCACGGGCGATGTGGTGCGGATTATCGCCTGGGCAGAGCTGAACCCTCTGCCGCGCATCGTCGACTTTCAGCCCGGTGAGCGCGTGTTGCCCTGGTTGTCGATCCGCATCCGCATCGAACAGGCCACACCGCTGCGCGCCGCTGTACTGACGCGCGATGGCCTGTGGCACGTCGGTTCGACCCTGATCGATGCGGCCGGCGGCGGTTGTACCGCACCCAGCGTGGTGCGCACCCAGCCCGGCTGGGAGGAGCACCTCGGGGAGGTGCTGGGCGGGCGCTACCCGCGTGGCGACAGCAGCCGCCTGCGCCTGCAGGTGGCCCACCCCATGGATAACGGCCTGGTCAGCGGCATTCCTGAGTTCTTTCTCAACCATGCCGAGTTGCAAGGCGCAGATGGCCAGCGCCTGGCCAGCCTGGAGCTGTACCCGGCGGTCAGCGAAAACCCCAACCTGGGCTTTGACATTCAGGGCCCCGGGCCAACACGGCTGCTGTTGCGGGACAACAGCGGCAACCAGTTCGAGGCGGCGCTGCCCTGAGCGCGTTGTCTGATTTCACCCTGACCCGAGGCACCGTCATGCGTTGGATCCTGCTGTTGCTGCTGTGCCTGGGGCTGCCGGCCCAGGCTGATCTGGCGTACCGGCTCACACCCCGGCAGATCGCCGAGGGCACCTGGTTGCTGGAAGGCAGCACCGACAATTTCGCCAAGGCCAATGGCGGCAATGTGGTCAACACCGCGTTCATCGTCACCGACAGCGGTGTGGTGGTGATCGACAGCGGGCCGTCGAAGGGCTATGGCGAGGCATTGCGCAAGGCAATTGCCACCCTCACCGACAAGCCGGTAGTGGAAGTGCTGTTGACCCATCATCATCCGGACCATGTGCTGGGCAACCAGGCCTTTGCCGATGTGCCGATCGGTGCCCTGGCCGGCACCCGCGACCTGCTGCGCCAGCAAGGCGATGCCATGGCCGAGAACATGTATCGCCTGGTCGGCGACTGGATGCGCGGTACCGAGGTGGTGCTGCCGACCCGGGTGCTGCAGCCGGGCGTGCATGAGGTGGGTGGGCACCGCCTGAGGTTGCTGGGGCTGGGCGGGCATACGGGTGCCGACCTGGCGATTTTCGATGAAAAGACCGGGGTGCTGTTCGCCGGCGACCTGGTGTTCTACCAACGCGCCCTGACCACGCCCAACAGCCCGGGGCTGCACGTGTGGCTCAAGGACCTGGATACCCTGCAGGCACTGCCCTGGAAACAGCTTGTACCCGGGCATGGCCCGTTGGCCAGTGATGCGCAGCCGTTCGTGCAGATGCGTGACTACCTGGGCTGGCTCGATGGCCTGATGCGCGATGGCGCGGCGCGCGGCGACGACATGGCCGAGATGATCCGCAGCCCCATTCCCGAACGGTTTGCCGGGATAAGCCTGACGCGTTATGAGCTTATCCGCAGTGTCAGCCACCTGTACCCGCGTTACGAGCGCCAGCAGTTACAGCGCTTGCCCTGACATTTACGGTGCCTGTGAGCCCCCGCGCCGCCCACCCATCGCTCAGGCCCCTACCAAGGAACTAGAAAACTCCGCACTGCGAGCAATTGTTGGCAATCGGGTCGGGACCAAGAATTCCCGACACACCGGGAAATTTTCCCGGGCACAACAAAAAAACCAAAGGTAGCCGTCATGACCCGATCCCCACGTCGCCCCTTGTTCGCCGTGAGCCTGGTGCTCAGCGCCATGCTGCTTGCCGGCGCGGCTCACGCCGCTGTCAGCAATGAAGAAATCCTCCAGGACCCGAAGAACCCGCAGCAGATCGTGACCAATGGCCTGGGCGTGCAGGGCCAGCGCTACAGCCCGCTGGACCTGCTCAATGTCAATAACGTCAAGGAGCTGCGCCCGGTCTGGGCGTTCTCCTTCGGCGGGGAGAAGCAGCGCGGCCAGCAGGCCCAGCCGCTGATCAAGGACGGGGTGATGTACCTGACCGGCTCCTACTCGCGGGTGTTCGCCGTGGATGCCCGCACCGGCAAGAAACTGTGGCAATACGATGCACGTCTGCCGGATGACATCCGCCCTTGCTGCGACGTGATCAACCGCGGCGTCGCACTGTACGGCAACCTGGTGTTCTTCGGCACGCTGGACGCCAAGCTGGTGGCCCTGAACAAGGACACCGGCAAGGTTGTCTGGAGCAAGAAGGTTGCCGACCACAAAGAAGGCTACTCCATCAGCGCCGCGCCGATGATCGTCAATGGCAAGCTGATCACAGGCGTTGCCGGCGGCGAGTTCGGCGTGGTGGGCAAGATCCAGGCCTACAACCCGGAAAACGGCGAGTTGCTGTGGATGCGCCCCACCGTGGAAGGGCACATGGGCTATGTGTACAAGGATGGCAAGGCGATCGAGAACGGTATTTCCGGCGGTGAGGCGGGCAAGACCTGGCCTGGCGACCTGTGGAAGACCGGCGGCGCCGCGCCGTGGCTGGGGGGTTACTACGACCCTGAAACCAACCTGATCCTGTTTGGTACCGGTAACCCGGCGCCGTGGAACTCGCACCTGCGCCCCGGTGACAACCTGTACTCCTCCTCACGCCTGGCACTGAACCCGGACGACGGCACCATCAAGTGGCACTTCCAGAGCACGCCGCATGACGGCTGGGACTTCGACGGCGTCAACGAGCTGATCTCGTTCAACTACAAGGACGGCGGCAAGGAGGTCAAGGCTGCCGCCACGGCCGACCGCAACGGTTTCTTCTACGTGCTCGACCGCACCAACGGCAAGTTCATCCGCGGCTTCCCCTTCGTGGACAAGATCACCTGGGCCACTGGCCTGGACAAGGACGGCCGGCCGATCTACAACGACGCCAGCCGCCCGGGCGCACCCGGCAGCGAGGCCAAGGGCAGCTCGGTGTTCGTCGCGCCGGCCTTCCTCGGCGCCAAGAACTGGATGCCGATGGCCTACAACAAGGACACAGGGCTGTTCTACGTGCCGTCCAACGAGTGGGGCATGGACATCTGGAACGAAGGCATCGCCTATAAGAAAGGTGCGGCGTTCCTCGGTGCCGGCTTCACCATCAAGCCGCTCAATGAAGACTACATCGGCGTGCTGCGCGCCATCGACCCGGTCAGCGGCAAGGAAGTGTGGCGCCACAAGAACTATGCGCCGCTGTGGGGCGGTGTGCTGACCACCAAGGGCAACCTGGTGTTCACGGGCACGCCAGAGGGCTTCCTGCAGGCATTCAACGCCAAGACCGGCGACAAGGTCTGGGAATTCCAGACCGGCTCGGGCGTGCTCGGCTCGCCCGTCACCTGGGAAATGGACGGCGAGCAATACGTTTCGGTGGTCTCCGGCTGGGGCGGCGCGGTGCCGCTGTGGGGCGGCGAAGTGGCCAAACGGGTCAAGGACTTCAACCAGGGCGGCATGCTCTGGACCTTCAAGTTGCCCAAGCAGTTGCAGCAAACGGCAAGCGTCAAGCCATAACGCCTGCCTACTGCCGCTTGCTGCCGCTGATCGGTGGCAAGCGGCCCTACTACCAAATGACGAGAGCCCCGCTGCCAACGATGCATTCGCCCGGCACGCGGGGCTTCTTACCATCGGTGCATCGCCTGTCGTGGGACAGGCACCGACCCGCAGAGGCTCAGCATGATCTACGCACAACCCGGAACTCCAGGCGCCGTCGTATCCTTCAAACCCCGTTATGGCAACTTCATCGGTGGCGAGTTCGTGCAGCCGTTGGCTGGCCAGTACTTCACCAACAGCTCGCCGGTCAATGGCCAGCCGATTGCCGAATTCCCGCGCTCCACGGCCCAGGACGTCGAGCGCGCCCTGGACGCCGCGCATGCCGCCGCCGAAGCCTGGGGCAAGACCTCGGTGCAAGACCGTGCGCGGGTACTGCTGAAAATTGCCGACCGCATCGAACAGAACCTGGAAGTGCTGGCGGTTACCGAAAGCTGGGACAACGGCAAGGCCATACGCGAAACCTTGAATGCCGACGTGCCGCTGGCAGCGGACCACTTCCGCTATTTTGCCGGTTGCATCCGCGCCCAGGAGGGTGGCGTAGGCGAGATCAACGAAGGCACCGTGGCTTATCACATTCACGAGCCGCTGGGTGTGGTGGGGCAGATCATCCCGTGGAACTTCCCGCTGCTGATGGCCGCCTGGAAGCTCGCCCCGGCCTTGGCCGCTGGCAACTGCGTGGTGCTCAAGCCCGCGGAGCAGACGCCGCTGTCGATTACCGTCTTTGCCGAACTGATCGCCGACCTGTTGCCGGCAGGCGTACTGAACATCGTCCAGGGCTTTGGCCGTGAGGCCGGTGAGGCGCTGGCCACCAGCAAGCGCATTGCCAAGATCGCGTTCACCGGGTCCACCCCGGTGGGCTCGCACATCATGAAGTGCGCGGCCGAGAACATCATCCCGTCCACCGTCGAACTGGGTGGCAAGTCGCCGAACATTTTCTTCGAAGACATCATGCAGGCCGAGCCGGCGTTCATCGAGAAGGCTGCCGAAGGCCTGGTGCTGGCGTTCTTCAACCAGGGCGAGGTGTGCACCTGCCCGTCACGGGCGCTGATCCAGGAGTCGATCTACGAACCGTTCATGGCCGAGGTGATGAAGAAGATCGCCAAGATCACCCGCGGCAACCCGCTGGATACCGAAACCATGGTGGGTGCTCAGGCGTCCGAGCAACAGTACGACAAGATCCTTTCGTACCTGGAGATTGCCCGGGAGGAGGGCGCGCAGCTGCTCACCGGCGGTGGTGCCGAGCGGCTGCAGGGTGACCTGGCCAGCGGTTACTACATTCAGCCAACCCTGCTCAAGGGCAACAACAAGATGCGCGTGTTCCAGGAAGAAATCTTCGGGCCAGTGGTGGGCGTGACCACCTTCAAGGACGAAGCCGAAGCGCTGGCGATCGCCAACGACAGTGAATTCGGCCTGGGCGCCGGCCTGTGGACCCGCGACATCAACCGCGCTTACCGCATGGGCCGCGGGATCAAGGCCGGGCGAGTGTGGACCAACTGCTACCACCTGTACCCGGCGCATGCGGCGTTCGGGGGGTACAAGAAGTCCGGTGTTGGCCGTGAGACCCACAAGATGATGCTTGACCATTATCAGCAGACCAAGAACCTGCTGGTGAGCTACGACATCAATCCGCTGGGCTTCTTCTAGACCGCGTCGCGGCCTTCGCGGGCTTGCCCGCTCCCACAGGTTCACCGCTGGTTCCAGAACCGGTGAAGAACCTGTGGGGGCGGGCGAGCCCGCAAAAGGGCCGGCACATGCATGGCCTACCCGTACCAACGCACCCCGCAAGCTCGTTCCAAAGTAGCATTCGGTCCAGTCCGCCCCCGTGCATTAATGCTTCTACCGGAATCCTCCGGCACAAGAAGAGGACTTGCCCTATGTGGACTAAACCCGCCTATACCGACCTGCGCATTGGCTTCGAAGTGACGATGTATTTCGCCAACCGTTGATGACGGCCCGGCCATCGCCACGGTGGCCGGATCCTCCTGGAGTATGCGCCTGTGAACCTGATTGATCGCCAGCAGGCCCTTGCCTTGGGGCGAGGCTTGCGCCTGGACTGGGAGCCACGGAAGGCTTGCCACGTGCTGTTGTACGCCGGGGGCATCATCGAGCTCAATGCCAGTGCCGGCTGGGTCTTGGAGCTGCTGGACGGCCACAGTACCGTGGCAACGGTCATCGACCGCCTGGCACAACGCTTCCCCGATGTACCGGGGCTCGAAGAGGACGTACTGGCGTTTCTGGAGGTGGCCCGCGCCAAATCCTGGATAGAATGACCGGTAGCCCCGCTTTGGTCTGGTTGCTTTCGTGGTGGGATGCTTTACGCTGGCGGTTATCTTCCAGAACAATAAGAACAGGCTTACCGATGAGCCAGAGTTTCAGCCCCCTTCGCAAGTTCGTATCGCCTGAAATCATCTTTGGTGCCGGCTGCCGGCACAATGTGGCCAATTACGCCAAAACCTTCGGTGCGCGCAAGGTACTGGTGGTCAGCGACCCTGGCGTGATAGCGGCCGGCTGGGTGGCGGATGTGGAGGCCAGCCTGCAGGCCCAGGGTATCGACTACTGCCTGTACACAGCGGTGTCACCCAACCCGCGGGTCGAGGAGGTGATGCTCGGCGCCGAGATCTATCGGCAGAACCACTGTGACGTGATCGTCGCCGTCGGTGGCGGCAGCCCGATGGATTGCGGCAAGGCCATCGGTATCGTGGTGGCCCATGGGCGCAGCATCCTCGAATTCGAAGGCGTGGACATGATCCGCGTGCCCAGCCCGCCGCTGATCCTGATCCCCACCACCGCCGGCACCTCGGCGGACGTGTCGCAGTTCGTGATCATTTCCAACCAGCAGGAGCGCATGAAGTTCTCCATCGTCAGCAAGGCGGTGGTGCCGGACGTGTCGCTGATCGACCCGCAGACCACCCTGAGCATGGACCCGTTCCTGTCGGCCTGCACCGGCATCGATGCGTTGGTGCATGCCATCGAGGCCTTCGTGTCTACCGGCCACGGGCCGCTGACCGACCCCCATGCGCTGGAAGCCATGCGCCTGATCAATGGCAACCTGGTGGAGATGATCGCCAACCCTACTGATATTGCGCTGCGCGAGAAGATCATGCTCGGCAGCATGCAGGCGGGGCTGGCGTTCTCCAATGCGATCCTGGGCGCAGTGCACGCCATGTCGCACAGCCTGGGCGGCTTCCTCGACTTGCCCCATGGCTTGTGCAACGCGGTGCTGGTGGAGCACGTGGTGGCGTTCAACTACAGCTCGGCGCCGGAGCGTTTCAAGGTGATCGCCGAGGTGTTTGGTATCGACTGCCGCGGTCTCAATCACCGGCAGATCTGCGGGCGGCTGGTGGAGCACCTGATTGCCCTGAAGCGTGCCATCGGCTTCCATGAAACCCTGGGCCTGCACGGGGTGCGCACGTCTGATATCCCGTTCCTGTCGCAACACGCGATGGACGACCCGTGCATCCTCACCAACCCCCGTGCGTCCAGCCAGCGTGATGTCGAGGTGGTCTATGGCGAGGCCCTCTGACGAGCAGCAGCGGGCGTTGGCCGGGCTGCTGGGGCTGGGTGACCACTCGGCGCGTAAAAGCCATTACCCGGAGCTGTCCGCCCGCCTGGACGAACTGGAAGCCGAACGCAACCGTTACAAATGGCTGTTCGAAAACGCCGTGCACGGTATTTTCCAGGCCAGCCTTCAGGACGGCATGCGTGCCGCCAACCCGGCGCTGGCGCGCATGCTCGGCTATGACGACCCGCAAGCGGTGCTGTTTTCCCTGACTGACCTGGCCGCCAACCTGTTTGATGGCGGTGCCGAGGAGTTGCAGGCCATTACCGCGGTGCTCGCCCGTGAGCACAGCCTGCACGGCTACGAAACCCGTCTGCGGCGCAAGGACGGCAGCCATCTCGATGTGCTGATGAACCTGCTGCTCAAACCCGGCCATGAAGGGCTGGTGGAGGGGTTTGTCGCCGACATTACCGAACGCAAGCTGGCCCAGCAGCGCCTGCAACAACTCAATGACGAACTGGAGCAACGGGTTGCTGCGCGTACCGATGAATTGCTGGAGGCGCGTGATGCCGCCGAAGCCGCCAACCGCAGCAAGGACAAATACCTCGCCGCCGCCAGCCATGACCTGCTGCAACCGTTGAACGCTGCCCGCTTGCTGATTTCGACCTTGCGCGAGCGGCCATTGCCAGAGGCCGAGCATGTGCTGGTGGAGCGTACCCACCAGGCCCTGGAGGGCGCGGAAGACCTGCTGACCGACTTGCTGGACATTTCCCGGCTCGACCAGGCGGCGGTAAAGCCGGATGTGGCCGTGTACCGCCTGGACGAGCTGTTCGCGCCGCTGGTCTCGGAGTTCAGCCCGGTGGCCGAGGCGGCGGGCCTGAAGCTGCATGCACGCATAGCCGACTACGCCATCAGCACTGACCTGCGGTTGCTCACACGCATCCTGCGCAACTTCCTCAGCAACGCTTGCCGGTATACCGAGGAGGGGCGGATCCTGCTCGGGGCAAGGCGCCGCGGCGGCCATTTGCGGCTGGAGGTGTGGGATACCGGACGGGGCATTGCGCAGGACCGGCTGCAGGACATATTCCTCGAGTTCAACCAGCTGGATGTGGGGCGTGCAGCGGATCGCAAGGGCGTTGGCCTCGGGCTGGCCATCGTCGAGCGGATCGCCAAGATACTCGGTTACCGGATCGAAGTGCGGTCGTGGCTGGGGCGTGGCTCGGTGTTCAGCATCGAGGTACCTCTTGGCAAAGAAGTGCCGCTGGCTGTTCACCAGGCTGTGCCGCTGCCCAGCGTCGGTGATCCGCTGCCGGGCCGCCGCCTGCTGGTACTGGACAACGAAGTGAGCATACTCGAGAGCATGGGCGCGCTGTTGGGGCAGTGGGGGTGCGAAGTGGTCACGGCTACCGACCGGGAGGGCGCCTTGCTGGCGTTGCAGGGGCGAGCCCCGGAACTGATCCTGGCCGACTACCACCTGGACCATGGCGTAGTGGGGTGCGAGGTGGTGAGGTACCTGCGTGAGCATTTTGCGACTGCCATACCGGCAGTGATCATTACCGCAGACCGCAGCGATCAGTGCCGGCGGGGCTTGCAGAAGCTAGGGGCGCCGCTACTGAACAAACCTGTGAAACCCGGGAAACTGCGGGCGGTATTGAGCCAGTTGCTCCTGGTGCATTGATAGGGTACTCGTTCACCACTCGGCGAAATAGAGCACTTAAATGGCCTGTCGCGAAGTTTGGATCCACTGGCCTTTGAAACTTACCATTCGGTCAACTTGCAAGAAGTTAGTAAACTAACTAATACGGCTTTAAATACCGCTGGTCGGTGCTTTTGCTCAAGAAATGAACGATTTGCCAGTGGGTCGTTCCTATTTGCCAGCGAATGTGTTCTTCAAGTACCACACTTCGCACCTCTCCCCAGAACGTACTGGACGTTCAACTTGATTTGAATCGCAGGGATGCACACGGGGCTTTTTACCTCTGACAATGGAGTAACGCCATGTCCAACCGAGGCTCAACGGTTGAGCCACTGTGTGCAATTGAGTAACCCTTTGCTGTTTCAATTAACGATATGAATTTGGTCTTCCCGGTGCGATCAAGTCGTACGCATGCTTGTTGCAAGGCCATCTAGCGCTAATGCATTACGTGGAGAATTCGACGTGGAGTTTAATACAATTATTAGCCTGTTCGGGCAGAAAGAATCCATGGAGCTGGTGCGGTTGTCGGTCATTTATGTTCATTTACTGGCCTGTTGTATCGCCATCGGCCTGGTATTTACCAGTGATGCCGAGATGGTCAGGGACTTGTTGAAGGGGCATCAACAGGCCAGCCATGACGGTAAGCACATGGCCCGATTGCAGGCGTCCGTTGCCAATGCCTTGATATTCCTGTGGCTTACCGGTGCCGCGGTTATTGGTATCGATTACCTTGAAAAAGGCATGAGTTATTTTGCCAATCCCAAACTTCACGCCAAGGTCATTATTGTCTTGCTCCTGACCTTCAATGGCATGTTGTTGCATCGTTATGTATTACCTGCCTTGCTCAAGGCCGGTTCTTTGCTTGACCTGAATATAGGCGTACGGATGTTTGCGTTGTTTTCTGGTGCACTGTCAGGTGTTTCCTGGTTATATGCAGCGATGCTGGGCGTCGGTCGGCCACTGGCCTGGAAGTATTCGTTGACCGAGTTGCTGTTGGCCTATCCGGTGATGATCCTGCTTGGCTTTGCCCTGATGGCCGCACTGACCCAGTGGGCGCGAAAACGCAAAATGGCCAAAGCGACGCCAGCACCTGTGTGGCCGCGGGTGGGCATTCCTTGCTGATGGCCTGAGGCACTGCAACGGCGCCGCGAAGCGGCGCTCGCGGTTACGCGTTTGCCTGCACGCTGCAGCCATAAGGCGGCGCTGGCAGTTCGGCCAGCAGGGTTTTCAAACCGTCGCTCCACTGCCTGCGAATCTGTTGATAATAGGCATCGTCGCTGGTAATGCGCTTGCGCGTCATGCTTTCCAGGCTGTTATTGCGGTACACCAGCAAGTCCAGCGGCATGCCCACCGACAGGTTGCTGCGGATGGTGGAGTCGAACGAAATCAGGCCGCAGCGCAGCGCTTCATCAAGCGGCGTGCGGTAATCCAGGTTGCGGTCGAGTATTGGCCTGCCGTACTTGCTTTCACCCAGCTGCAGAAACGGGGTGTCCGGTGTGGCCTGGAAGAAATTGCCTTGTGCATACACGTTGTAGATGGCCATGGGGCCGCCGGCTATCTGGCCGCCGACAATGAATGAACTGCTAAGGTCGATATCGGCCGTGAGCTTGCTGCGGTCTCTTTTGACCACCTCGCGCAGGGTGTCGGCGACCAGCACCGTTGCATCGTAGAGCGTGGCAACGTTCAGCAGGTGGGGGGCGTTGCCCTGGGTGTGTTGCTGCAGCAGGTTTACCACCGACTGCGAGGTCGCCAGATTGCCGGCGGTCTGCAGCACGATCAGCCGCTCGCCCGGGACGCTGAAGACGAACAACTTGGTGAACGTGGAGATCTGGTCGATGCCGGCATTGGTGCGTGAGTCGCTGATGAAGACAAGCCCGTCCTCCAGGTGCATGGCGACACAGTAAGTCATGCGGTTTCCCTTGTGTTGCGTGTGGAAGGGTCTTGCCGCACTCGCGCGGCAAGACCGGTCTGAAGCCAGTCTGTCACTGGCGATGCACGTGAACGCTGGCCTGCATCGATTCGGCGCCGCCGCCGCGGCGTACGCCCCTGACCGGGCAGGCATCAAGGTAGTCCAGGCCCACCGCCAGCTTCAGGTGACGCTCTGGCCGGGTCAGGCGGTTGGTAATGTCGAAGCTGTACCAGGCATCGTCGACCCAGGCTTCGGCCCAGGCGTGGCTGGCCAGGTGTTGTTCGTCCTCGGTGCACAGGTAGCCGGACACATAGCGTGCCGGTACCCCCAGGCTGCGTGCGCAGGCCAGGAACGCGTGCGTGTGGTCCTGACACACACCTGCGCCACCGTTGAAGGCTTCGATGGCCGTGGTGCCCACTGACGTGGCCCCAGGGCTGTAGGGCATGTGCTCGGCCAGGCCTTGCATCAGCCCGATCAGTGCTGCCCGGTCGCGGTGACTGCCACATTGCCGGGCGGCGAAAGCAGTCAGGGTGTCGTCGGCCTGCGTCAGGTGGCTGCCGCGCAGGAACGGCAGGGGCGACTGGCTCTCGGTTTCGTGTTCGCAATCCGGGTCGATCTCGACCTGGCCGTGTGCGGTAAGCGCCAGGTGGCCATGGGGTTTGTCCAGCGTCAGCACATGCAGAATGTTGCCGTAAGGGTCGATCTGGCCCTTGACCTTGCAGGGCAGGTCCAGTTGCCATTGATTGATACGCTGGCGTTCGCTGCTGCGCGGCGTCAGGCGCAGGAACTGGATACTGTTGCACACGTCGCTGGCATAGCTATAGGTCGTGTCGTGGCGAATGGACAGTTTCATACAACCTCCAGGTAGGAGTGATGGACGGCCTGGCCCAGTTGGTTGATGCGGCCGATGAAGTCGCTCAGCCAGGGGTGCAACCCTGCATCAAGGATTTCGTCGATTGCGGTGTAGCGCAGGCGCGCGTTCAGTTCGGCGGCCATGCGCTGGGCGGCACGCCCGGTACTGCCCGGCAGGCCTGCCAGGATCAGGTCCAGTTCCTCGATGCAGGCATGCAGCGAGCGCGGCACGTCCACCCGCAACAGCAGCAACTCGGACACCGGCCGGGCGCTGGGTGCGGCGCGATAGAGCTCGTTGAAGGCTTCGTACGAGGTCAGCGCGCGCAGCAGGGCGCTCCATTGGTAATAACCGCGGGCGGAGTCGTCGCTGACCTCTTCGGAGGCCTCGCCGAACATTTCATAGCGTGAATCGAGCAGGCGCAGGGTATTGTCTGCCCGCTCCAGGAAGGTCCCCAGGCGAATGAAGCTGTAGGCATCGTTGCGCATGATGGTGCCGGAGGTCGCACCGCGGAACAGGTGTGATCGTTCCTTGACCCAGTCGCAGAACTGGCTGATGCCATAGCGACCCAGGCCATTGCTGGCGATGTTGCGCATTTCGATCCAGGTGGCGTTGATGTTCTCCCACATGTCGGCGGTGATACGGCCGCGCACTGCATGGGCATTGGTCCTGGCGGCCTGCAGGCAGCAGTAGATGCTGCTGGGGTTGGTGGCGTCGAGGGCGAAGAAGTGCAGCATGCGCTCGGTGTCGAGTTCCTTGTGGCGACGCAGGTAGTCATCCAGCATGCCCGAGGCCATCAGCGACATTGCCAGTTCGGCATGGCCGTCGCTGCGCCCGGCCTGGGGCATCAGCGATAGCGAGTAGCTGACCTCGAGCATGCGTGCAAGGTTTTCTGCACGCTCCAGGTAGCGGGACATCCAGTACAGGTCGGAAGCGGTTCGCGAAAGCATGGCTCAGTCCTCCACCACCCAGGTGTCCTTGGTACCGCCGCCTTGCGACGAGTTGACCACCAGCGAGCCTTCCTTGAGCGCCACGCGCGTCAGGCCACCGGGCACCAGGCGGGTTTCACTGCCCGACAGCACGAACGGGCGCAGGTCGATGTGACGCGGTGCGATGCCGCTGTCGACGAAGGTCGGGCAGGTTGACAGGCACAGCGTCGGTTGAGCGATATAGGCGTGCGGGCGGGCTTTGATGCGCGCGCGGAAGTCCTCGATCTGGGCTTTGGTCGAGGCGGGCCCGACCAACATGCCATAGCCGCCGGAGCCCTGGGTTTCCTTGACCACCAGTTCGGGCAGGTGGGCCAGTACATGGGACAGATCCGCCGGCTTGCGGCACTGCCAGGTCGGCACGTTGTTCAGGATTGGTTCTTCGCTCAGGTAAAAGCGGATCATGTCGTCGACGAAGGGGTAGATGGATTTGTCATCGGCCACGCCAGTGCCGACGGCGTTGGCCAGTACCACATTGCCGGCGCGGTAAACCGAGATCAGCCCCGGTACGCCCAGCATCGAGTCAGGGTTGAAGGACAGCGGGTCGAGGTAGTCGTCGTCCAGGCGACGATAGATCACGTCCACCTGTTGGGGGCCGGCAGTGGTGCGCATGTAGACATGCTCATCACGCACGAACAGGTCGGCGCCTTCGACCAGCTCGATGCCCATTTCCCGGGCCAGGAAGGCATGCTCGAAATAGGCGCTGTTGAAACGGCCGGGCGTGAGCAGCACCGCGGTGGGGTTGTCCAGTGGGCTGGCGCTCTTGAGCGTGTCCAGCAGCAGGTTGGGGTAGTGATCGATGGGCGCGATGCGCTGGGCGGCAAACAGTTCGGGGAACAGGCGCATCATCATCTTGCGGTCTTCGAGCATGTAGCTGACGCCGCTGGGGGTGCGCAGGTTGTCTTCCAGCACGAAGTAGTTGCCATCGCCGTCACGTACCAGGTCGACACCGGCAATATGCGCATACAGCCCACGGTGAAGGTCCAGGCCCTGCATGGCGATCTGGTAGCCCTCGTTGGCCAGCACTTGCTCTGGCGGGATGATGCCGGCCTTGAGAATGCGTTGGTCGTGGTAGATGTCCTCCAGGAACAGGTTCAGCGCCTGTACCCGTTGAATGCAGCCACGCTCGACCGTGCGCCATTCGCTGGCGCGGATGCTGCGCGGGATGATATCGAAGGGGATCAGGCGCTCGGTATCCTGCTTGTCGCCATACAAGGTGAAGGTGATGCCTGCGCGGTGAAACAGCAGGTCGGCCTCGCGCCGGCGCTGTTCCAGCAACTCCAGCGGGGTGTTGGCCAGCCAGCGGGCGAACTCCTGATAATGCGGGCGGCAGTTGCCGTCCGCTTCGTACATTTCATTGAAAAAAGCCCGGGACATACCCACTCCTTGCCGCCGTTGCCGGCAGCTTCATTGCGGTTCATCTGCGTCTTTCAGGGTGCTGCCTTGCTGGGGTAAGTGGGAGCTGTGTCTCGCGTTAACCTCGGTTTCGGTAGATTGCCTGTGCGTTGAGTACAACCAGTCTGTGCAATAAAAGTGCCGAACACGCCAGGCGGCTCTGGGGGGCGGGAAATGTGAGGGGCACAACCGATGTGAGCTGCCTGGCCGCAAGGGCCGGCGCATCAAAAAAGGGCGCTATTGACCCGGGCGCGGGTTTTGAACCGAAATGGGGCGCAGGCCGGTGCCTGGCGGGAGAAAAAGGGAGTATTCCGGGTGCATGACGTGGGGCGGAGGGGGCATGCATCGAGCGCCGCGCGGGCGGCACTCGATTGCGCGAACGCTGAATATCGTGAGACGGGCGCCTTCAGGGCGTCAGAGGCAGGCGTAGACCACCAGTTCCACCAGCATTTCTTCCCGGGCGAGGCCAGCCACCACTACGGCCGCGCGGTTGGGGTAGGGTGCCTGGAAATACTCGGCGTACACGGCATTTACAGTTGCCAGATAACGGCGGTCGGTCACGTAGATCAGCACCTGGGTCACGGCATCCAGCGAGCTGCCAGCGGCTTCCAGGGTGTGGCGCAGGTTGTCCAGTGTCTGGCGGGCCTGGGCCTCGATGCCGCCGGCAACCACCTGGCCCTGCGTATCGATTGGGATCTGCGCAGTGTACAACGTACCGTTGCCGACGACCGCCCATTCCAATGGCGCCCTGGAGGCGAACAGCTCGGTCTTTATCGCATGCTTCATGGGTTGTTTCCTCAGTGGCAAGGGTGTTCAGTCGGCGTCGCTGCCGCCGCCTGCACCGTGGCGGCGTGAGGCATCGGTGCTCTCGACAAGGATGTGTTCGGCCAGCTGCCTGAGCCTTTGCCAGGTATGTTCGTTGACTGTAAAACCTTGCTGCAGTGTGCGCTGCGGGTCGCTTATCGCTTGGGCGGTCTGGCCTGCTCGGGTGAACAGCACCGTTACGTCCTGCGCGGCCGCTTCAATGGCCTGGGGCCGGGTTTCACTGCTCAGTTCCGGGCGCGGCATGCTGGCGGTAAAATCGGCCAGGTGGCATTGGCGGGCGTCCTCCCAGCGGGCTTGCACGTGCAGCCCCTGCACCGCTGCCCGGCTCAGGTAGCCCAGCAACAGCAAACGGTTGTGGCAGTGGCGTATGCGCAGTTCAGCCTGACCACAGCGCATGGCCTTGGCTGCCGCCAGTTCCACCACCGTGGCGGCGCAGCGCAACACGCTCTGGCCCTTGGCGTCGATCACCAGCAGGGCGTTATCCTCATGGCACAAGGCGTATGGCCGTGCAGCTTCGGCTTGCAGATAACGCAACGCCTTTTCCAGTGCACCGACGCCATCGAGCCCCTGCAGTTGCAACCAGCCCACGAGTTCGGCGGCATCCTCGCAGTCGCCCGGGGCGAAGCCCATGCCTTCGAATGCCTTGCGGCACATCACCTGTATTTCGTTAAGCGATACGCGCATGGTCAAAACTCCCTTTGCGGCATGACTGCGAAATTCCAGTCGTCTGCGAACGGCTGACCGATGTCGCTGACCAGCGGCGCGCCCTGGAACAGCGTGATACGCACCCAGCGGCTTGACTTGGGGTCGAATTTCCCCGCGCCGAAAAATGCCAGTTTGCAGCGCAGCAGGTGAATCGGCAGCATGTCCCGGGCCAGCAGGTTGGCACGGATTTCACCGTAGTTCGTTTTTGCCATGCCTTGCAGGCGGCGTACCGCGCCCTTGAACATCGGTTGGGCGATCAGGAAGTGAGCGGTCAGCGCCTGAGGCTGCAGTTGCAGGTGCTCCAGCAGCGCGCCATGGCACTGCTGGATATTGCGGGCGATACCCAGCTGCATTTCTTTTTCGGCTCCTGGCTCCTCTGCGCGAATGCCCAGGCGCGGCTCTTCTTTTTCAGCTGAGCGGTACCAGAAGAAGTGCTCCGCATCGGCAGCACTGAAGTCGTAGCGCAACGCCCAGCCATACTGCTGCTCGATGAGCTGGCGCAGTTGCCCAAGGGGCATCTGGGCGTCCAGCTGCCAGCTTTCGTTGACCCCCATGTGCTCGGCCAGGGGCGTGACCTGCTCGGGGTACAGCTCCAGCAGCAGGCTGACCAGAAGCTCCTGGCAGCCCACCCCCGTGTGTAATTGCGCCCAGGCCAGCAGGCGCGGCCAAAGGCCCGCGCCGTCGGCTTGCGTGCCAAGCCAGGTGGCCAGTAAAGCAAGCTCGGCCAAGGTTTGCAGGTTCTGCTCATGCTGGCGCTGGTCTTCGGTCCGGGACTGGCTCAGGTGCAACTGGGCGCGCGCCAGCAATTGCTGCAGGCGCGCCAACGGGGCGGGCTCCGCCGGCTGCGCCAGCACCAGGGCCAGGGCCGTTTCCCGCGTACTGATCCAGTGCTCCACCAGTTGAGGGTGGTTGATCAGAAAAGGGGCCATTCCCAGCCCGGTCGCGTTGCCGACCCCCAGGTAGCGTTGAAGGGCCGGGGCCAGTTGCACTGCCCGCTGCGGGGCGAGTGCCTGGGCCATGTGGTTGATCTGCTCGATGCTGAAGTGACGCAGCAGGTAGACGGTGAACATCTGCGCGCTGAACGGCTGGTTGAAGTCCGGGTTATCTTGCAGGCAACCAAAATCGGCGATGCCGAACTTGCCGTTACCGTAAACAGCTGTAGTGCGATACAGGTAGCCGACTTCAGCCAGTTGCTGTGGATCGGGCTGGCGACCTTCTGCCAGCGCCGCCAGAAACCGGTCGAAATTGCGCAAGCTACGGTTGGCCCGCGACAACACCAGCACGCGTGCATCGAAGCGGCCGGCTTCCTGCAGCGGCACGTTGCGTTGCAGGTCGGCCAGTTGTGCCGAGTCGACATCGCCGGCCACCAGCACGAAGCTGACGTCCCACTGGTCGGCGATGACCCGATCGCTGCGCTTTTCCGGCGGCAGGTAGGCCGAGAAGATCACGCAGTGGTAATGGCCGTTTGGCGTTTCGATGCGGTAGATCGCAGTGCCGAAGCCTTGACCATCGAGGTCGAAACAGCTGCGCCGGATTTGCCAGCGCTGTTGCATCATCCGCCGCATGCTGCTGCGCACGAAGCTTAGCGGGCTCTGGAAGTGGCTACCCAGCCGGGCCAGGTCCATGACTTGGCTGGCAGGGCGCAACGCGGGTATTGCAGGCACGCTGTTGGGCATTGTTGTTGTACCTGGATGGATCATGTTCAGACGCCTTGTTCACGGGCCATGTGTCGAGCGATGCGCACGGCATCCCACAGGGCTGGCAGGATCACCAGCGACACCGGCACCGCGGTGATGACAATGAAGGATTGCAGGGCCGTCACACCGCCTGCGCCAATGGTGATCAGCACCACCGCCGCCAGGCCCATGCCGATTGCCCAGAAACCGCGCAACCACTTCTTCGGTTTATCGTCGCTGGACATCGCCAGCGCCACGGTGAAGGCCATGGCGTCGCCATTGGTGGCCACTGAGATGAAACTTAGGAACAGGAACAGCGCGCTGACAAGGCCACCTAGTGGCAGGTTCTGCGTCACTCCCAGCAGCAGGTCTTCAGGCTTGGCGCCATGGGCGGTGACGCTGCCTGGCGTTTGCAGCTCCAGGCCGATCCCGGTACCGCCCACCACAGTGAACCAGAACATGGTCACCAGCGGTGCGATGATCGACAGCGTCATGATGATCTCGCGGATGGTGCGGCCCCGCGAGATCCGCGCGACATACAGGGCCACCATGGGCGCATAGCCGATGAACCAGCCCCAATAGAACACCGTCCACCAGTCCAGCCATTTGGGGTCGGCGCGGAACATTGTCAGGGGGATGAAGTGCTCCACGTGCAGGGCAAAGGCTGCCGGGAAACCGCCGAGGATGAACAGCGTCGGTCCGAATACCACCATGAACAGTGCCAGGCCGATCATCAACCAGACGTTGATTTCGCTGACAAAGCGGATGCCTTTGAGGCCCACCAGGCACGATACAGTGTACATCGCGGTGACCAGGACGATGGTCAGCGACTGGGTGACGATAGTGTTGGGCAACCCCCACACGGCGTGCATGGCGCTGCTGATCTGCAGGCCAAGGAAACCGATCGGACCGATGGTGCCGGCCACTACCGCGATGATCGAGGCAGCGTCGGCCAAGGTGCCGATCGGGCCCTTGAGCGCTCGCTTGCCGAACAGGGGGTAGAGCAGGGTACGCGGCGCCAGCGGAAGGCCTTTATCGTAATGCAGGTGCATCAGCACGATCGCCAGCAGGCTACCCAGCACGGCCCAGGCCAGGAAGCCCCAGTGCACGAACGATTGCGCCAGTGCCGCGGTGGCCGCCGCTTCGCTGTGCGGTTGCAGGCCGGCGAAGAAGGGCGGTGGGCTGGCAAAGTGCATCAAGGGTTCGGCAGCGGCCCAGAAGGCGCCACCACCTGCCAGCAAGGCGCACATGATCACTGCGATCCAGTTGAAGGTGCTGATGTCCGGGCGCTGGGTGACCCCGCCCAGGCGTACACGCCCGCACCTGGAAAAACCGATGAACAGGCTGACGGCGAAGGTTGCCAGCATCAGCACTTGCCAATAGAGGCCAAAGGCCTTTGTCGACCAGGCGAACAGGGTATTGACCAGCGCCGACACGGTGTCGATGTCGATCAGCGCCGCCAGCAGGAAGGCGCCGAGGAATCCGCCGCTGATCAGGAACAACGGCCAGTCGATATCGCGTGCCATAGGCAGGCCCATGGCCTGGCCGTCGGCCTGCAAGGTGGTTGGGTTTTTCATGAAACCTCCGGAACCTGCGATTGTTTTTATTGTTGATGCTGTCCGTGCAAAGGGTTCAGGCCTGTGCCGTGGTGGCGGTCTCCAGCAGGCGCAACCAGTTCAGCCCCATGATGTTGCCCACGTCGTGCTCGGCAAAGCCGCGGGCGCGCAGGCCCTGGGCGATGTTGCGGAGGTCGCGGCTGTCGCGGAACCACTGCAAGGGCGCCGGCCAGTTGGCGTTGTCCCTGGAGCCTTCGCCGTAGTCCTTGTCCTTGCTCCAGCGGCCGTTGCGCATCCATTCCAGCACCGACAAGGGTTGCGCCTGGCACAGGTCGGTGCCGATGCCGATATGCTCCACACCCATCAGGTCGGCGGTGCGCGCGACCATGTCGCAGAAACTTTCCAGGCTACAGTCCGAGGCACCCTTGAGGTGGAACGGATAGGTGCTGAAGCCCAGCAGCCCGCCGGACTCTGCGATCCCGCGTAGCACCGCATCGGATTTGTTGCGCTTGGCGGCGTGGAAGCTGGCAGGGTTGGCGTGGGAGATGATCACGGGTCGACTCGACAGTTCGATGGCCTCAAGCGTGCTTCGCTCGGCGCTGTGAGACATGTCGATGAGCATGCCGACGCGGTTCATTTCGGCGATCACCTGGCGGCCGAAGCGGCTGATGCCGTTGTCCTCGCGCTCATAGCAGCCGCTGGCCAGCAGGCTTTGGTTGTTGTAGGTCAGCTGCATGACGAACACCCCGAGCTGGCGGAAAACCTCTACTAGGGCAATGTCGTCCTCGATCGGCGAGCAGTTCTGGAAGCCGAAGAAGATGCCCACCCGGCCCTCCTCGTGGGCCAGGCGGATGTCGCTGGCCGTGCGTACCGGGCGGATAAGCTCGGGCCATGTTTCGAAGCGGCGGTTCCACTCGCCCAGGCGCGACAGGGTTTCGCGGGCGTTTTCGTGGTAGGCGATGGTGGCGTGCACCGCGCTCAGGCCACCGGCCTGCATCTGCTGGAATATTTCCTGGCTCCAGTTGGAGTACTGCAGGCCGTCGATCATCAAGAGGTCGTGCATGGCATGTATTCCTTCAGGGCCGCAGGTAGGTGGTCTTGACCACGGTGTAGAAGTCGCGAGCGTATTGCCCCTGTTCCCGCGGGCCGAAACTCGAGGCTTTACGGCCCCCGAATGGCACGTGGTAGTCGGTGCCGGCGGTGGGCAGGTTGACCATCACACAGCCGGTCTGGGCGCGGCGCTTGAAGTGGCTGGCGTGGCGCAGCGACTGGGTGATGATCCCGGCTGTGAGGCCGTACTCGGTATCGTTGAGCGTGGCCAGCGCCTCTTCAAAATCGCGCACGCGGATCACGCAGGCGATGGGGCCGAACACTTCCTCGCGGTTGATGCGCATGTCGTTGCGGCTGTTGATGAACAAGGCAGGGCGCATGTAGTAGCCATCGCAGGCCAGTTGCAGGCGCTCGCCGCCTTCTATCAGGGTGGCGCCTTCGGCCTGGGCCAGTTGCAGGTAGGCCAGGTTCTGTTCCAGCTGGCGTGCGTCAGCTACCGGGCCGATCTGGACGCCAGCCTCCAGTGCATGGCCGACCTTGAGCTGGCGCATGCGCAGGCGCAGCGCCTCGACGAAGCGGTCGTGGATGCCGTCGCAGACGATCAGCCGTGACGAAGCGGTGCATTTCTGCCCGGTGCCGAAGAAGGCCCCGTTGAGCGCGCATTCCACGGCCAGTTCGAGGTCGGCGTCGTCCATGACCACCAGGGCATTCTTGCTACCCATTTCCAGCTGGCAGCGCACCAGATTACCGGCGGTGGCCACCGCTACGCGTCGGCCCGTCTGCAGAGAACCGGTGAACGTCAGGGCATCAATCTCGGCGGACTGGATCAGGGCCTCGCCGACGTCGGCACCACTGCCCATCACCAGGTTGAAGGTGCCGCTGGGCAGGCCCTGACGGCTGATGATTTCGGTGAGCGCCCAGGCACTGGCCGGCACCAGGTTGGCCGGCTTGAACACCACGGCGTTGCCGAAGGCCAGGGCCGGGGCGATTTTCCAGGCGGCGGTGGCCATGGGGAAGTTCCAGGGGGTAATGATGCCTACCACACCCACCGGTTCGCGATGCACTTCGATGTCGACCCCAGGGCGCACCGAGGCGGCAGTCTCGCCCATCTGGCGCAGCACTTCGGCGGCGTAGTAATGGAAGAACTGGCCACTGCGGTTGACCTCGCCGATGCCTTCGGCCAAGGGTTTGCCTTCTTCTCGCGACAGCAGTTCGCCGAGCTCTTCCTTGCGGGCGATCAGCTCGTCGCCGATGGCCATGAGCACTTGCTGGCGGCTTTCCAGACCACTGGCGGCCCACAGGGGTTGAGCGGCGCGGGCGGCCTGGATGGCCTGGCGGGCCTGTTCGGCGCTGGCCTGATGGTACTGGCCGATCAGGTCGCCAGTGTCCGAGGGGCTGTAGTTGCCCAAAGTGGCGTGGCCTTCACACCACTGGCCATCGATGTAGTTGTTGTAGGTCTTGTGTGACATGGATGAACGCCTCCGTTTGCATGGCATTCATCATGCGAGCAATATGCAGCAAATAAAAATTAATAAAAAAAATGCTTTGATAAGGAATGCTAACCATGTTGCCCGAGCTGAAAATCGCCCAGTTGCGTTACTTCGTACTGGTCGCCGAACTCAAGAGTTTCCACGCGGCCGCCCGCCAGGCCTTTCGCACCCAGCCTGCGATATCCCTGGCCCTGCGTGAACTGGAGCAGAAGCTGGGGCAGGCACTGGTCGAAAAGGGCGGTGGCCGGGTAGAGCTGACGCCATATGGCGAGCATTGCCTCCCGTTGTTTCGTGGCTTGATCGAGCACCATGACCGTATTGCGCGTGAAGCCATGCTGTTTGCCCGGCATGAAATCGGCCAGGTCAGCATCGCCACCGTGCCTTCTGTGGCCAGCCGAATGCTGCCAGGGCCGCTGGCCCGCTTTGTGGCCGCGCACCCCAATGTGCTGGTCAGCATTCAGGACGGCACGGCCGAACGTGTGCAGCAGTTGCTCGCTCAAGGGCAGGTGGATTTCGGCATCAGCAGCCTGTGGGTGGACGATGACCAGCTCGAATTCGCCCCCATCGTGAATGATCAGGTTGGCGTGGTGTGCCGCAGCGACCACCCGCTGGCGCAGGCGGGCGGGCGGCTGCATTGGGCGCAGTTGCTGGGCGTGCCGATGATCCGCAACGGTACCTCGCAATTGCTGGCGGGTACCGAGGCCGAGGGTTTGCTGGCCGATAGCCGGCTGTTCATTTCCAACATGATTTCGTTGATCGCCATGCTGGAGGAGGGGGTAGGGATCAGTACCTTGCCGTACCTCGCTTTTCCGCAGGAGAACGACAAACTGGCGTTCGTACCCCTTGAGGAGCCCAGGGTAGAACGGCATATCGGCATGCTCACCCGCAAAGGGCGCAGCTTGTCACCTGTGGCGGGGGCACTGATGGCGTTTCTGCAAGTGCAGTTGGCGAAGGCTGGCTGATTCGTTGGCGGTAGGGGCATGGCGCGCCATCGCCGGCACTGAGGTTCGCAAACGCACGCCCGGCTTTCAGAGAACCGGGCCTGACGCCACGCTGACACCTTCCAGCGTGGTGAACGAGATGTCCTTGGCCGTGAGCAGAAAATCACGCACGTACGGCACCTCCAGCATGTCACTGCGCAGCGCAGCATAGAGGTTTGCCTGCAGGCCGTGCTCGCCAAGGCGCTTGGCGGTTACATAGCCGCGCGAACTGTATTCGTGCACGGCCCAGTTGGGCAGGCAGCAGACGCCGCGCCCGGAAGCAACCAGTTGCATCATCATCACGGTCAGTTCTGAAGTACGTACCTGTGCGGGCTCGACGTCGGCGGGGTCGAGGAAGCGGGTGAAGATGTCCAGACGGGTGCGTTCGATCGGGTAGGTGATCAGTGTCTGGCTGGCGATATCGGCGGGCTCCAGGTACGGCTTGTGGCGCATGGCGTGGTGGTTGTCGATGGCCAGCAGTGCCTCGTAGCTGAACAACGGCACGTAGCTGATACCCGGCAGTGTCACCGGGTCGGAGGTCACCACCAGGTCCAGGTCGCCGCGCTCCAGGGCTGGCAGTGGCGCGAAGGAAAAGCCCGAGGCGAGGTCCAGTTCCACCTCAGGCCAGGCGCCGCGAAACTCATCCACTGAAGGCATCAGCCACTGGTAGCAGCTGTGGCACTCGATGGCGATGTGCAGCCGTCCGGCGCAGCCCCCGGCCAGCTTGCCCAGGTCCCGTTCGGTATTGCGGATCTGAGGCAGCACCTGATCGGCCAGCTGCAGCAGCTTCAGCCCGGCGCTGGTGAAGCGCACCGGCCTGGATTTGCGCACGAACAGTGGCATGCCGATGCGCTCTTCCATATCGCGGAACTGGTGCGACAGGGCTGATTGTGTCAGGTGCAGGCGCTCGGCGGCCTCGTGCAGGCTGTCGGTTTCACGCAGCGCGTGGAGGGTTCGCAGGTGGCGTAAATCGATCATGAGTAAAATGGCGGATCAACGCAGTAATGGCGGGTTTTCTTCACTGCTGCGTGATCCTGACAATTCCTTTGCTGGGTTTTCCGTGAGTGGGGTGAGGCTCAAGCCGCGTGAGGCGCGGCGAGGTTGCAGTACTGCCCCTTGAAATACAGCAGCGGCTGCGTGGCAGCAGTGGCCTGCAGGTTCAACGCTTTGACTTCGCCAATCACGATCAGGTGGTCCCCGGCGGCATGTTCGGCGTGAATTTCGCAATCAAGCCAATGCAGGCTGCCGGCAATGATCGGGTTGCCCAACGGCGAAGCTTGCCATTCGACGCCCTGCCACTTGTTGGCGCCGCGCCGGGCAAACTGGTTGGAAATGCCGACCTGTTCACCTGACAGGATGTTGACCGTGAAGCGGCCAGCCTGGCGAATTTTCGGGTAGCTGGCCGAACGGGACATCACACTGAATGACACCAGCGGCGGGCTCATCGATACGCTGTAGAACGACTGGCAGGTGAAGCCGATCGGCTCACCTTCGTGGTGCGATGTAATCACCGTGATGCCGGAGGCGTAGTGCCCGAGTGCCTGGCGAAAAGTCGACGGCTCGATCGCCGTACCGGAAAGCAACATGGTAGGTCCTGTGGCTGCATTCATTTCAGCGTGCGTTAGCGAGTTCCTGACGGACGATGGCTGCGCCTGCACTCAACGCCTTGAGCTTGCCGCTGGCTACCTGGCGGGGCAGGGGCGCCATGCCGCAGTTGGTGCAAGGGTAGAGCTTGTCGGCATCGACGAATTGCAGTGCCTTGCGCAGGGTGGCGGCGACCTGTTCGGGTGTTTCAATGGCATGGGTGGCCACATCGATGGCGCCGACCATGACTTTCTTGCCGCGAATCAGCTCGAGCAGGTCCATCGGAACATGCGAGTTATGGCATTCCAGCGAAATGATATCGATGCTGGACTGCTGCAGTCTGGGGAAGGCCTGTTCGTATTGCCGCCATTCTGAACCGAGGGTCTTTTTCCAGTCGGTGTTGGCTTTGATGCCATAGCCATAGCATATATGGACGGCCGTTTCGCACTTGAGGCCCTCGATGGCCCTTTCCAGGGTAGCCACGCCCCAGTCATTCACATCGTCAAAGAAAACATTGAATGCCGGTTCGTCGAACTGAATGATGTCCACGCCCGCGGCTTCCAGTTCTCTGGCTTCCTGGTTGAGAATCCTGGCGAACTCCCAGGCCAGTTTCTCGCGGCTTTTGTAGTGGTTGTCATACAGTGTGTCGATCATGGTCATGGGGCCGGGCAGCGCCCACTTTATCGGCTGTGTGGTGTGCTGGCGCAAGAACTTGGCATCTTCGACAAACACCGGCTTTTGTCGAGCGACAGCACCCATAACCGTCGGTACGCTTGCATCGTAGCGGTCACGGATTCTGACGGTTTTCCGTTGTTCGAAATCAACGCCGCTGAGGTGCTCGATAAATGTGGTGACAAAGTGCTGGCGGGTTTGTTCACCGTCACTGACGATGTCGATACCGGCCTGTTGTTGTTCTTGCAAGGCCAGGCGCAAGGCATCCTGTTTGCCTTCGATCAGTTGCTCGTCTTGCAACTTCCACGGTGACCAGAGTGTTTCGGGTTGAGCAAGCCAGGCGGGTTTAGGCAGGCTGCCGGCCGTGGAGGTGGGTAGCAATGTGTTCATGAACTGTGACCTTGTGCTTTGAATGTTCAACGTGCGTATTGAGCGGACCATTGCGCCAGCGTGGCCTGGTAGGGTTTGACAAATTGCTCCTCGGCAAACTTGCCCTGCTCGATCGCCAGGCGGCTGCGCTCTTCCCGGTCGTAGACAATGCGCGTGAGCGAGTAATCCTGGTTTTGCAGGCTGGGCTGGTAGGCCTTGCCTGCGGGAGAATTGGCGTTGTAGATCTCGGGTCGGTAGATTTTCTGAAAGGTGTCCATGGTGCTGATGGTGCTGATCAGTTCAAGGTCGGTGTAGTCAGCCAGCAAGTCGCCGGCAAAATAAAACGCCAACGGGGCGACGCTGTTCGGCGGCATGAAATAGCGCACCTTCAAGCCCATTTTCTTGAAGTATTCATCCGTCAGGGAGTATTCATCCTGCTGGTACTCAACCCCTAGCACAGGGTGCTGATTTTCGGTGCGCAGGTAAGTCCTGCTGCTCGATACGCTCAGGCAGATAACCGGTGGTTTGCTGAAATGCTCCTGGTAGGTTGGCGAGTTGACGAAGCATTTGAACAGGTTGCCATGCAGCTCGCCGAAATGATCAGGTGTGCTGAAGGTCGACCGATGCTTGTTATGCTCCAGTAACAGCACACTGAAGTCGTAATCGCGCACGTACGAAGAAAAGTTGTTGCCTACCATGCCTTCGAGGCGCGTATTGTTTTGGCGGTCGACAATATGGGTTTTCAAAATCTCTATCAGCGGCAGTGCATGGCCGTGCTGCGAATTTTCAATATTCATTTCCACCGATATGATGTCCAGCTCTACGCGGTAGCGATCATGTTCGGGGTTGTCCCAGTGCGCCAGCGCATTGAAACGGTTATTGATCATCGTCAAGGTATTGCGCAGGTTTTGCTGGCGGTTTGCACCCCGTGCCAAATTGGCGAAATTGGTCGTGATGCGGGTGTTTTCGGCGGGGTGATAATGTTCGTCGAACGCAATGCGCGTGACGGTGAATGTTGGCGCTTTATTCATGGTGACGGCTTCCAGTTGCCTGAGTGTGAGCAACTCAGTGCTGGTCAGTTGCGTAGGCTGAGTCGTTCACACCGTAATCTTGATGTGTTTGATTGAGGCGTATCCTAGGCGGGGCGCTGCATGAATGATATTGAAGTTATTTCACAGGTTTTTTAGCCCTGCTCATGATGCGTTGCCTGGTCGACTGCGGCATCATGGCCGCCTGGCCCTCACCTCACCCAGGAGACAGCGATGATCAAAACCGGCGATCAACTGCCCGACGTTACCCTTTATCAATACAACAGCGACGCAGGCGCCTGCGCGATCGGCCCGATGGCCTTTTCCATTCGCGAGCGTTGCAAGCACAAGAAGGTGCTGATCTTCGCGTTGCCGGGCGCATTCACGCCGACGTGCTCTGAACGTCACGTTCCCGGTTATGTCGCGGCGGCCCCTGCATTGTTCGCGGCTGGCATTGACGAAATCCTGTGCGTCTCGGTGAACGATGCCTTTGTCATGAACGCCTGGGGCAACAGCATGCAGGTCGGGGATGCGGTCAAGATGATCGGCGATGGCAATGGCGAATTCAGCGAGGCGCTGGGGCTGACCCAGGACCTTTCGGCACGCGGTTTGGGGCGGCGCTCGCAGCGGTATGCGATGTTGGTCGACGACCAGGTAGTCCAGTACATTGCGGTTGAAAGCCCCGGCAAGTTCGAGGTCAGCGATGCGGCCAGCCTGCTGGCTGTGTTGCGCTAGCCATACCTTTCAGGCCTTGCCGACAACGGCTGTCAGGGCTGCCAGAACTCTTTTCGAACCGGCCGCTAACAACAAGGTACAAACGGTTGAAACTTCACCAACTCAGGGCGCTGGTCGCCATTCATAACGCAGGTAGCATCCTCGAAGCCTCCAAGCTCATGCACATTACTCAGCCCGCGCTGAGCCGTTCGATCAAGGAGCTGGAGCGGGAGGTGGGGTTTACCCTGTTGCAGCGGTCGCACAAAGGCATGGCCCTTACCGAGGAAGGCAAGCGTGTCATCCGCCATGCCAACCTCGTGGTAGAGAGCATACGCCGCCTGCAGATCGAAGCGGCGAGCATTCAGGATGCGGCGCTGGGCGCCGTGTCGATCGGGGTGACGTCGTTGACGGCGATGCTCGATGGCGTCGATGAAAGTATCCTGGCCTTTCGGCGCAAGTACCCGCGGGTGAAGATCACCATCACCGACCTGCGTCCCAGCCAGATCCTGCAGCGCTTGCGCGATGGCAGCCTGGACTTTGCCATTACTTCGCAGCAACCGCTGAGTCGGCTGAGCCTGGACTGGGAGGCGCTGGGCAGTATCAAGGGCAGGGTGATTTGCCACGCCTCGAATCGGCAGAAGTTCAGCCAGTCACTGCGCACCTTGCAATACGCCCCCTGGATCAGCCTGGACGAGTTGTCCGACCAGGCTTCGCAGTTTCACCAACTGTTCGAGGCCAACGGCCTTCGGGTGCCACAGAACACCGTTGAATGCACTTCAGTGATGATGGCGCTGAAGCTGTTGAAGAACACGGAATCGTTGATGACCATCAGCGAACTGGCGGTGGACCAAGGGTTTACCTACGGTATCGATTGCGAGTTCGTCGCCATGGCGGTGCAGGAGTTGATTCCGGATTACCCCATCAATCTGGTCTGCATCGACCGCCACAGCCTCACGGCGCCTGCCCAGGAGCTGTTCCACAGCTTGCGCGGGCAGGTGCTCAAGCAGACCCGCCCCGTGGGGTCAGAAGTGGTAGTACATGCCTAGTGAGACGTTGCTTGGGTTATCGCCCGCCTGATCCACCGGGGTGCCGGCGTAGGTGACCGACGAGGCGCGCTGGTTGGCGATCATGCCAAGGCGTCCATAAAGGGCCCAGCGGGGGTTGATGAAGTGGTCATAGCCGATCATCACTCCCCACGCGTCCTTGTCGCGGGCGCTGACCTGGCGTTGCATCACTGCCAGGCGCAGCACGTCCAGCTCGCCCACCGGCGCCATCATGCCGAAGGTGTACAGCGTGGTGCTGGGCGTGCCGGCCTGGTCCACGTCCTGACGTTGCCAGGTGAGGCTGGTGGCCAGCGGGCCGAAATCGTAGAACGCCGACAGGCTCTTGAAATCGTTGGCGGTCTGGCGTGAAGCGCCGCCGTCGTCCCATGGGTCGCTGTAGTAACGGTTGTAGGAGGCCAGCAACATCACCCGGCTGTTGCGGTACTGCAGCCGGGCGCCACCGCCACGCACGGTGCGCCCAGCGCTGGCGGCATCGTCGAAGCCAAAGCTCAGCGCGGTACCGAGGCTGAAGCCACTGAAGGTCGGGCTGGTGTAGGCCAGGGTGTGCTTGGGGCGCAGGTCAAGGTAAAAGGCGCCCTTGCCGGCGGCAGGCAGGGCCAGGTAGGTGTAGGGCGAGCCATAGGTGGCCAGGAACGGGTCGGCGTATGTGGGTGTGGCCATGCCGTAGGTCTTGCCGAACTCGAGCTTGCCCAGGGTGCGCGAGCGCAGGGCGACTGTCGCCAGGCGCAGGGTGCCGACGGTATCCCAGGTGCCCTCCAAGGCCTCGCCATTGAGGTTGAAACCCTCCTCGACGTCAAGCTCCACCACGGTATCGGGGTCAAGCGCCTTGCGTGCGTACAGCCCGAGCTTGTTGGTCCAGGCGCCGCCACCGGCCAGCCTGAAACCCGAGTGGTGCTGTGAGTCGTGATAGCTGGCGAATGCATCCACGGTGCCGTACACCTTGAGCGTGTCATCGAAGCCGTAATCCAGCCCGTAATAACCAAAACCCGGCGCAATCCGCGCGAGCGTCGGAAAACCCTCTGCCTGTGCCTGCGCAGCAAGGCAAGCCCCTTGGATCATCAACAGCAACGACGTAATGCGAGTGTTCATTCACGACTCCAGGCCAGCACGGTGATGTGGTGGCTTTAGCGTCGGTGAACAGAACGTTGCAGCGTGATTGCTTATTCGGTCAGGTCATGCCGTTTGGTTAATCAGGGGCTGGCGCGGCGTGTGGATTGGCGAGCGCATCCGCGTTAGACAGGCTTCGTACCCGCGCCAACGCTGCGCTACGGATGCTGATCTGTGGGCGTTATTGGGGCCGCGCGCGGAACGAGGGCGGACTGTGCGCCAGCTCAGGGCAATTTGGCCAACGATCGCGCCGGCAAATTGCTCATTGGTTATCCCTATGCCGAAACTGCAAGTGTATTGGGTGCCCGATTGGCTGATATTCGCTGCACGCCGCGATTTGCCAACGGAGACAACAATGATCAGACCGCTACCCACATCGCCGAGCCTGCAAAAAGGTGCGCACTCAGCCGCGCAGGTATCGTCCTCCCGTAAAACCTTGGTCGCCTGCTCGTTGGGCAATGCGCTCGAAATGTACGACTTCACGATCTACAGCTTCTTCGCTGTACTGATCGGCAAGCACTTCTTCCCCTCCGACTCGGCCATGGCGTCGTTGTTGATGTCGCTGGCCACCTTTGGCGTCGGTTTCCTGATGCGCCCGGTCGGGGCGATGGTCATCGGTCGCTATGCTGACCGGCATGGACGCAAGGCCGCTTTGAGCCTGACCATCGGGCTGATGACCCTGGGCACCGCGATGATTGCCTTTGCGCCCACGTATTCACAGATCGGGATTTTCGCCACCTTGCTGCTGGTGACCGGCCGGCTCATCCAGGGCATGTCGGCAGGCGGGGAGGTCGGTACCGCGTCGGTATTCCTGATGGAATCCAGTGCGGTCGGCAATCGCTGCCAGAGCGTCAGCTGGCAGGCCGCCAGCCAAGGCTATGCCGCCTTGGTGGGGGCCGGCTTTGGCCTGGCCCTCAGCCAGTTGCTCGACCCTTCCGCGCTGGAAAGCTGGGGATGGCGCATACCGTTCATCTTCGGCTTGCTGATCGGGCCGGTCGGTTGGTACATACGCACGCGGTTGCCGGAAACCCACGAGGCCGCACCGGCGAATAAGGCAGCGCAGGGGCTGGATGCCGAACTGCTCAAACGCATCGCCCAAGGCATCGGCCTGATGGCCAGCTCGACCATTGGCATGTACCTGTTCGTGTTCTACATGCCGACCTACCTGACCACCGCCTTGCATTATCCACCCGGCAGCGCGATGGCGATTGCCTGCATCAGTAGCGGTTGCATGGCCGTCATCTGCCCGTTGGCCGGCAAATTCGCCGACAAGTATCAGCTCAGAAAACGCCTGCTGGTGTGGACGGTCGCCGCGCCGGTGGTGTTGACCCTGCCCGTGTTCTATCTGCTTGGGCAAGTGCAGCACATGGGCCTGGCCATGATGGGCGTGGCGATCCTGATCTTGCCGACCTGCATCGGTGCCGGTGCGTTCTTCGCGCTGATCATGGAGGGCTTCCCGAAGGCCAGGCGCTCGTTCGGCACCTCGGTCAGCTACAGCCTGGGGGTGACCCTGTTCGGTGGTTTCTCGCCATTGGTGGCCACATGGCTGATTGCAGCGCTGGGCACGCCGTTGGCGCCAGCCTACTTCCTGCTGGCCGGCGGCGTTGTCAGCCTGGCCTGCCTCAGATACTTCCCTGAAAACAAAGGATGCGAGTGATATGGGTATTTTGCAGAGCAATCAAACACGGGGCTCAGCTGCCGAGCTGGATGAGTTCGTCATGCTGCGCCGGCAGATCCACGCTGCGCCGGAAATTGGCGGCGACACGCCGGATACGGCGGCCCTGGTAGCCGACAAGCTGCAAGCTTTGGGCTATGAAGTGCATCGCAACGTGGGTGGGCATGGTGTGGTCGGCGTGCTGAAAGTGGGGGACAGCCCGCGCAGCATCGGTTTGCGTGCAGACATGGACGCACTGCCCATGGGCGAAAAGAATGCGTTTGCGCATGCCAGCAAGATCCCTGGCCGCATGCATGCCTGTGGCCATGACGGGCATACCGCGATCCTGCTGGCAGCCGCTGCGCAACTGGCGGCTACACGCCAGTTCAACGGGACGTTGAACGTGATATTCCAGCCCGACGAGGAAGGCCTGGCGGGGGCCAAGGCGATGATCGACGACGGCCTGTTCGAGCGCTTCCCGTGCGACTCGGTGTATGCGCTGCATAACATGCCCGGCCTGCCGGTGGGCACGTGCGTGGTGCAGGCGGGGCCCACCATGGCGTCTTCCGAACGTGTCAGCATTCGGATTACCGGCAAAGGCGGGCACGGTGCGATGCCGGAACTGTCGGTAGACCCGGTGATGGCGTTGAACAGCCTGATCAGTGGCATCCAGACCATCAAGTCGCGCAATCTGAGCGTCGAGGACTACGCCGTGATCAGCATCGGCATGATCCAGGCCGGCACCGTCTACAACATCATCCCTGACGAGGCCTGCATGTTGCTGAGCGTGCGCACCGACACGGCCCAGACCCAGCAGAAGATCAACAGCCGCATTGACGCCCTGGCCAAGGGGCACGCAGAAAGCTATGGCGTGGAGATCGATGTGCAATTCACCCAACTGGCGCCCGCCTTGTGCAACAGCGATCACGAAAGCGCGTTGCTGCGTGACAGCCTGAGGCCGTTGTTCGCCGACGGCGCGCTGCTGGACAAGATGCCCAAGAAGGTCATGGGCACCGAAGACTTTGCCTACATGTTGCAGGCGCGGCCTGGCTGTTACTTCATGCTGGGCAATGGCACGGGCGAGTTCCATGGTTGCTCGGTGCATAACCCTCACTACGATTTCAATGATGCGTTGGTGAAGATTGGCGCTGATTGTTGGGTGAAGTGGGTTCAGGACTATCTGCGTTGACCCTGCGTCATCTGCGCTGGAATGGTCTACGCTCTCAGCCGAAGCGCGTCGTGACAGGCTTCATCCCGTTATCGTCGCTCTGGCGATTCACATCGACGGACCAGGCTCGGTCCAAAGAGGGTGCTGCAATGGCGACTATCGCAAGAGGGCAGCCGGTGCGGACAAGCTGGAGAGCGACATGGCACGGTATCCCCATTACTTTCAGTGACGCCTGATTGAACGTCGAGCTGTGCCCGGGTTCTGACAAGCAAAGGGTACAGCGAGGACGCTTTCATGAGCATCGAACGCAACATTCCCGAGCTTGAGGCCTGGTACGCCCAGTACGACGACATCAGTTACCGGCGCGCGTCACCGGATGCCTACCACCATGAACTGCTTCGCACAGCCGAGGCCCTGCGCGACGACGGTGCCATCGACTGGGACGACTGGTTGGCGCTCAAGGCGCTGGCCGATGAGGCGCATATCCGCGCGCTGGAAGATGCCGTGCAGGCCCATGTGAGCGACCCGGACGCATGAAAGCGCTGAAGATTGCCACCTTCAACATCAATGGCATCCGCAGCCGTTTGCCGGCGCTGCTGGCCTGGCTGGAGCGGGAGCAGCCCGACATTGCCTGCCTGCAGGAGCTGAAGGCGGCCGATCAGCAATTCCCTCGCGCGGAGCTGGAGGCAGCAGGCTATGGCAGCCTTCATCATGGGCAACCGTCATGGAACGGCGTGGCCATTCTGGTGCGGGGCAGTGATCCGCTCGAGGTTCGCCGCGGCTTGCCCGGCCTGGAAGAGGACAGCCAGAGTCGCTATCTGGAAGCTGCGGCACACGGGGTGTTGGTCGCTTGTCTCTACCTGCCGAACGGCAACCCGCAGCCCGGGCCCAAGTTCGATTACAAGCTGCACTGGTTCGAATGCCTGATCCAGCATGCGCGCAGCCTCCAGGAAAGTGGCCACCCCACGCTGCTGGCAGGGGATTTCAATGTCGTGCCCACCGACATGGACATCTATAACCCGCGTTCCTGGCTGAAGGACGCACTGCTGCAGCCTGAGTCGCGAGCGTGTTACCAACGACTGCTTGACCAGGGCTGGCTCGATGCCATACGCCATCTGTACCCGGACGAGCGTGTCTACACCTTCTGGGACTATTTCCGTAACCACTGGGCCCGCAATGCCGGGTTGCGAATCGATCACCTGTTGCTCAATCGCGAGCTTGCGCCTTATCTGAAACGGGCGGGTGTCGATGCATGGGTGCGCAACCAGGCCAAGGCCAGCGACCATGCGCCCGTCTGGATCGAGCTGGGTACGCGTCGTGCTCGGTCATAGTCAGTTCAGCACATGAACGAGCGCCGGGCTGAGGCGCTCCGACAGTAGCCGACTTCAGATTGCATTCAGATTCGGCCCCGATAATTCCCTCCGTCGCACCTAGGCGGGGGAAACTTCATGACTCAGTCTCATCAATGGCACAGTTTGCTTCCGTTACCCATCGGTAGCCATGCCGATCATCAGGCGCATCTTTCTCTTCACCTTAGCGGCGATCATGGGCGAGGCGAGCTGGAGCACTTCATACACGAGCGCTTTGCCAGTGTGCACCAGGCGGATGTGCAGCATTACCTGCCGGAGCTGCTTGCCTTGCAGGGTAGCCACGGTCGCCTGATCGCGGCGGCAGGCATGCGGCCGGCCAGCGAAGGGCCGCTCTTTCTTGAGCGGTACCTGGACGAGCCTCTGGAATCCGCTGTTTCACGGGTAACCGGTGCCTCACCGGATCGCAACTGCATGGTAGAAGTAGGCAACCTGGCCTCGCTCAGCGCCGGTAGCGCTCGAATAATGATCATCGCCGTGACGTGGTTGCTGGCCATGCGAGGTCTGGAGTGGGTCGCATTCACGGGCGCCGCGACACTGTTCAACAGTTTCCGGCGACTGGGGCTGGTGCCCACCGTTCTGGCCTCAGCGGATCCTGCGCGCTTGCAGGGCCAAGTGGACCAATGGGGGACCTACTACGACCAGCGACCCCAGCTATTTGCCGGCAACATAGGCGTTGGCTTCGATGCCCTGAAGCAGGCGGGCATGTTCGAGCGGCTTGGGTTTCCCATGTTAGCCCTGGAGACCGGCCATGCGGCATGAACTGACAGCCTTTCAGGCACTGTTGCGCCAGCACGCCGTGGAGCATCCTGACGCCGTGGCCGTTCAGGGCGATGCGCAGCGTTACACCTACCGGCAACTGCTCAACGAAGTCGAATCCCGTGCGAGCTGCTTGCGCAGCCAACCACCGGGAACCTTCGCCGTGGTGCTGGATAACGGGCCCGAAGCGCTATTCTGGGATTTGGCGGCGCTGTTCGCCGAACGCGCCAGTGTGACAGTGCCGCCGTTTTTCAGCGCGACCCAGTTCCAGCACTGCTTGCAGCAAAGCGGAGTGACGGCGGTCGTGTGTGAGGCGCAGTGGGCCGAACAGCTCATTGCGCTTGGCTTTGCCCGGCAGGCGCCAGCTGGCGTGTGGCAGCGTGACAGTTTTGTCGCCCCGGCGCTGCCCGAGGGCACTGCCAAGATCACTTATACCTCCGGTAGCACCGGCACGCCCAAAGGCGTGTGCCTGAGCGCTGAAGCCCTGCTGCGTGTGGCGCATGAGCTGGAGGCCGCCAGCCGCCCAACCGCGCCGCAGCGATATCTGGCGGTACTGCCACTGGGCGTTTTGCTGGAAAACCTGGGCGTCTACGCCGCGCTCATGGCTGGCGCTTGTGTGCAGCTCTATCCGCAGCAGCAGTTGGGGATGGGAGGGGCAAGCCAGGTCGATTTCAAGCGCCTGTTGGGCGCAATCGCCCTCAGTGGTGCTCAGAGCCTGATCCTTGTGCCGCAGCTGCTGATGGGGTTGGTGACAGCGATCGAGCGCGGGCTGATGCGGGTCGGCCCACTGCGTTTGGTGGCGGTAGGCGGGGCTCGGGTATCGCCAAGCCTGCTCGCGCGGGCCGAGGCAGTCGGTTTGCCGGTGTTCGAAGGTTACGGCTTGTCCGAGTGCGCCTCGGTAGTGGCGCTCAACCGCACAGGGGCTGTGCGCCCTGGGAGCGTCGGCAAGCCATTGCCGCATGTGCAGGTGCGCATCGCCGAGGATGGCGAAGTCCTGGTGGCCGGCTCGACATTGCTGGGCTACCTGGGAGAGCCGCCTGTAACCGGGCAGTGGTGGGCAACAGGCGATGTAGGCCACCTCGATGAGGATGGCTACCTCTACCTGGATGGCCGCAAGAAGCATCAGTTCATTACCAGCTTCGGGCGCAACGTCAACCCGGAGTGGGTAGAAGCCGAGCTGAGCCAAAGTGGTGTGATCGCCCAGGCTTTCGTGCATGGCGAAGCCTTGCCACGCAACCTTGCCTTGCTCTGGCCGCTGGATCCCGGCATCAGCGACGAGGCCATCGAACAGGCCGTACAGCAATGCAACGCGCGATTGCCCGATTACGCCAGGGTGCACGCCTGGCGCCGCTTGCCAGTGCCTCTGAGCACGCTTGACGAAACCCTGACTGCCAATGGCCGCCCGCGACGTGAGGCGATCTTGCAGCGTTACCACACCCTGTTGTCCGACATCTCGTTGTGAGGTTCACAATGTCCTTTTTCGACACCCTGCAAGTACAAACCGCCCAAGAGCGTCAGGCGCTGTTCGCCGTACCGGTGATCCGCGAAGCGCTGGCCGGCCAGGTCAGCCTGGACAGCTACGTCGCCTTCCTGACCCAGGCCTATTACCACGTGCGCCATACCGTGCCGCTGATGATGGCCTGTGGGGCACGATTGCCGCTGCGGCTGGAGTGGCTGCGCGGTGCGGTCTGCGAATACATTGAAGAGGAATATGGCCACGAGCAGTGGATCCTCAACGACATCAGAGCGTGCGGTGGTGACTGGGAGGCCGTGCGCGATGGCCAGCCGGTGCAATCCATCGAGCTGATGGTCGCCTACCTGTACGACCTGATCGCCCGTGGCAACCCGGTCGGGTTGTTCGGCATGGTCAACGTGCTCGAAGGCACCAGCATCGCCCTGGCCACCCAGGCGGCAGGCGTTATCCAGAACACATTGGCACTGCCTGACCAGGCGTTCAGCTACCTCAGCTCGCACGGTGCGCTCGACCAGGAGCATATGGTGACCTACAAACAGTTGATGGATCGCCTCGACGATGCCGGTGACCAGCAGGCCGTTCTCCACGCGGCCAAGGTCGTCTACCGCTTGTACACCGAGATGTTCCAGGGCCTCCCGCGTGCCGGGCAGCAAGAGGTGCACCATGCGTTTGGCTGAGTCCGTGGTGATCCTCACCGGCGCCAGTGGGGGCATAGGCCTGGAATTGGCTGAACAGCTCTGCGCTGCCGGTGCCCAGGTGTTGGCCGTCAGTCGGCATATGGGCAAGCTGGCTGGCCTGATGAATCGGTACCCTGATCGTCTGCGCTGGCAGGAAGCCGACCTGCGCAGCCCGTCAGGGCGCGAACATGTCATCGAGCGGGCACGCGAGATGGGGGCTGTGAATGTGCTGATCAACGCTGCTGGCGTGAATCGCTTCGCTCTGCTCGACCAGCTGGATGAGTATGCGCTGGACGAGCTATTGGACATCAACCTGAAGGCTCCCCTGCAACTGACCCGGGCCTGCCTGCCGTTGCTGCGCGCTCAGCCCAAGGCGTTGGTGGTCAATGTCGGGTCGACCTATGGCTCGATCGGCTACCCCGGCTACGCCACCTACTGCGCCAGCAAGTTTGCGTTGCGTGGTTTTTCGCAAGCGCTGCGCCGCGAGTTGGCCGACACCACGGTGAACGTGCTGTATGCCGCCCCCCGGGCGACCCGCACAACGATGAACAGCAGCGCTGCGACTGCGCTTAATCAAGCGCTGAAAGTTGGTATGGACGACCCGGCGGACGTCGCCCGTGCTGTGCTCCAGGCGGTGCAATCCGAGCGCACCGAGCTTTACCTGGGGTGGCCGGAAAAGCTCTTCGTGCGTATCAACGGCATGTTGCCGGGCATGGTCGATCGCGCTCTACGCAAGCAACTGCCAGTCATTCGCCGCTATATCGGCAGCCATTCCAAGGAGTCGAACAAATGAAGCGTCTGTTCATTGCCAGCTTGCTGGCATTTGCACCCTTCACCTGGGCATTGGACCAGGCAGGCAGCCAGCGCCTGAGTGATCTGCAGCAGCGCTGGGCGCAGATTCAGTACCAAATGCCCAAGGATAAGCGTGCCGACGCCTTCGAAAAGCTGGCAGGCGATGCTGCAACGTTTGTTCGTCAGTATCCCGGCACACCTGAACCCTTGATCTGGGAGGGCATCATCAACAGCAGTTGGGCGGGGGCGACGGGTGGCCTCGGTGCACTGGGCAAGGTCAAGGCGGCGAAAGCTAGCCTGGAGCAGGCCATGAAATTGGACCCCGCCGCCCTGCAAGGTTCGGCTTACACCAGCCTGGGCACGCTGTATGACCAGGTGCCAGGCTGGCCTATCGGTTTCGGTGATGCCGAGATGGCCGACAAGATGCTGCGCAAAGCCTTGCAGATCAACCCCAACGGTATCGACAGCAACTATTTCTGGGCCGATCATCTGTATCGGCAGAAGCGCTACCCTGAAGCTACCGCCGCCCTGCAGAAAGCCTTGCAGGCACCGCCCCGGCCGGGGCGTGAGTTGGCTGACCAGGGCCGGCGTGCCGATATCGATGCTTTACTCAAGACCATCAAGGACAAACAGGACTGAACATGCGGCTGTTGCTGGTTGAGGATGACATCGCACTGGGGGAAGGGATCTGCGACGGCTTGCGCCAGGAGGGTTACACCCTTGACTGGTTGCGGGACGGTGTCAGTGGCTTGCATGCGTTGCAGCACGAGACCTTCGACCTGGTGATCCTGGATCTTGGATTGCCCCGCATGGATGGCCTCGAGCTACTCAGGCGATTACGCGCCGGCGGCGACAGCTTGCCGGTGCTGATCCTCACCGCGCGGGATGCCCTCGATGATCGCATTGCCGGCCTGGATGCCGGCGCCGATGATTACCTGGTCAAGCCTTTTGACCTCAATGAGCTCAAGGCACGCCTGCGCGCCTTGCTGCGGCGCAGCGTCGGGCGCGCCAAGGTGCTGATCGAGCATGCCGGGGTCAGCCTGGACCCGACCACCCAGCAAGTGCAATACAACGGCGTCGAGGTTGTGCTCACCCCCAAAGAGTATGTGCTGTTGCATGAGTTGCTGGCACAGCCGGGCAAGGTATTCACACGTGAGCGCCTGACTCAACTGCTGTATGGCTGGGATGAAGAGCCGGAGAGCAACACCCTGGAGGTGAACATCTACCATTTGCGCAAGAAGCTGTTCAACGGCCTGATTCGCACGGTGCGCGGCATTGGCTATCTGGTCGAGGTCAAGGCATGACCTCGCTTCGCCAGCGCACGCTGTGGCGCGTGATGCTCTTGCTGCTACTCGGTACCGGCTTGCTCGCGCTCTATAACTACCACGACAGCAGCCACGAAATTAACGAGGTGTATGACGCGCACCTGGCCCAGAACGCGCGTTTGCTGCAAGGCGTCATGAGCATGCCGGTACAAGAGGGCTCGCGTGAGGCGCTGTATCAGGCCTTCAACGATGCCTTGGGCAAAGCGGGGCGGCATCAGGTGGGGCACCCTTACGAAAGCAAGCTGGCATTCCAGGTCTGGGGTGAAGGCATGGCGTTGCTGGTGCATACACCCAGTGCGCCACCCATCGACCCACCACCCACTGCTCCAGGGTTCTACGACTTTTCCAGTGGCGGTGAACAATGGCGCGGTTTCGTTTTGCCGGTGCCGGAAAAACACTGGCTTATCTGGGTGGGGGAGCGTGATGATGTGCGCTACGACCTGATCGACCGCATCGTTCGCCACACGCTGTTCCCGTTCCTGCTTGGCAGCCTGGCGTTGGCACTGCTGGTGTGGGCTGCGATCGGCTGGGGGCTGCGGCCACTGCAGAACATGGCCAATGTCATCCGCAGGCGTCATGCAGATTCGCTGGAGCCGCTGCAACTGGTACCGCTTCCCACTGAACTGGAGCCCATGCAGGCGGCCATCAATCGCTTGCTGGCGCAGATCGACGATCTGCTGCGGCGTGAACATCGCTTCATTGCCGATGCTGCCCACGAAATGCGTACGCCTCTGGCCGTATTGCGCCTGCACGCGCAGAACGCGCTGGCCGCCAGCAATGATGCCGAGCGCCAGAAAGCCCTGGGCTTTCTTGTGGGCGGGGTCGATCGGCTGACACGGGTGGTCAACCAGTTGCTGACCTTGGCCCGCGTCGAGCCAAGACTGGGGCAGCGAGCCAGCACCCGGATCGACCTGGCCGAGGTCGTCACCGAAACCCTGGCTGAACTGACCCCATGGATACTGGACCGTGGCCTGGAACCCTCGCTGGACATCGACGAAGGGGACCACCACCTGCAGATCGACGCCGGCGCGCTGGGCATTGCGCTACAGAACCTGGTGTCCAACGCGGTAGAACACTCACCGCCTGGGGGGCGCATCGCCGTGTTACTGCGGCGCCTGGACAGCAGCATAGAACTGGTCGTCGAGGATGAAGGGACGGGTATCGATGAGGAGAGCCTGTCCCGTGTATTCGAGCGCTTTTACAGCCGAAACAGCCCAAATGGTGCTGGCCTCGGGCTGTCCATCGTCGCGACCATCATCGACCGTATGGGGGGGCAGGTACGCCTTGAAAACAGAGCGGGCAGCGGGCTGGCCGCTACCTTGTCGTTTCCACTGTCTTGAATCACCTTTGCTTCAGATGGATCGCTGATTGACCCGCTCAGACAGCTGCTCGGCGCTTTCCTTGCGCTCTGAATAGCGATCGACCAGGAATGCCTGGCGGTCGCGCAGCAGCACGGTAAACTTCACCAGCTCCTCCATGACATCAACCAGGCGATCGTAGTACGGCGATGGCTTCATCCGCCCGGTGTCGTCGAACTCCAGATAAGCCTTGGGTACCGAAGACTGGTTCGGGATGGTGAACATCCGCATCCAGCGGCCCAGCACGCGCAACTGGTTGACCACGTTGAACGACTGCGAGCCGCCGCACACCTGCATCACGGCCAGGGTCTTGCCTTGGGTGGGGCGCAATGCCCCCAGCGCCAAGGGAATCCAGTCGATCTGTGCCTTGAACACCGCCGACATCGCCCCATGGCGCTCTGGCGAGCACCACACCTGGCCTTCTGACCATTGCACCAGTTCACGCAGCTCCTGCACCTTGGGATGCTCTACGGGTACATCGTCAGGCAGCGGCAGGCCCGACGGGTCGAAGGTGCGGGTTTCGGCACCGAAGTGCTCCAGGAGGCGCGCGGCTTCTTCTACCAGCAAGCGACTGAAGGAGCGTTCTCGGGTAGACCCGTACAGCAGCAGGATGCGAGGTTTGTGTTCGCAGGTCGGGGTTGCCGAAGGCGGCAGGTCGAACAGCGTGAGGTCGAGGTTAGGCAGTTGCTCGGACATGTTTTCTTCCTGTTCAAAGCGAGCCGATGCGATCCAGCGCGTGCTTGAGCTGCTCGCGGTCGAGGTGATCGAGCGGCAGCGCGAAGAAGGCCTGGCAGCGAGACTCGATGCGGGCCAGTGTGGCCCGGAAAGCCGCATCGACCGTAGCTTCGTCACCCACGACATCGGAGGGGTCTTCCAGCCCCCAATGCGACTTCAACGCAGGGCCGAAATACACCGGGCAGGCTTCGCCCGCTGCCTTGTCGCAGACGGTGATGACGATGTCGGGTGGGTTGCCCTCGAACGCATCGTTGCCTTTGCTGCTCAAGCCCTCGGTCGAGATATTGGCCTGCTGCAACGTGCTCAGGCTGCGTGGCAGCACCTGGCCCTTGGGAAAACTGCCAGCGCTGACTGCCTCGAAACCGGGCGGTGCCAGGTGGTTGAACATTGCTTCGGAAAGGATGCTGCGGCAGCTGTTGGCCGTGCACATGAACAGGACTCGCATGGAGGGCTCCTCCGCTGGGGGGCGAACGTCAGAGGCTCAGGCGCAGTGCCAGAGCAGAAAGGGTGATCAGCAGAACCGGTACCGTGAGCAGCAGGCCGACCTTGAAGTAGTAACCCCAGGTGATGCGCACGCCTTTACGCGCCAGCACATGCAGCCAAAGCAGCGTGGCGAGGCTGCCGATCGGGGTGATCTTCGGTCCGAGGTCGCAACCGATGACGTTGGCGTAGATCATCGCCTCACGTACCAGGCCCTCTGCACCGCTGGCCTGGATCGACAATGCGCCGATCAGCACGCTGGGCATGTTGTTCATGACTGAGGACAGCAGGGCGGAAATCAACCCGGTGCCAATGGCCGCGCTCCACAGGCCCTGCTCGGCAAGCGTGTCCAGCAGGTGGGTGAGCATGTCGGTAAGGCCGGCGTTCTTCAGGCCGTACACCACCAGATACATGCCCAGCGAAAATATCACCACCTGCCACGGCGCTTCCCGCAGCACGCGACGGGTTGAGATGCGGTGACCGCGAGCGGCCACGGCAAAGAGGATTGCGGCGCAGACGGCGGCCACCGCACTGATCGGGATGCCCAGAGGTTCCAGTGCGAACAGGCCTGCAAGCAGCACCAGCAGCACCCACCCACCGACTTTGAAGGTGGCGTGGTCATGAATTGCCTCGCTCGGCGCCTTCAGCGCATCGAGCGCGTACTGCTTGGGGATATCACGACGGAAGTACAGGAATAGCACCAGCAGGGTGGCCGCCACGCTGGCGATGTTCACCGGCACCATCACCGATGCGTATTCGGCGAAGCCCAGGCCGAAGTAGTCGGCCGAGACGATGTTGACCAGGTTGGAGACCACCAGCGGCAGGCTTGCCGTGTCGGCAATGAAGCCTGCTGCCATGACAAAGGCCAGTGTCGCTGCAGGTGAGAAGCGCAGCGCGAGCAGCATCGACATGACGATGGGGGTGAGGATCAGCGCCGCACCGTCGTTGGCGAACAGCGCCGATACAGCGGCGCCGAGCAGTACGCAGAAGGCGAACAGGCGGTGGCCGCTGCCGTTTGCCCAGCGTGCCACATGCAATGCGGCCCATTCGAAGAAACCCGCCTCATCCAGCAGCAAGCTGATGATGATGACCGCGATGAACGTGGCGGTGGCGTTCCAGACAATGGCCCATACGGCAGGGATGTCATGCAGGGAAACTACGCCTGTAGCCAGGGCGATGATGGCGCCTAGCGCGGCGCTCCAGCCAACACCGAGCCCCTTGGGCTGCCAGATGACCAGTATGAGGGTGAACACGAAGACAGCAATGGCGGGCAGCATGAAAATCTCGCTTGGTGATGATCAGCAGCAGACGGAATCACGCACGGGGCGACCGTCCATGTTCTTCAGCCGAAGGGCATTGTCAGCCAGCCATTGCGAATTGGCCTGCAAGGTGACCTGCAGCATTTCGTGAACCCAGGAAGGCAGCTCCGGATTCAGGCGGTAATACACCCACTGGCCCTGACGGCGATCCAGCAGCATGCCATTGCTGCGCAGTTGTGCCAGATGGCGACTGATCTTGGGTTGGCTGTCGTTGAGCGCGCACATCAGCTCGCAGACGCACAGTTCGCCCAGGCTGGCGATAAGCAGAGTGGCGCGAGCGCGGGTTTCGTCAGAGAGGCTTTTGAAGACATCGGGCGGTGTGATCATGGGGGTGCCTGTACATACGGAAAACCGAATATACGTATTTCCATATGTGCTAGCAAGCCTTCCTGGGCTTGTGCGCTTGCAGGTGGCGCACCTGAGCACTCGGCAGTTCACCCGTGTATTCGGTGGTTCCATCATGGATAACGCTCAGGAGGGGTTTTCGGGTTGACCTCGGGAAGTGCTCGTCAGCAGGTGATAAGGCGTAGCATCAGCGCCGCCCTGAACCTTCTCTGAAGGCGCTTTCCTTGAAGCGCGTTTATTCTTGCGCCACCCCCTCAGGTTCATCAGGCACAACACAAGCTGCAGCACAATCAAAGCCCAGGCCTGGGCATGCCACCCCCAGACTGACCACAGTATGTTGCTGGCGATAAAACAGCAGAAGCCCACCATGCGCCGTCCTGGACGGTGCGACCCGATACACCAGGCTGCCACCACCGTGACCAGCATGGCCGGCCACTCCAGCAAGTCGATCCAGCTCTCCATCGAAGCGAGTCCCAAACATTAATCCCTGGCGTCAGGCCGGGCCGGTCGTGCCCGACCCGGCTGGCGCCTTTGATTCAAGCGGCCCGTTGCTCACCCTTGAGCAGTTTTTTCTGGGCTTGCATGGCGAGCCCCAGCTCGTCCAGTTGGTCTTTGCCGAGGAGCTTTTTCGCGGTGGGGAAGAGCTCTTCCTCCTCTTCTTCGATGTGATGCTCAAGCAGCTCCTTCATCACCTTGACCCGACCGGCGAACTCAAGCGTGCCTGGTTGCGTATGAAGCAGATCAGGCAGCACCAGGGCGTCGACAGTCCGGTGTTCTTCCTTGGCTTCGTAATACATCTTGGCTTCCTCTTTACCACCGGCTTGCTTGATCGCCGGGTAGAGGATGTCCTCCTCCAGAGCGGTATGGATTTGCAGTTCCTGCTCAATGCGTTGCAGCAGTTCGGCGCGTTTCTTCACGGCACGCTCTGTGGTCGCACAGAGCTCTTCCAGCAGCTTCTTGACTAATTTATGGTCTTGAACCAGCAGGTCGATAGCATTCATGGTGTCACCTCGTCGCGGGCGAATGAAAAATGGCTTGCATGAGGTTGAGTAGCAGTGGGCGGCAGGGTTCAACGCTAATGACGTCTGGTAGGGCACGCGTCAAGCCCAGGCTCTATACCGCTCTGCCAGAGGCGCCGAGGCCCGCGTCAGCAGGCCTCCGCAGCACGATCACAGAATAGGTTTGCCTCCCGTCACGGCGTAACGCGAACCCGAGATGTAGCTGGCTTCATCGGACCCCAGCAAGACATAGATTGGCGCCACCTCCACAGGTTGACCCGGCCGTCCCATCGGGTAACCGGAACCGAAGTTTCTCACCGCCTCATCAGGCATGGTGGCCGGGATCAGCGGGGTCCAGATCGGGCCGGGTGCGACGCTGTTGACGCGAATGCCCTGCTTGCCCAGCAGTTGCGCAAGGCCTGCAGTGAAATTGGCAATAGCCCCTTTGGTCGCGGCATAGGCCAACAGGCTGGGTGACGGGTCGTCAGAGTTGACCGAACTGGTGTTGATGATCGAACCGCCCTTTGGCATCGAGGGCAAAGCGCGCTGGCAAATGCGGAAAATGGCGGTGATGTTGGTATCGAAGGTCTTCACCCATTCATCGTCATCAATGTCGTCCAGGCTTTCATGGGCCATCTGGAACGCGGCGTTGTTGACCAGGATATCGATGCGACCAAACTGCGCCACGGTCTTGTCGACGATGTCGTGGCAGTGCTGTTTCTGTGCCAGGTCGCCGGGCAGCAGCAGGCACTGGCGGCCAGCCGCTTTGACCCAGCGCGCGGTTTCCTGCGCATCGTCGTGTTCATTCAGATAGGCAATGGCAACGTCAGCGCCTTCTCGGGCATAGGCAATCGCCACCGCACGCCCGATGCCGCTGTCAGCACCGGTTATCAAGGCGATCTTGCCTGCGAGGCGATTGTTGCCGGTGTAGCTCTGCTCACCGCAGTCCGGATACGGATCCATCTTGCGCTGGGAACCGGGAACGCTTTGCGGTTGGGATGGGAATGGAGGGGTAGGGTAGTCGCTCATGCTGGAAGCTCCTGCAGGGTTGGAACGCTTATTCCCGTTCGAAAGGCGCGCCAGGCCAGTGTTGAAGTGGATCTTCGTGCTGAGCGACGAGCGGTTGATGCACCCATTCCCAGTGAATTTTTACCCTCCGCCTAGCTCTACCGCTGACGGGGCTTGCTGGCATGGGTGAGGCCCACGTCATCAAGGAGTCTGCAGTGCCTCGAATCATCACGCCTTCCACGCCGGAACATGAGATCGATCAGACGAACGAGAGGATGTTCGGTACGCCCAAGGAGCGGCTGGATTTCTATCGACGCGAAATTCAGTATGAGACCACCATCCTGGCCAACCGTACCGACGCTTATCTTGCGGCCCAGTCGTTCCTGGTGATCGCCTACGTGTCATCGATGGGTAACCTTAACCAAAGCTGGGGCGAAATGTTCACCCTGATGGTCCCGGCTTTTCTCGCACTGCTCGGCGTGCTCAGTACACTGAATGCCTGGCCTGGCATCCGCGCGGCCTTCCGGATTATCGAGCACTGGCAGATGAAGCAGAGCCACTTGCTGCGCAGCGAACCGCTGATGGGGCTGGCCTATGACGAGTCGCCGCTGTTCTGCGAGGCTGAAACCTCTCAGGCGGGGCACCGCAAATCGCTGCTGTTTTCCTTGCGCACGCCCTGGATTTTCCTGTGCTTCTGGGTGTTGCTGGGCAGTTATTCGGTTTTCATCCAGCTGGCGTGATCAGTGCGTGCTGGTCGGCATCATGGGCGACCAGCACGCACTGAGCAGTAGCAGGTTCAGTCTGCCAGTGCCTTGATCAACTGCTCATTGAAGGCGGGGATATCGTCCGGCTGGCGGCTGGTGATGAGGTTGCCATCGACCACCACTTGTTCATCCACCCACGTACCGCCCGCGTTGCGAATGTCATCTTGCAAGGTCTTGTAGCTGGTCATTCGTTTGCCTTTGGCCAACCCGCTCGATATCAGCAGCCACGCGCCGTGGCAGATAACCGCCAGCGGCCTGCCGGCCGCATCATGGCTTTTTACCAGTTTCTGCGCACCGGGGATCAAGCGAATCGTGTCGGAGTTCTGCACACCGCCGGGCAGCACCAAGGCGTCGTAGAGGTCAAGCTGCGCACTGTCGAAAGTCGCATCCACGCTGAACGCGTCGGCGGGTTTGTCATGGTTCCAGCCACGTACCGTGCCTTCTTTCTCGCTCAGGATATCGACCACCGCGCCGCTGTTTTCCAAGGCTTCACGCGGGCCGGTCAGTTCCACCTGTTCAAAGCCATCGGTGACCAGAAAGGCCACGCGCTTGCCGTTCAATTGTGCACTCATCATTTTCTCCTCGTGCTGATAGGCCTTTCATAAGGGCCTGCAAACAGCGAGCAAAGTTCCTGCTCGATGCCTGGCGGTATGGGGAGAACCTGCTAACGGTTGCGCACGGTATCCAATGCAGGCGACCAGACCGTATGACCGCAACGTGAACACGCCAGGGTGTCATGAGGCTCATGGTAGGCCGGGAAACCACAGCTCACGCAGCAATGCACCCCGGCGCCGGGCGGCGATGTGTACTCCGGGCGATGCTCGACCGGCAGCACTGACAGGCCTGGGCGTGTGTCTTGCTGATCGTAGAAATACAAACTGAGATCGCCATCGGTTTCCAGAAGGCCCAGTCGAACCTGGCCCAGGTGCTCGACACCTTGCTGGCGTAGCTCCATGAACAGCTCATTCGGTGAAATGTTCATGTGACGCAGCGAATGGATTTCGTACATGCCATCTTTCACTACCGTGACCGGCAGCCCGTCGATCCAGGCCTCGCAGGTTCTGTTTCGCCTCATGAGGTAGACCGTTCCTCGGTAAAGCATGAACAGCGTGAGGAAAACCAAGGCCACCGGAAGCAGCGGTACGTCCTCGTAAAAGGTCACATCGCCGGCAGCTGAGCCCAGGGTGAGAATGACCACGAGCTCGAACCGGGACAGCTGTCTGATCCCGCGCCGGCCACTGAATTTCAGAAAGAAGAACACGGCCAGGAAGGCCGCTGAAACACGCACAGCAACTTCCAGCAGAAAGGTAAAAGGGAAGTCGCCTATCAGCATCCGTTGCAGATCAAACGAAACCATTCGTTCCACCCTTCCTTCTGCCGTTGTCAGATAAAGGGTTGACCGTTTTCGCTCAAGGCTGGTTCATCGACTTGGCCTGCAACTCTCCGCGCGCGTCACCAGGGAATCGGCGTGCCATCCCACGCCCAGAACGTTCCGCTCTGCGCCGGGCCGTGACGGCTCACAAGTGCCAGGATGCAGGTGGCGGCAAACGCGGGCGAGAACAGTTTGCCCGGCGGCACATTGCCCTGAAAGGGTCGGGAAAGCTGGGTGTCGGTGGTGCCGGGATGCAATGCAAGTACCGTTGACGCGGGGTTCAGTCGCTTCAGCTCGACGCTTGCAGTGCGCAGAAGCTGGTTGAGCGCGGCTTTGCTGGCACGGTAGCTGTACCAGCCCCCCAGGTGATTGTCGCCGATCGACCCGACCCGCGCCGACAAGGCGACGAAGGCCATCGGGTGCCGACGCAGCAGCGGCAGCAAATGCTTGAGCAGCAGAACAGGGGCGAAACAGTTGGTTGTGAAACTGCTCAGCAACCCCGCCATATCAAGCTGGGTCAGCGCCTTTTCAGCCCGTGCCGGGCCTTCTTGCAGCACGCCAAGCGTGCTGAAGACCAGGTTCAGCTGGTCGCAGCAGGCGCCCACCTGTGCTGCCAGAGTGTGCAGTGCCTGCTCGGACCGGGCGTCGCAGTCCAGGCGAACCAACCGTCGCCCGTGCTCTGTGAACAAGGTATCCAGCGCAGGGCTGGTGGTGGCGCGTCGCGAAACGGCGAACACCAGCCCGATGTCATCGCGCGCCAGCAACTGCGTGCACAATGCCAGGCCAATCCCTTGGCTGGCCCCGCAGACCAGCACGTTGGCGGGTGTGTGAAGGTCGTTGATCAGGCTCATCGGCGTGTCCTCTTGGCTGGGCGCTGGCGCCTCGTCCTGTGATGCCTGCCAACGTTCGTGCAGCTGGCAGGGGGGAGCTCACAGCAGGATATAGTCGCTGTACTGCCGTAAGCCGTCATGTGGCCCTTCGATCAAGTGCACGTAACGGTCGTTCACCCAGTCGATCGGCAGGCAATCGTCGACGTCCAGTACCGCGTCGGTATGCGGCTTGAGCCAGTCTGCCTGCAGGCGCTGTTTGCCCAGTTGCCTGGCCTCGGCCTTGTCCCTGGCCACCACCAGCAGGTAGCGGTGTGCCTCGCCAAACACCCCGGGCTCGTAGCCGCCAAGGTTGATGAAGAACAACCTGGGATCGTGTGGGCCAGGCGCTACCTGACTGAACGCAACGCGGTAGCGGTCAATACCGTCGACTTCCATCCAGGCGTCGATGTGCAGGCCCGTTCGGCTCCCGAACCAGGCTTGGCGCAGATGGGGGTAGGCCTGTTCAAGCGAGTCCGCCTGCGCGAACAACACGTCGTGGACCTCGATATTGGCCCGTGGGTGACGTCCACCGAGCATGACGACGTACAGCATGAGCAATTCCTTCTATCTCGACTTTCATGGGTGTTCGATAACGGGGGCGCGAGGCTTGCAGAAATGTGCATGCTGGGCATTAAGAACTATACATGGCTCGTCAAATATCTGTACAAGCGTCTACTATTGTATAGTATTTAGCAAAGTGCTCGAGGTCAGAATGGCGCACCCTGCACGTTGGACCTGTCTATGCCTGCTGCTAGCCGCCATGTCGTCGGCGGCAGACTGGCGAGCGGAGCTGCCTGCGGCGCAACGGCTGGGCGCCGGTGATTTCACTTGGTTTGGCCTGCGGTTGTATACCGCCCGATTATGGGCAGTTGGCCCGGTTCAGGACTGGAACCAGCCGTTTGCCCTTGAGCTGCTCTATCACCGTTCATTGTCCAGGGACACGCTGGTCAAGGCCAGCCTTGAGGAAATGCAACGCCTGGGTGGCGGCAGCATGACGGCACAGCAACGCGCGGCATGGACCAGGGCGATTGAGCAGGCATTCGTGGACGTGAGCCCTGGCATGCGCATCACGGGCTTGTACCTGCCGAGGCAGGGTTGCCGCTTTTACGTCGACGGCAAACTGAGCCACGCGATCGACGATCCGGTGTTCGCCCGGGCCTTCTTCGCCATCTGGCTTGACCCGCGGGCCAGAGACCCCCAATTGCGTCAGCGGCTGCTTGGGCTGGCTGGCGATGACCGAGGAGCCTGAACATGTACAAAGCGCTGTTGCTGGCTGCCTGCCTGCTTCTGGGCAGTTGTGGCAATGTCGGTATCGAGCACTATGCCCAGGAGCAGCCGAAGCTGGACCTGGCGGCGTTCTTCTCGCGCCCGGTTCAGGCGTGGGGGATGTTTCAGAAGCGTTCCGGTGAGGTGGTCAAGCGCTTCCATGTGCGCATCGACAGCCGCCGCGAGGGTGAACGGCTGATCCTCGACGAGCATTTTCTCTATAGCGATGGCACACGCCAGCAGCGTACCTGGACGCTGGTGCCGGACGGCCCCGGGCGCTGGCGGGGAACAGCGGGGGACGTGATTGGCGAGGCGCGTGGCGAAGTGGCGGGCAACGCGCTGCGATGGCGTTACCAACTGGATCTGCCGGTCGACGGGCGGCACTGGCAGGTAGACCTGGACGACTGGATGTACCTCATGGATGACGACACCCTGATCAACCGCTCGAGCATGAGCAAACTGGGCGTTGAGATTGGCCAGATCACCTTGTTCTTCCGCCGCCTGCCAGAGGGCACACCATGAACCTGATCGCGCTGACCCAGCTGGTTTCGACCGGCGAAGCCAAGGAACTTGAACTGCTGTCGCTGGAGGGGGGCTTCTACCTCCTGCGCGCCCTGACCGACGCCGGCCCTGTGACATTGAGCGATGCCCAGGGGCAGCCCGTGCGCGTGCGCTCCACGACCGAACTGCGGCAGTTGCTGGCCGACCTGCCGCCGGTGCCGTGCATGCTGGTGCAGCAGGTGGTGCATGATGAGATGTGCGGGCAACGTGACGGCCCCATCGCGCCGCTGCGCGTACCGGTAACGCTCACCAGCCAGTGGTAGCCCGGACGATGCGCCTGGGCCTGGTGCTGGGTGACCAACTGTCGTTCGACCTGGCAAGTCTGGCGTCCCTTGACCCTGCTCGCGATGCGGTCCTGATGGCGGAAGTGGAGGGGGAGGCCCGATACGTACCGCATCATCCGCTGAAGATCGTTCTCATCTTCAGCGCCATGCGGCATTTTGCCCAGGCCCTGCGTGAACGGGGTTGGCAGGTGCACTATGTCGAACTGGACGCCGAGGGTAACAGCGGCAGCATAGTGGGTGAGTTGCATCGATGGCAACAAGCCTTGGGCGCCACCCACATTCACTTGACCGAGTGCGGTGAGTGGCGCCTGGAGCAGGCCTTGCGTGATGCCGCACTGCCGCTTGTGTGGTTTCGCGACACGCGTTTTCTGTGCTCCCGTGAAGCCTTCGGGCGCTGGGCCACAGAACGTCGCCAGCTGCGTATGGAGCACTTCTACCGTGGCATGCGCAAGCGAACCGGCCTGCTCATGGAGCCCGACGGCAGCCCGGCAGGTGGCGCCTGGAATTTCGATGGCGACAATCGCAAGCCATTGCCACGGCAGCTGCGTGGCCCGTTCGCTGCGCATTTCGCGCAAGACGACATCACGGCAGCGGTGGTGGCCTTGGTGCGTCAGCGCTTCAGCGACCACTACGGGGGCGTCGACGGTTTCGACTACCCCGTGACCCATGCCGAGGCACAACAGCTGTGGCAGCATTTTCTGGATTTCGGCCTGGCGGCTTTCGGTGACTACCAGGATGCGATGGCCGAAGGCGAGCCGTACCTGTTTCATGCGCGCATCAGTGCGGCGCTCAACATCGGCCTTCTGGATGTGCGTCGTCTGTGCGACGACGTCGACAAAGCCTGGCGCGAGGGGCGGGTGCCGCTCAATGCAGCCGAAGGCTTCATTCGCCAGCTGATCGGCTGGCGTGAGTACGTGCGTGGCATCTATTGGCAGCGCATGCCGGCATATGCCGGGCTCAATCACCTGAACAATCACCGGGCGCTGCCAGAATTCTACTGGACCGGGCGCACCCGCATGCGCTGCATGGCGCAAGCCATCGGGCAGACCCTGCGGTTGGGCTACGCTCACCATATCCAGCGGTTGATGGTTACCGGCAACTTCGCCTTGCTGGCCGGTATCGTGCCAACCGCAATTTGTGAGTGGTACCTGGCGGTCTACATGGATGCCTTCGAGTGGGTCGAACTGCCCAACACGCTTGGCATGGTGATGCACGCCGACGGCGGCTACCTGGGGTCCAAGCCGTACTGCGCCAGTGGTCGTTATATCCAGCGCATGTCCGATCATTGCAAGGCTTGCAGTTACAGGGTCGACCAGGTGACCGAAGAGGAGGCCTGCCCGTTCAATGCCTTGTATTGGCATTTTCTCATTCGCCATCGTCCCCAGCTCTCGGCTAACCCGCGCCTGGCCTTGGTCTATCGCAGCCTTGATGGCATGCCCGCTGGCCGTCGCGATGCCGTGTGGCAACGTGGCCAGTCATTGCTGGCGCGGCTCGATGCGGGGCAGGCGTTGTGAAAAAGAGCCTTCTGCCCAGCAAGGTTTGCGTGGTGTGTGGCCGGCCGTTCACCTGGCGCAAGCGCTGGGCACGCTGTTGGGAGCAGGTGCGTTACTGCTCCGAGCGATGTCGCCGGTCAGCGCCGCGCCGCGAGGCGCGCCAGCAGGGGCAGGGCCAAAGCCCATAACGGCATCAGTAGCAGGCCGGTTTCCAGCGCGCCCAATGGCAAGGCAACACCTGCCAGCCTGGCGCCGCCTACATAGGCCAGAGGGCCGCCAATCGCCCCCAGCAGTGCGCCGATTCGCCAGTGCCTGCCGGCCCATGCCAGGCTGTGACGCATCCCGCTGGCCAGCACCAACCACAGCAGCGCTAGCCACAGCGGCAGGGGCCAGGCGTCGAAACCGAACACCCCCAGCGCTCCCAGCACGCTGTCGAGCACGCAGCCGACAAAGGTGACGCGCAACAGCGCCTTGAGCTCGGCATTGATGTCCGGGCACAGGCGCAGGTGCACTGCCACGCCCGGAATCACCAGCAGCAACAGCAAGGGCCGCTCGGCCCCCAGCACGCATACCCACCAGCCGGCTTGCAGCCAGAGGGCATTGCCGATCAGCCAGCGGTTGGGCATCAGGCACCGCCAGGCAAGGGCGCACGGCGTGCCTGGGGTGCTGCCCAGAGCAGGTGCGCAACACCGATCGCGCGCTCCTCGAAACCGCCCTGGCAGTAGCAGAGGTAAAACTCCCACAGGCGCTGGAACATGTCGTCGTAGCCAAGGTCCGTCAGCGCAGTGCGTGCCTGACGCAGGTTTTCACGCCAGTGTCGCAGGGTGTGGGCGTAGTCCAGGCCAAAATCTTCCATGTGCACAAGGTTCAGGCCAGTGTGCCGGCTGGCGGTGTCGAGCAACACGCTCAGCGAAGGCAGGGCGCCACCGGGGAAGATGTAGCGCTGGATAAAGTCGACCGAGCGCTGCGCCTGGGCATAGCGCTGGTCGCGGATGGTGATCGCCTGCAATAGCATCAGGCCTTCAGGCTTGAGCAGCGAAGCACACTGGCGGAAATACACCGGCAGGTAGCGATGACCGACCGCTTCGATCATCTCGATCGAAACCAGTTTGTCGAACGTGCCTTGAAGGTCGCGGTAGTCTTCGCGGAGCACTTGCACACGCTGCCCCAGCCCCAAGGCCTTGACGCGCTCCAGGGTATGGCTGTACTGCGCCTCGGAGAGCGTCGTGGTGGTGACCCTGCAGCCGTAACGGGTGGCTGCGTGGATAGCGAGGCTGCCCCAGCCGCTGCCAATTTCCAGCAGGTGATCGTCAGGGCTCAGTTCGAGCTTCTGGCAGATGCGCTCCAGCTTGTGCAACTGGGCCTGCTCCAGTGTTTGCCCCGGGTGTTCGAATTGCGCAGCCGAATACATCATGGTGGGGTCCAGCAGCCGCTCGAACAGGGCATTGCCCAGGTCGTAGTGGGCCAGAATGTTGCGCCGGGCGCCGCGCTTGTCGTTGCGGTTGAGCCGGTGCAGCAGGCGCAGGGCAGGGCGGCCCAGGCGGGCCAGGCCACCCTCGAGCGCGTCGAGCACTTCAAGGTTGGCGACGAACAGGCGGGTCACCAGCGCCAGGTCGGGGCTGCGCCAATAGCCGTGAATGTAGGCTTCGCCAGCTCCGATCGAGCCATTGCCGGCGATCAGGCTCCAGGTGGCGTCATCGAGGATCTCCACCTCGGCCTGCAACGGGCTGTCGGCATCACCGAAACTCCACTGCTGCCCGTGGCTGAGCAGGCGCAGGTGGCCGTGACGCAGCTTGCTCAACTGGGCGAGCACGGCGCTTCGTGCCAGCCCGCCGAGCAGGGGCGCAAGGCCTGCGAACTTGCTAACGCTCAGGGTGGGATTTGACATCATCAAGGTCCTCGCAAGGTTGGCCGAGTGCCAGGTCACCCTGGCAGGTGGTGTGGTCATGCACGGGGGTGCGTTTGAGTAACAGGCGCAGCGCTTGCCAGTAGATGGCCGAGACGGTGCGCAGGCTCATCCATGGGAAGTTCAGGACATACCGACGCAGCGCTGCACCATCGAGTGGCTTGCGGCGCAGGGCGAGGTCGGCCTCGAACACCTTTGTGCCGCCTTGCCAGTTCTGCATCTGAATGCGTACATGGTCCGTGTCCAGGAAAAAGCGCAGGCGATAGTCCATGTCCAACGGCATGAACGGCGACACATGGAAGGCCTTGCCGACGCTGAAGGGCCTGGCAAGGTTGCCTTGCACCGGGAGCACGTAATGAAAGCGTTCACGCCAGGGCGTGTTGCGCACTTCCATCAGGATCGCGGTCAGGCACCCGTCGCGGTCATGGCAGAAATAGAAACTCACCGGGTTGAACGACAGCCCCCAGCACCGCAGTTGCGTGAGCAGCTGTACCCGGCCTTCGGGCAGGTGCCCAGTCGCCTGCCCGACCAGCAAGCGTGCAGCCTGGGCCAGCGATTCGCCTTGGCGGGTCAGGGCGGGCAGGTAGTCGGTTTCGCGCCAGCACAACGGCGCCAGGCGCCAGCGTCCCAGCCAGCGTGACAGGCCCATCAGCCAGGATTGTTCGTCCAGGTCCAGGTAGAACATGCCGATCCGGTAGCGGAACGCGTGGACCCGCGGCGTCAGCCGACGGTGGCTGATCAAGCCCACGCAGAGGCTGCTGTTCACAGTTGCTCTCCGAAGTGCGCGGCCACCTTCAGTGCGCTGACCACCCCGTCTTCATGAAAGCCATTGCCCCAATAGGCGCCGCAGAAGTAACTGTGCTGTTGCCCTTGCAGTTGCTCCTGGCACGCTTGCGCGGCGGACGCTGCAACGCTGTACTGGGGATGGGCGTACTGGAAGCGGGCGATCACCTGCGCCGGGTCTATCAGTGCGGTCTGGTTGAGGCTCACGCAGAAGGTTGTCGGTGCCTGGATACCTTGCAGAATGTTCATGTTGTAGGTCAGCGCGGCGGGAGCCCGCTCGGGGCCGCCCAGGCGGTAGTTCCAGCTGGCCCAGGCGCGCTGGCGGCGTGGCAGCAGACGGGTATCGGTATGCAGCACCACGTCGTTGCTGGCGTAATCGATGGCGCTGAGTACGGCGCGCTCCTGGTTGCTGGGGTTCTCCAGCAGTGCCAGGGCCTGATCGCTGTGGCAAGCGAACACCACATTGTCGAAGCGCTCGGTGCCGGCCGCGCTCACGAGGGTGACGCCACCTTCGTCGCGGCTGACTCGGTAAACCTTGCAGTTGAGGCGGATGCGCTCAGCGAACGGCCGGCACAGCGGTGCGACATAGCTGCGCGAGCCGCCTTTGATCACCCGCCACTGTGGACGTTGGTTGACCGACAGCAAGCCGTGGTTGCGGCAGAAGCGCACGAAGAACTCAAGCGGGAAGTGGAGCATGTCTGCGCGAGACATCGACCAGATCGCCGACCCCATCGGTACGATGTAATGATCGATGAAGCGTTGCCCATAGCGGTTCGCTTGAAGGTAGTCGCCCAGCGTGGTGCTGGCATCGATACGCTGGTTGTCCAGGTCGGCCAGTGCCTGACGGTTGAAACGCAGAATGTCCCGGATCATCCCCCAGAACCCTGGGGACAGCAGGTTGCTGCGTTGGGCGAACAGGGTGTTCAGGTCGTGGCCGTTATATTCCAGGCCCGCAATCGGGTCATGCACGGAAAAGCTCATCTCGGTCGGCTGTGATGGCACCTGAAGCTGGTCGAGCAAGCGGATGAAGTTCGGGTACGTCCAGTCGTTGAAGACGATGAAACCGGTATCTATTGCATGGCGCTGGCCTTTCCAGACCACATCAAGGGTGTGCGTGTGGCCCCCGACCCATTGCTCGGCCTCGAAAACCGTGACTTCGTGCTTGCGTGACAGCAAATGGGCGCAGGTCAGCCCCGCGATGCCACTGCCGATGATTGCTATACGCATGGATCATCATTCCTGTTCATGACGGGCGAGGCGTTGGCCCAGCGCCAGGCGCAGGCGCGCGGGCAGCGCCCCGAGCAGGCGCAACACCAAGGTGAAAAGACCGGGGAAGTTGATTTCCAGGGGGCGGCCGGGCAGGCGCCTGGCGATATGCCGGGCGGCACGCTGCGCAGACCACAGCTGTGGCATGGGGAAATCGTTGCGACGGGTCAGGGGCGTGTCCACGAAGCCTGGGCTCACCAGGGTGACCGCGATGCCTTCGCGGGCCAGGTCGATTCGCTGTGACTCCACCAGATAGCGCACTGCGGCCTTGGACGCCCCATAGGCGCCAGCGCGGGGCAAGGCCAGCCAGGTTACCGAACTGCCCATCACCACCAGGTGGGGGCGTTTGCCTGCGCGAAGCAAGGGCAGTGCCGCCGCCAGGCAGTAGCTGACGCCCAGCAGGTTGGTGCGCATGACGCGCTCGACCAACGCCGGATCGAAATGCCCAGGCTCCAGGTATTCGCAGGTGCCGGCATTGAGAATGGCCATGTCCAGGCCTCCCCAGGCCTGCTCGATATGCGCAGCGATGCCGGCGACCTGCTCCGGGTTGTCAAGATCGCCAATGGCCAGCAATGCCTGCCCGGGAAACCGTTCTGCCAGCGGGGCAAGGCGGTCGGCGTTGCGCCCGCCCAAGGCGACCTGGTGGCCTTGCTCCAGGAGGACTTGCGCGAGCGCGGCACCGATACCACTGCTGGCGCCGGTCAGCCAACAGCGGCTCATGCCAGCCTGCCTTTGAGCCAGCGGATTGCTGTGCCCATGACGGGAAGGTGCTCATAAAGCAGGGCGCCGGCGTCGAAATAGTCCTGGTGAAAATGCACACGGTCGCGCCAATGCAGGCAGCTGCAGCCTTGCAGCGTGATCGGCTGGCCGCCGGCCAGGCGCGGGTGGCAAAACTGCAGTGTCCAACGCAGGTAGCCCTGCCCGGGCTTTACCTCGTCGGCGCTGGTGAAGGCGTAGCGGATATCGGTGGCGTTGGCGTACAACTGCTCGAAGTAGGCACGCAGGGCCTGCAGCCCCTGTATCTGGTGCAGGGGATCACGAAAGGTGACATCGTCGCTGTACAGTTTATCCAGCGTGTCGAGGCTAGCCCCATCAAGGCGGGCGAAGCGCTCGGCGAATTGTTGTAGGTACGCTGACATACTGGGCTCCAGGCAATCCTGTACAAAATTGAATTGTTGTACAGGTATAACTGAAGCCTAAGCCTTTATCTATACAAGTCAACGGTCTTGTATAGGTTTTTTGTCAGTGCTTGGCCTGGCCCTGCTGCCGGCGCAGTTCCGCCACTTCAGCCTCCAGCTCGCGAACCCTTTCCTCGGCGAATACTTGCGCTGTGACATCGCGCTGGATGCCGATGTAGTAGGTCAGCTGGTCCGCCTCGTTGTGCACCGGTGTGATGGACAACTCGTTCCAGAACAGGCTGCCGTCTTTGCGGTAGTTGCGCAGCACCTGGCAGCAGGGGCGGCCTTCGCGGATCGCCTCGCGGATAATTGCGATGCCCGGCTGGTCGTGATCCTCGCCCTGAAGAAAACGGCAGTCCTGATAGAGAATATCGTCGGCGCAGTAGCCGGTCAGGCGCTCGAAGGCCGGGTTGACGTAGATAAGGATGCTCTCATTGCCTTCCTGCTCGGCGACAACGATGCCATCGTTGGAATGTTCGACCATCAGTTGCAGGAGTTTTGCGTTGATCATGGGGCTCACCTACAGGCATTTCGTATGCGATGTGCGCCAAAGGCTTCCTTGCAGAAGCTTTTGGCGCCGTTTGTTGCATGATGAACCAAGGAGGCTCGCCGCAGAAGGTGCATCTGGGTTTAGAATGTATCACCCCTTGAATGACACCTCGTTATGACCGACGCCACCCCACCCGAATTGCTACCCATGCGCGATGTGGTCAGCCTGACCGGCATCAATCCGGTGACCTTGCGTGCCTGGGAGCGGCGTCATGGGTTGATTCGCCCGCAGCGCACCGAGGGCGGCCATCGCTTGTACACGGCTCAGGATGTGCAGCGCATACGTGACATCTTGCGCTGGACCGCCAACGGCCTGCCCATCAGCAAGGTTGGCGACAGGCTCGCCGGCCAGCCTGAGGCGCCTGTGCAGCAGCCCTCGGCCTTTGACGACTGGCGCGCCGCCGTTGCGCGCGCTTCCAGGGCATTCGATGCGCAGGCGCTGGAAGCGATCCATGGACAGCTGTTCACACTTTTGCCAAAGGCCACGGTGCTGCGGGACGTGCTGATGCCGGTTTGGCATGACCTGGCTTCAGGTACTGCGCCAGGCCAGCGTAGCCAATGGCTGTTTCTCGATACGTTCTTGCGCGCCCGGCTGCTGCTGCGCTTGCAGATGAACCAGGTCGATGCGCCGCGGGTGCTGCTGGCGGGTACCGAGGGTCAAGCCGAATGCCAGGTGTTGTGCGCCGGGCTGCTGTTGAGCAGCGAGCGACAACGCATCGACGTGCTCGGCTGCGGGCAGCCGCTGGAAGAGCTCCCGCTGCTGTGTGCAGCGGTGCAGCCTGCGGCACTGGTGATCGCGCTGCAGCCACCGGTGAGCCCTGCCTTGGCCAAGCGCCTGCGCTCGCTGCAGATGGAAATTGATTGTCCGCTGGCCTTGACAGGCGAGGGACTGGCCGGTGTGCAAGCGGCCTTGCACGGGCTGCCGGTATGCCTGCTGGACGAGCAGGGTGCTGACGTCGCGCGCGTGCTTGACGCCTTGCTCAGGGGGGCGCTGGACCTTTGAGCTTGGTTCTGCGCCGTGCTCAAAGTGGTTGGGTGCATAGCGGGTCGGTGATGGGGGCGCTGCTCGGCATGCGTTGGACCCATATCGGCCTCACCGTCTCCAATGTCCTGCTGGCGGTCTGTGGGCCGGTGATCATTGCGCTGACCGGCACGTGAGGCCTCATCGATCACGCGGTATTTTCAGGTTTGGACGGGGCCGCGTGCCACTGCTCCTTGGGCACCCATTTGGGTTGCTCGGGGTCGCCCAGGTAGTGAGGCGACATGATTTGCACCCCATACTCGTTGAACACGTCCTGGATATTGGCGTGCAACAGGCTCAGTAGTTGCGCGCGTGGCCTGGGCTCTGACGGGATGGCCTGGGCCACTAATCGGTACTCGGGGTAGAAGTCCGACAGCGCCGTCTGGAATACCTGGGGCGTGGGCGTTTGCAGCACGCCGTCGGTGCGCCGAGCCGCTTCCAGCAACATCGCCTCGACCTGACGCCACGGGGTGTCGTAGCCGATGGTCACCACGGTATCGACCACATAGCCTGGCCCTTGCACGATACGTGAGTAGTTCTTGGTCACCGAGCCGGTAATCATCGAGTTGGGGAGTGTCAGCACTTCGCCAAGCCCGGTGCGAATGGTCGTGGTGAACATGCCCACCTCGGTCACCGTGCCCTCGTAATCACCCACACGTACAAATTCACCGACGCGCAGCGTGCGTGTGTAGGTAAGGATCAATCCGGCTGCCCCTTGGCCGATGACACTGGTCGCCCCCAGTGAAATCATCAGACCGAGCAACACTGACAACCCCTTGAAGGCATCGGTACCCGAGCCGGGTAGATAGGGGTAGGCCATCACCAGGGCGAAGAGCCAGATCGCCAGCGACGTCAGGCGCATGGTTGGTTGCAAGGTTTCGGCGGTCAGCCATTTCAACGTGCCCGGGCGTGCCATGCGCCTTAGCACACGCTTGGAGAAGGCGCTGATGCCACGGGCGATGAAGAAGATCGACAGTGCAACGGCCAGGCCGGGCATGGCGCGCAAAATACCGCTGATCAGGTAGTTGAGCAGCGCCATCAGGTGGATATTGAGGCTTTCCCCCCAAGACCTTGTGTAGGGGAACTGAGACAGCACGAAGCCCAGCCACTGGTAGCAGAACAACAACACGACCAACCAGTACAGCAGCCAGAGTGAGCGGTCGATCAGGTAGTACAGGTTCTGCAGGTCGAACAGTTGCGTGTGGCCGACCTTGAGGCGCTCGGAGTGTTTGCCCATCAGTTTGGGCAGCAGCCCCAGGAGCTTGCGTCGACAGTAGCCTGCGGCCTTTACCAGCATGAAAAAGACCACGGTTGCCGCAGCGCTGTAGCCTATCGCGGTGAGCAAGAACCGCAGGCTACGCGCCTGACGGGTTTCCTCGACGACAAGGCGCAGGTTCTCGGCGGCCTGCTCGGCGGCTTCGCCTGTTGTAATGTTGTCGGCCGCAGCATCCAGTGGCGTCACGATGAATGCACGGCGCCCGCCCAGCAGCACCAGGTAGCTTCGCAGGATAGGGTCGACGCGAACCTCCAGGTCGTTCGTTTCCTGGAGCGTTTCCTCGATGACCTTCTTGGCGCGCTGGGCGCGCACCTTGGGTGTTTCGCCCAGCAGCGTCGCACGAAAGATCAGCACCGTGCGGTTGATGACGGTCAGCGGGGCGGGTTCGGCAATCACACCCTCTATCTCCGGCCCGGCCTGAGGGGTGTCTGCGTGGAGCAGGGGCGAGAACAGCAGGTGGATCAGTAGCATCAGCCAAGCAGCCCATCCCAACCTGCGCTTCATGCCCATTTAAGAGCCCCTGTGCCGACGAGTGGATTGCTACCAGCATAGTCGGCTTCAGCCAGCATTCAGTGGCTTAGTTCGCGGGCACGAGGATCACGAAATTCTTCTTCATGTCTTCCACTACGGTCCATTTGCCCTTGGCGCCCGGTTCGATAATGAACGTGTCGCCAGCGGCCAGTGTGACCGGGGCGCAACCCTCAAGCTCAATGACGCAGCACCCACTCAGGACATGGCAGAACTCCCAGACTTTGTAGTCAATGCGCCACGCCCCGGTGCTGGCTTCCCATTCTCCGGAAATGCGACCTTGCTGTTCATCGTGATAGTACTTGGACGTCAGCGTGTGAGGGGTGCCTTCCAATACTTCTTCAAAGAAGGGCAGGTCGCGCAGCGGTTGGATATCCAGTTCGCGGAACACGGTCAGTTTCTGGTTCATGGCTGTCTCTCGAGCACGTTGTGAGTAGGGCGATACATTAAATAGGCTTCACCGGTAACGCCCAGCATCGGGTGCGGAACGATCTGGCAGGTTTTAACAATTTGAAAACCATGACGTTCGTAGAAGCGGCGTGCACCGTGGTTTTCTGCGTAATCGATCAGGCATAGTCCATCGAGGCCTGCGTCGTCAGCGCGCTGCTGGGCGTGGCGAAGAAACTCGGCACCCAGCCCCTGGCTCCGCCAGGCCTCATCCAGTGCCAGGCTGGATATGTACAAGGTATCGGGTATTTCCATGTCGGAATAAGGCGCGAGGACGGGGTCGGTCTCGACTGGCCTGTCAGGCGTTGCGCGCAAGGCATAGCTATGCATCATGCCGATGACGCGCCCTTCGAAAGTGACCATCAGGCAGTTCTTGTATGAAAAGTCGCCCTGTTCTCTGGCATAGCGAGACGCACCGACACTCAGCAAGGTTTCTCCAGGTGCGGCGAGCTTGCTCCATATGTAATCGGCCATGCCCTCCGATGTCAGTTGAAAGAAGCGCGCAATATCATGCGCGTCCGAGACTCGAGCGGGTCTGAAGTCGATAGGCATGCACAGTGCTCCCATGGTGCCGGGGTCAGTTTTCAAGGGTTACGCCTTTGGCTGGGGGCAGGGTAGACGGTTATAGCTGTTCCCATGATGCTCTGCGCGAACACCATCAGCATGGTGTGCGACACGGCCCTCATGGCCAAATGGCCCGACGATTTCAGGAGCAGGGACACTCCGCCGGCGCCACCTGCGCCGGGGTCATGCGCCAGGGCCCGAACGGTTGGCAAGCAGCTCGGCGACCAGGGCGCTGGTATCGACGATATCCAGTTGCTCCAGGCATCGCACAGGCAGGCGAAAGGGGGCGATGCTGTCGGCCACCAGTACCCGTTCGAACGCGCCGCTGTCGAACAGCTCGCCACCGGTGGTGAACAGGCCGTGGGTGGCCGCGGCCAGCATGCGGCTGGCTCCGGCCTGCCGGCAGGCCTGGGCAGCGCGTAGCAGCGTCTGCCCCGTGCTGATCAGGTCGTCGAATACGATGACGGTGCTGCCTGCCACGTTACCGACCAGGTGCTCGCCGCTCAGGCCTGCCTGCTGGCGGTGTTTCTCCATCATGGCCACCGAGACCGGTCGCGCCAGCAGGTGCGCCAGGGCCTGGCGAAACTGCTCGGCGCGTTTGACGCCACCGATATCCGGTGACACGACCGTGACCGCCTGCTCACCGAGTAGCGGGGCCAGGCGTTGGGCGAATAGCTGGGTGCATTGCAGGTTCCAGCTCGGGATTCGGTAGGCGTTGTCGAAGGCGCTGGGGTTGTGCACGTCCAGCGCCACAATGCGGTCCACGCCGCAGCTTTCCATCAGCCGAGCCACATGGCGGGTGATGATAGCGTCCTGAAACACCACCTTGCGGTCCTTGCGACCATAACAGAGGTAAGGCGTGACTGCCGTCACCTGGCGGGCAGCAGCGTCCTTGAGCGCGCCACAGAAGAACAACAACCGGCATAGCTTGTCATGCGCGCTGTGGTGCGCGTCACCATACAGCGAGTGAAAGACGATGACCGATCGACCGTCCACCGATTCGCCAGGCCAGCACTTGTGCTCACCGTCCTCGTAGTCGCGCTCTTCATGTGCAGACAGTTTCCTGCCCAAGCGTTGCGCCACGGTATTCCCATAGTCCTGGCTGCCTTGCAAGGCGAACAGTAACGGCGGTGTGTCATTCATGCCTTGCGCTCCAGAGGTCGTTCACAGCAACATGAGCTGCATGGCACTGTGCGGTTTGATGAGTATCTAGTCGAGCATAGCCAGCGGGCGATCGTTCAACCGTGAATCGCCAGAATACTGGAGTGAATCTTGTACAGGGTTTGCTCGGTAGTACTGCCGACGACCTTGCTCACCCCCTCGTGGTAGAGCGTGCCCATCACCACCACATCGAAGCCTTGCTGGTTCGCGTACTCGCTGACCACGTTACGGGCAGCACCCCGCACCAGGTGCAGGTGATCTGGCTTGATGCCATAACGGCCGCCAAACGTCGCCATGCGCTCGAGCGCACGACCGGACATTTCCTCGGCCAGTTTGTCTGTCCAGGCCACGGGTGCGGCGGCATAGGCAACGAAGCTGGCGCTGGGTTCGTAGGCCTGCAGCAGATGCAGTTGCGCCTTGCAGCGTTGTGCCAGTTCCAGTGCCGATTGCAGGATGTGGTCGTTGAGCTTGTCGATCAGCGGGTCGTGCTCGACCAGGTCCACGGCGACCAGTATGCGCGCTGGCAGCGTCGTTTCAGCCTGGGCTACCAAGTGCAGCGGGATCGGGCAGCGGCGTAGCAATTGCCAGTCCAATGGCGTGAGCAGGGCACGGCTCAAGGCGGTTTCGTGCTGGATGTCCTTGATCACCATCCCGACCCGGTGCAGTTGGGCCAGCCGGATCAAGTCCTTGAGCGGGTCTTGATCGTCCAGCGTCTCGGCGTAGGCGGTAATGCCCAGCTCGCCCAGCGCCTTCACCTGCTCAGCGAGCCACGCCTTGCGATGCTCGGCGTCCTGCTTGCGGGCGTTTTTGCGTAGCACCTGGTCCAGGGTTGCCAGGCGCGAGGGCAATTGACTGAGCGCCACCAGGTGCAAGGTCGCACCTGTCGCACTGCTCAGCGCTTGAGCACGCGTCAGGGCAGGCGAAGGGTGCAGGTCTGGATGGCAGATCAGCAGCAGTCTTGAGTAAGTATTCATGATGGCCTCCACCGCGGTGGCAGCCTCGATGAAGGCCCACCGGTTCAGGCCAAGCGTGACGCAGTGGGGCTCGATGACCTTGATATTTATCAAGATTGGCTGAATGTCAGCTTCATAATGGTTGCGGTGCGGCGTTTATCGCCGCGTTCCGCGCAGGTGACAAATCAGGCGGACACCATCACCCTTGATTCTGAAATTCTAAAGGTGTGTTCACCGGTCGCTAACATCTATCTGCGCAAAAGCTTGATACTCAATGAGCCGCCGACCTTGCTGAATGGGAGATGCCTTTGATGGAGTTACGCCAGCTTCGTTACTTTCTGAGTGTGCTGGAGTGTGGCAGCCTCGGCAGAGCCGCGCTCGAAACGGGCGTTGGGGTATCTGCGTTGAGCCAGCAACTCACGAAGCTCGAAAGTGAGTTGAGTACCCGCCTGCTGACACGCTCTAGCGTTGGCGTCACGCCTACCGCGGCAGGTTTGGCATTCGAATACCATGCGCGCCTGACGCTGCGCCAGGCCGATTACGCCATGTTGGCTGCACGCAGTGGGCGTATGAGTGGGTACGCCAGCGTCGGTATGGCACCCACCACGGCTTCGGTGTTGGGGCTGGCGCTGATCGCCAGGATGCGCGAGCGCTACCCTGATATACGTCTTCATTTGGTGGAAATGCTGTCGGGCTACCTGGTGAACCAGCTCAATACTCGGCACCTGGACTTGGCGGTGTTGTTTCAGCTGGAGGCTGGCATGCGGCTGGATGCGCGGCCGCTGCTGGAGGAGCGGCTGTTCGCATTGGTTCCGGTAGCCTTGGTCAAGGCTGACTGGGGGACGTCGCTGACGTTGCAGCAGATCGCCTCGCTGCCCTTGGTCATGCCCAGTGCCCAGCATGGTCTTCGCGCCACGTTACGCGTCATCCTTGAGCGCGTCGGATTGGACGCGAATATCGTCATGGAGGTTGATGGCCTGTCGCTTCTCATGGATTGTGTCGGCGCAGGTCACGCCGCGACGATCCAACCTGGCGCCACTGTAGCGCGGGCCATGCAGGCAGGCTTGCGGGTGTTTTCGATCGACGATCCGCAAGCTCAGCGTCGTAACTTGGTGGTGAGCCTGGTCGATGATGAACTCTCGCCTGCTGCACTTGCCACGCGAATCGTGCTGCATGAAGTGTCCCGCGAATTGGTGCAGCAGGATCGCTGGCCAGGGGCGCGTTTGCTGTGAGCGCCTGCGAACGACCGCCCCTTTAGAAAAACTGAAGACCTCCCCCCTGCAATCGTGTTTCGCCCAAGGTACGCGACCCCCTAGAGTCCGGGGTCCGCGAGGAGCTGCCCAACCCTGGCTTCTCGCTCCCTGGAGGCGACATGATCGATGTACTTGTCATTGGCGGCGGCAATGCTGCCCTCTGCGCCGCGCTGATGGCGCGCGAGGCCGGCGCCAGCGTGATGCTGGTGGAAGCCGCGCCCCGCGCCTGGCGAGGCGGCAATTCCCAACACACCCGTAACCTTCGCTGCATGCACGATGCCCCGCAGGACGTGCTGGTGGAGGCTTACCCCGAAGAAGAGTTCTGGCAGGATCTGCTGAAGGTTACTGATGGGCAGACCAACGAGGCCCTGGCGCGTCTGGTGATTCGTGCCTCGTCCGACTGCCGCGGCTGGATGCGCCGCCACGGCGTGCACTTCCAGCCCTCGTTGTCGGGTGCGCTGCACACTGCGCGGACCAACGCGTTCTTCATGGGCGGGGGCAAAGCCCTGGTCAATGCTTATTACCGCAGCGCCGAGCGGCTGGGTGTGCAGGTGCGCTACGACAGCCCGGTGTGCGACCTGGAGGTGCGCGATGGACGCTTCATCGCTGCCCACCTGGCGGCACGCGACGTCGACGGGCGGCGCCTGCCCGCCGAGCGCATCGAGGCGCGCAGTTGCGTGCTGGCGGCCGGCGGCTTCGAGTCCAATCGCCAATGGCTGCGCGAGGCCTGGGGGCAGAATGATCGCGGCGAGTGGCCGGCGGACAACTTCCTGGTGCGGGGCACGCGCTTCAACGACGGCGCGCTGCTGCGGCGCATGATCGACCTGGGTGCCGACACCATTGGCGACCCGACCCAGGCCCACATGGTCGCCATCGATGCCCGCGCACCGCTGTACGACGGCGGTATCTGCACGCGCATCGACTGCGTGTCGCTTGGCGTGGTGGTGAACCGCGACGGCCAGCGATTCTACGACGAAGGCGAGGATTTCTGGCCCAAGCGCTATGCCATCTGGGGGCGCCTGGTGGCCCAGCAGCCTGGCCAGGTGGGGTTCTCGATCATCGACCAGAAGGCCCTGGGCCGCTTTATGCCACCGGTCTTCCCTGGCACCCGCGCCGACAGCCTCGAGGCCTTGGCTGTAGCCCTCGGACTGCCGGTGCCTGCGTTTCTCGAGACCCTGCGCGCCTACAACCAGGCATGCCGCCCCGGCACGTTCGACCACACCCGACTGGACGATTGCCGCACCGACGGCGTGCAACCGGTCAAGAGCCATTGGGCCTTGCCGATCGATAAGCCGCCGTTCTTCGGTTACCCGCTACGCCCGGGGGTGACGTTCACCTACCTCGGCCTGCGCACCGATGCCACGGCCGCCGTGCATTTCGCTGGACGGCCCAGTCCCAACCTGTTCGTCGCCGGCGAGATGATGGCCGGCAACGTGCTGGGCAAGGGCTACACCGCCGGTGTCGGCATGTCCATCGGTACCGCGTTCGGCCGCATCGCCGGCACTCAGGCGGCGGCTGCCGCCGGCCATTGTATTTCCCCCCTGGAGGCCCAGCATGACTGTGCAAATGCCTGATCCCCACGTGTTCGAACCCGCCCCGCCACAGGCCGAGCTGATCCCGCTGCTGAACCTGGACGAGCAGGAGGTGGACCGGCAGATGCGCATCTGCAACGCCTGCCGTTATTGCGAGGGGTTCTGTGCCGTGTTCCCGGCGATGACCCGTCGACTCGACTTCGGCAAGGCCGACATCCACTACCTGGCCAACCTCTGCCACAACTGTGGCGCCTGCTTGCACGCTTGTCAGTACGCCGCACCGCATGCGTTCGCGGTGAACGTGCCGCAGGCCATGGCCAAGGTGCGCGGGCAGACCTACGCTGAGTACGCCTGGCCGGCCCGTTTCGGGCAGCTCTACCGGCGCAATGGCACCTTCGTCGCCGTGGCGTTGGCACTGGCGCTGTCGCTGTTCTTGCTGCTGGCCTTGCAGGTCAACGGCACTTTGCTGCCTGGGCGGCTTGCCGGAGATTTCTACGCTGTGTTCCCGCACAACACCTTGGCGCTCTTGTTCGGTGGCGTGTTCAGCGCTGCCGGGGTGGCGCTGGGCGTGGCGTTGAGGCGCTTCTGGCGCACGGTGTCGCCCGCCCAAGCGCGGCAACCGGCCAACGGTGCATTGCAGGAGGCAGCGAGCGCAGTGCTGACGCTCAAGTACTTGGATGGCGGCCATGGCCAAGGCTGCAACAACGCCGACGATCGCTACACGCAGTGGCGTCGACGCTATCATCATTTGACCTTCTACGGCTTCATGCTGTGCTTTGCTGCCACCGTGGTCGCCACCGGTTATCACTACCTGCTGGACCTGCATGCGCCATACCCGCTGCTCAGCCTGCCGGTGGTCCTCGGCACCCTCGGCGGCATCGGCCTGATCGTCGGGCCAGCGGGCCTGCTGGCGTTGAACCTGCGCCGCGCGCCAGCGCATGGCGACGCCGCGCAGCGCCCCATGGACCGTGCGTTCATCCTGCTTCTGCTGTTGGTCAGCACGACCGGTATGGCGTTGCTGGCCCTGCGTGACACCGAGGTGATGGCGATCCTGCTGGCCGTGCACCTGGGCACCGTCATGGCACTGTTCGTGACCTTGCCCTATGGCAAGTTCGCCCATGGCCTGTTCCGCAGTGCCGCGCTGCTGAAGTTTGCGATCGAAAAGCGCCGGCCCGACCCTCACGGCTTGGGCGGGGACTGAACCCTGCACGGGATGCGATGCGACACCATGTGTTCAGCCTGGCGAGCAACGCAGTGGCCACCGTGGTGATCTCGCTTTGCGAGGGTGCCTGTGAGCGCGAAACCCTGCTGCGCCGCCTGAATGGTGCGCCGAACCTAATCGCCACGGCCGACCGAACCGTACACCCCGCATTGACACAAACGCCTACCTGGCATCAAACGATGCCGGGTGGGGAAGGGGGCCGTCTACCCGTCGGGCGGCCACATAGACAATAAGAACAAGAGAACAAACCATGCTCGCACTTCTGGGCCTGATCATGGTGGTGACCTTCACCTACCTGATCATGAGTAAACGCCTGTCCCCGATCGTCGCGCTGACCATCGTGCCGATTGTTTTCGCCCTTGTTGGCGGTTTCGCGCCAGACCTGGGCAAGATGATGCTCGATGGGCTGAAAATGGTCGCACCGTCTGCCGCGCTGCTGCTGTTCGCCATCCTGTTCTTCGGCCTGATGATCGACGCCGGCCTGTTCGACCCGCTGATCCGCAAGATTCTCAAGCGGGTGAATGGCGACCCGATCAAGATCGCCATCGGCACGGCCTTGCTGTCGCTGCTGGTGGCGCTGGACGGTGACGGCACCACGACCTACATGATTACCTGCGCCGCCATGCTGCCGCTGTACAAGCGCATCGGCATGAACCCGATGATCCTGGCGACCGTATCGATGCTGTCATTGAGCATCATGAGCGGCATGAGCCCGTGGGGTGGTCCCGCCACCCGTGCCATTGCCGCGCTCGGCCTGGATGCGACCGAATACTTCATTCCGATGTTACCCACCGTCATCGGTGGGGCGGCGTGGGTCGTGTTCACCGCCTACCTGCTGGGCCGTGCCGAGCGCCGGCGTATCGGCAATATTGCCCTGGAGTCCGGTGGCGGCAACTGCTACATCAAGGAAATCCTCGGCGACAACCCGCACAAGCGCCCGCGCCTTGCCTATGTGAACCTGGTGCTGGTGATCGCCGTGATGACCGCGCTGGTGCTGGGGCTGATGCACGCGGCCATCCTGTTCATGATCGGTTTCGTCGCCGCACTGATGATCAACTACCCGCAGCTGGACCTGCAGAAAGAGCGCATCCTCGCCCATTCGGGCAACGCCATGACCGTGGTGCTGCTGGTGTTCGCCGCGGGCATCTTTGCCGGTATTTTCTCGGGTACCAAGATGGTCGATGCATTGGCCCAGACGCTGGTGGACTGGATTCCGGAAGCGTGGAGCCACTGGTTCCCGCTGGTGGTGGCGCTGACCAGCATGCCGCTGACCTTCGTGCTGTCCAACGACGCGTACTACTTCGGCGTTGTGCCGATCCTGGCCAATGCCGCTGCCGCGTATGGTATCGACCCGGTGGAAATTGCCCGCGCTTCGGTGCTTGGCCAGCCGGTTCACCTCATGAGCCCGCTGGTGGCCTCGACCCTACTGCTGGTGGGCATGGTCGACCGCGATATCGGTGACTTCCAGAAAGCCACCGTGAAATGGGCCGTGCTCACCTCTCTGGTGATCACTGCGCTGGCACTGCTGACGGGCGCCTTGTCCTTCATGGTTTGAAGCACTCAGGGCGCCGCTTGCGGGTACGGTGATATCCCGCTTCTGGAACTATCGTGCTGTTTCAAGCAATCGATTTTGTCATTTTACGACCCCTCTCCAAGCCCCATTGAGCTGCATAAATCAAAGGTTTCAGGGCGCGCTGGGATTTCTCGCAAAAAGCACTGATGGCACGTTGACTCTCCCCTTAGGGGGAGACTTTAGACTCCCGGCCCCCGATAGATCTGGCCTCAAAACAGCTTTTTTTGGCCCGATGACTTTATTCATTCAATGCGGCTTTTGTAGGGAAACACTCAATGAATAATCCGTTGGAATTGGACAGCGTCATCAGCAGTACACAGGATATTCTTGCGCAGTTGCTGGTGCTGGATAGGGGCGACGTCACAGAGCACAGCAGTATTGTTGACGACCTCAGCGCCGACTCGCTGGACATCGTCGACCTGAGCTTCCAGCTGGGCCGTCAGTACGGTTGCACCTTGCCGAAAACCAGCGTGCTGGATCACGCGGTAGCGGTGTTCGGCGACGCCACCCGGTTTGTCGAAAATGGCCGAATCACGCAGGACGGCGTGGCCTTGCTGGAGCAGAGCCTCAGCGCTTATGCGCCGGGCCAGTTGCACGTGGGCATGCAGCCGGGCGATGTCTTCTCGGCCACCACCGTGCGTAACTGGGCGCAGCAATGCCATAACGTTTTCAACTACCTCCCCGAGACCTGCCCTGAGTGTGGCGCGGTTCATGCCCAACTCAATGAACGCCAGCAAGTGGTGTGTGGCGGTTGCAGTGCTCGCCTGACCCCTCTGGACGGTGACTCGATCTCGCGTCTGTTGGTTGAGCAGTACGCGGCCGCCCAGTTGAAGGCTTCGGCGTAGGGGGTGCCTTGATGCAGGCCCGAGAGGTTCTGGTCACCGGCTATGGACTGGTGGCTCCCACGGCACTGGATGCGGCCTCGCTGTTCACCACGATCAGCGAAAACCGTTCCTGCATTGGCCAGCACCCGGCGTTTGTCGAACTGGGGTTTGCGAACCCGGCGGCCGGATTTATCGATGAGCAACAATGGCAGGTCATCGCGGCGGCCTTTCCGGGCGACCTGCAGACCACCTCCCGCCAGGAATGGCTGGCGCATTACGTGGCCCGTCAGGCGCTGGCCCATGCCGGGTTGGCCGACGGCGCTTTTGCCCGAGTCGCCAGCGGTATTTTCGTCGGGGCCAACAAATATTGCGTGAGCGGTGATTTGCGGGACGCCAGCCGTTACATGGACGATCAGGGGCGGGTCGATCTCGACCAGTTCCTGGATAACCACACCCTCAGCGGTGGGGCGTTTGCCCGGCGGGTTGATCAGCAAACCCGACATCTCGCCGAATGGCTGGGTGTACGTGACCATATTTCCACACATTCCGATGCCTGTGCCGCCGGCACCATGGCCATCGGCAGCGCCTATCGAGCGATCGCCCGTGGCGAGATCGACCTGGCGTTGTGTGGCGCGGTGGAGTTGATGGCCCATGAATTGTCCTACTACAGCTTTGATGGGCTGGGCGCACTCTGCCAGCGAGTTGACTTTACCCCACAAGAACAGAGCCGGCCGTTCATGCCGGACCGCTGCGGTTTTGTGCTGAGTGAAGGGGCGGCGCTGTTGGTGCTGGAATCCCGCGAGCATGCCGAGCGTCGTCAGGCCTGTTCGCTGGGCCGGGTGCTGGGTTACGCGAATCTGTGCGAGGCAGAGAAAATCACCTCCAGCAGCCGCGACGGCAGCAAGTATGCCGCCTGCATGACGGCGGCCCTGGCCGATGCCGAACTGACCAGTGCGGCTGTGGACCATGTGAATGTTCACGGTACGTCGACACAGGCCAATGACCGTTGCGAGGCCCTGGGCCTGGCGCAGGTTTTCGGCGAAACCCTGGAGCAGATGACGTTCACCGCCAACAAATCTGCCGTAGGGCATTCGTTGGCCGGCAGTGGTGCCATTGAGGCGGTGCTGTCGTTGATGAGCATTCAGTTGGGCGTGGCCTTGCCGACCCTCAATTTTCAGCCGGAAAAATCCGAATTTCCGGCGTTGAAATTCCTTTGCGAACCGTTGCAGCAACCGATCAATGTCGTGCTCTCCAACTCCTTCGGGTTTGGTGGCGTGAACAGTTCGTTGGTGCTGGGCAGGGCATGACATGACCAGATCCAATTCAACCGCTGTTTATATCACTGCGGCGTCGGTACTCAACGCTGCCGGTACTGAATGTGCGCCTCGTGACAGTCAACCTCAGGCCGCGCAACCGCTGGATTTCGACCCGGCACGTCTGGCCCATTGTGTCGCAGCGCCCGCCTTGCCGGCGGGTGTGTACGACCGCAGACTGTCCCGCAGCCTCGAGCCTCAGGGCGCGCGCCTGCTGTATTGCGCCGGCCGTCTCGCCGAGACCTTGCGTGGGCTGGAGCTGCCCGACGAGCGGATCGCATTGACCGCTGCCATTCCGGAAGTGGATGGCCCCAGTTCGTGCTGGGATGCAGTGCAGGCCATTGGCGCACAACCGGCAGATCTGTTGGCGCAATTCTTTGCCCACACACCGCCGCTGCATGCGCTGATGATGCTCAACAGCAGCGTCATGGCCCACGCGGCTGAGGCCTTGCGTTGCAAGGGGCCCATGGGTGGTTTTTGCTCCCAGGGCAATGCGGGGCTGGATGCTTTGATGGAGGCCGCTGCCCATCTGAGCGAAGGCCGTGCCGATGCTGCCGTCGTCGTCAGTAGCAGTCCGAACATCACCCCGGCGTTGTACCTGCGTGACGCTACTCACCCACCTGTGAACCCCGGCCCGTGGGTTTTCGGCGAAGGTGCTGCGGCACTGTTGCTGACGACCAACCCGGGCAGCGGTGCTCGATCTGCGTTGCGTATTGCCGGGTTTGCCCGTGGTTACAGCGCGCAACCCGAGCGTGGACTGGCGGTTGGTCGCGACGTCATTGAGCGCGCTTTGAGCAACGAAAAACTGTGCCTCAACGATATCGGGCAAGTCGTCGCCGATGCACAGGATCCGCAGATTGCCGCGTTGTTTAGTCTATCGGGGCACACCCTCGAACACTCCAAGGCGTTGCTAGGTGACTTGGGCGCCAGCGCCTTGCTCAGCGAAATCGCTGTGACCTGGGCACTGGATTGCAGCCGTTACACGCTGTTGCTCGAACATAGCCGAGGCGGGCATTGGGGCGCGGTGCTGCTGGCCAGAGCGTCGTCGGACACAGAGACAATGGAGAGTTACCCATGAGCCCCACACGCATCGTGATCACGGGCATGGGCGCCGTCACCGGCTTCGGTTTCGAGTGGCAGTCCATGTGGCAAAGAATGTTGGCCGGCGAGCATTGCATTCGGCCATGGCAACCGGAAGGCGTCGAAGCGGGTGCGTTCCCCGTGCGTTACGCAGCGCCCGTGGATATGGGCTTGATGCCGGCACACTTGAAAAACCATCCGGCCTGGGGATTGTCGCTGGAAAAACGCACCCGCTTTGGTTGGGTCGCGGCCACCCAAGCCATTGCCGATAGTGGTCTGAGCCCCGAACAGTTGCGTGGTGCGGCGGTATTGTCAGCGTCCGGCGCACCTGCTCATCGTTTGCAGGACATGCTGCTCAGCCTGGCGGATAACCCGGCGCAGGCGCCGTCCTGGGCTCAATTGATGGCGCGACAGGCGCAGGTCGATCCTGACAGTTCACTGCGTCAGAGCAACGACCGCCTTGCGCGGGTGATTGCCGATGGCATCGGCAGTGAAGGCCCGGTGATCAATGTCAGCAGCGCCTGCGCGGGAGCGTCCCAGGCCATCGGCAATGCATTCCAGATGATCCGTCGCGGCGAGGTCGAGCTGGCCATTGCCGGGGGCGCCGATTCGGTGCTTAGCCTGGACACCATGACCGCGCTGTATCTGCTCGGCGCCGCCAGCAGCGAACAGCGTTGGGGCACCGAACTGTGTCGGCCGTTCGATCGCCATCGCAGTGGCTTGATTGCGGGTGAGGGCGGTGGTTTTGTCGTGCTCGAAACCCTCGAACGGGCGCTCGCCCGAGGGGCAACGCCGTACGCCGAAGTGCTGGGTTTCGGCAGCAGCCTGGATGCCTACAAAATCACCGCACCCGACCCGCAGGGCCGGGGCGCGGTGCTGGCGATGCAGGCGGCCCTGACGGATGCCGGGCTGGCGCCGCAACAGGTCGATCTGATCAATGCCCACGGTACGTCGACACCCCTCAACGATGCCGCCGAAACCCTGGCGATCAAGACCCTGTTCGCCGAGCGCGAACATTATCGGCGGTTGCTGGTGACGGCCAACAAATCCCAGTTCGGCCACCTGATTGCGGCCGCCGGAGCACCGGAGTTCATGCTCACGGCCCTGGCCTGCCGGGATGATAGGGTCACGCCGACCCTGAACCTGCAGGATGCCGACGAACAATGCGACCTCGACTACTGCGCCCACCAAGCGGTCAAGCGCCAGGTCGACGTTGCCCTGAGCAACTCCTTCGGTTTCGGCGGCCTCAACACTTCACTGGCGCTTGGCAAGTACCGGGAGGCGCCGCGATGAAACAGGCGGTCGCGATTGCCGGTGCGGGTTGCGTGTTGCCCAGCGGCTGGGGTGTCGAGTCTTTCTGGGCGGCCGCAACCGAAGGGCGCAGTGCAATTACGGCGCTGAACGCCCGACGGTTCAGCAGCGAACGCGTGGTGGCGTTCGGGCAAATTCAGGATCAGGACCACCAACGCAGCCGACAAGACCTTGCGCAAAACCTTCAGCGTTACTGCACGCCGGCAGTGATCTGGGGTGTCAGCGCGGTACGTCAGGCGTTGGAAGAAGCCGGCCTGGCCGATGAGCAGCCGGATGTCCGTTTCGGTTTGTATTGCTGTCAAGGCGGCTACACCCATCCGTCTCTGGAATCCTATGCCGAGTTGTTGCACGGCTGTCGGCAGGACGGCGTCGCCGACATGGCGGCGTTCGCCAAACGGATCCTGCAAGACCGTGCCCAGGACCCTTTTCTGGTGCTCAAAGGCTTGAGCAACTGCTTGCTGGGTGTCACCAGCCTGGCGCTGAAACTGGTGGGCGAGTGCAACGCCTATATGCAAGGTGTCGCCGGCAACCTGGCAGCCTTGCGTGAGGCTACGGCCGCTTTGCAGGCTGGCCGAATTGACGCGGCAATCGTTGTCGGTGCGGGCAGCGAGCTGGATGCCCTGGCGCTGTCCGGGTTGGTCCAGGCGGGTGTCATCAGCGCCAACGGCTCGAACACGCTGCTGCCGTTCGACCTTCGGGGCACCGGCGGCATTGCCGGGGAGGGCGCGGCAGCGTTGGTGCTGCGCCGGCGCGAAGACCTGTCGGCCGGTCCTCAGGCGTGCCTCGCCGACATGACGGCCCATGCCTCCCTCGGTCGCTTGAGCCTGCCCGACAGCCCAACCGATGTGTTGGTGTGCAGCGGCACCGGCGATGCGCACAAAGACCGCGTGTTGTGCCAGACGCTGGCCCTTGCGCGCGCCTCGCACATCACCAGCGGGTTGGCGATCAACGGCATTCTCAGCGCGGCGCCGAGCCTGGTGGATCTGATGCTTGCGCGTTGCGCATTGCAGGCCCAAAGCGTGCCGCCGATTGCCGGTTTGCAGCAGCCAGTGGCGAACCTGCCGTTCATTCAGGGCGCGCCCCACGCCGCGAGCCTTGCGCATTGCCTGGTGCTGAACCGCGACGACAACGGATTCAGCGCCGCCTATCAAGTGCACTACAGCGCAAAGGTCACTCAGGACTGCCGCTGACTACCGCCTCTTTTTTTACTTTCAAGGGATATGACTGTCATGGATTATCGCGATTTCGTTCGGCCCAAATTCGTCGGCCTGCTGCAGGCACTGGGCCTGGAGTGTGAATTTGAGCGCGCCCTCGGTAGCCAGTTGTTCTACCGCAACCCCAAGGGCGACATGGTCACGGTCACCGACTTTCTCGGCGGTTACGGTGCGGCACTGTTCGGCCACAACGACCCACAGTTTGTCGATCAGCTATGTGCGCTGCTGCGCAGCGACGTGCCGTTCAACGCACAAATGTCGATCCGCGGTGCGGCCGGGCAATTGGGGCGAGCGCTCAGCGACGCCTTCAATCGCGAACTGAAGAACACCGAACGTTATATTTCGACTTTCTCCAACAGCGGCGCGGAGGCGGTGGAAATCGCCGTCAAGCACGCGGAGTTCCGTCGTCAGAAGAGCCTGCAAAAGCAGTTCGACGACATCGATTTCACCCTGGCCAGCCTGACCGCCAGCGAACACGCTTACCGCGAACTGGATGTGGCCGACCTCGACCTGCCTGCAGGTGTCCTGCCGGCCACCCTTAACAGCGTGACCTTGCGTCAGGTGGTTGAAGCCGTTCGCCAACACAACCTGGCGCAGTTGCACATCGAACCGGTATTCGTCGCCCTGCGCGGCAGCTTCCACGGCAAATTGGTCAATACCGTGCAACTGACCTATGGCCGTCAGTACCGCGCGCCGTTTGCCCGTTTTGGGCTGAACGTCGAGTTCATCGACCCACAGCAGCCCCATCAGTTGCAGGAATTGCCGGCCCGGCACACGCACCATTGGTTGAGCCTGCAATGGGACGGCGAACACCTGCACGTGCTGCAATTGCCGTTCAGTGCAATTACCGCCGTGTTGATGGAACCGATTCAGGGCGAAGGCGGTATCAACGAGTTCGCGGCCGAGTTCTATCTGGGGCTGCGCAAGCTGTGTAACGAGCAACAATGCCCGCTGGTGGTCGATGAAGTGCAGTCGGGTTTTGGTCGCGCCGGGACGTTTCTTGCCAGCAGCCAGTTCAACCTGCAAGGCGACTACTACTGCCTGTCCAAGGCACTCGGCGGCGGCTTGATGAAAATCGCCGCGACGGTGATCCGCAGCAGCCACTACGAAGGCGAGTTCAGCTATATCCACAGCTCGACCTTCGCCGAGGACGATCCGTCCTGCCATATCGCGCTGTCGGCATTGCGCCGGTTGTTCGCCGATGACGACGCGATGCTCAAAGACATACGCACCAAGGGCGCCTACCTCAAAGCCTCGCTCAATGAACTGAAGATGGCCTATCCGGATGTGATCGCCGATGTGCGCGGGCGTGGCTTGCTGGTGGGGCTGGAATTGCACGACTTGAGTGTCAGCAGCTCGCTGGTACAGGCGTCGGCCCAGTACAACGATGCCTTGGGTTACTTGATCGCCGGTTACCTGTTGCAATTCGAAGCGTTGCGGGTAGCACCTTCGGGCAGCAACTCCAACGTGATTCGCCTGGAGCCGCCAGCCTGTATCACCCTGGGCGAAATCGACAAGCTGATCGCTGCCCTGCAACGGGTCTGCGACATGCTGCGCCGTGGCGATGCCTTGCCGTTGGCTGCGGGTATCTGCGCGGACTCGATGCCCGCCTTGCCAGCCCGTCAGGACGATTTTCGGGTGACCGAGCCCGTTGAAAACAGGGATGCCAAGGTCGAAGTCGTCGCTCGGGTAGCGTTCATCAACCACCTGATCGATGCCGATATCCTCGGTGACGTCGATCCCTCGTTGGCAGCCCTGAGCCCGGAACAAAAACGCACGTTCATCAATCGCACCAAGCCTGAGCGCCGCGCTGTGCCAGTCGGCCCGGTGATCATTCGGTCGCGCCTCGGCATGGCGGTGGAGTTCACGTTATACCCGCTGTGCATGGACTCGGATGCCATGGCCGAGTACATCCGCAGCGGTGACCTGGACAGCATTCGCGAAGAAGTCGGCAGGCGTGTCACTGATGCCCGCGCCGATGGCTGCAGCATCGCCGGCCTCGGGATGTACACCTCGATCGTCACCAACAATTGTCAGGCGCTGAAGATTGCCGACATGGCGCTGACGTCCGGCAATGCCCTGACCATCGGCATGGGGCTCGAAGCCATCGAGCAAGGCTGTGTACAGCAAGGTCTGGCACTTTGCGAGCAAACCGCTGCCGTTGTCGGTGCCGCCGGTAACGTTGCGTCGACCTATGCCTCGGTGCTGTCCGCCACCGTCGATCACCTGATTCTGATTGGCAGCGGTCGTGATGGCTCGGTTCGGCGCCTGGAGAAAACCGCGCAACAGATTTACGCCGACGCGGCCCGTTCGATCCTCAAAGGCACGGCCGAACACGACCGGTTGGCCCAGCGACTGCTGACCCTTGATGGTTTTCGTGGCTTGTTGCACTCACATGGCCAAAAAGCCGACCTCGGTTTGCACATCGCCCGTCTGGTGGATGAGCGCCTTGGCGCGAACGCCTTCATCACGGTCACCAACGATCTCGACGCCATCAAGGGCGCACGTATTGTCCTGTGCGCTGCCAATGCGCCTCAGCCGTTCCTCGGTGCCGAACATTTTGCCGAGCGCAGCGTGATTTGCGATATCGCCGTGCCGCTGAACGTCCATCAAGACCTGCCGAGCCAACGCGAAGACGTGCTCTACATGCACGGCGGCATCGTCCAGACGCCGTTCGACGACGGCCTGGCGCCCAACGTGCGGGCCTATCTGAAAAAAGGTCAGCTGTATGCGTGTATGGCCGAGTCGGTGTTGATGGGCTTGTCTGGCATGAGCCAGCACGGCTCCTACGGCGATATCAGCCGTGAGCAAGTGCAGCAGGTCCGCGCACTGGCCGCGACCCACGGTTTCACCCTCGCGCAATTCAAAACTCAAAACTCACTGTAAGGAGCGGTCATGACTCAGAAAATAGCTGTCGTGACCGGCGGCAGTCGCGGCATTGGCAAGTCCATCGTGCTGGCCCTGGCCGGCGCGGGTTATCAGGTTGCCTTCAGTTATGTCCGTGACGAGGCGTCAGCCGCTGCCTTGCAGGCGCAGGTCGAAGGGCTCGGCCGGGACTGCCTGGCCGTGCAGTGTGATGTCAAGGAAGCGCCGAGCATTCAGGCGTTTTTTGAACGGGTCGAGCAACGTTTCGAGCGTATCGACTTGTTGGTCAACAACGCCGGTATTACCCGTGACGGTTTGCTCGCCACGCAATCGTTGAACGACATCACCGAGGTCATCCAGACCAACCTGGTCGGCACGTTGTTGTGCTGTCAGCAGGTGCTGCCCTGCATGATGCGCCAACGCAGCGGGTGCATCGTCAACCTCAGTTCGGTGGCCGCGCAAAAGCCCGGCAAGGGCCAGAGCAACTACGCCGCCGCCAAAGGCGGTGTAGAAGCATTGACACGCGCACTGGCGGTGGAGTTGGCGCCGCGCAACATCCGGGTCAACGCGGTGGCGCCCGGCATCGTCAGCACCGACATGAGCCAAGCCCTGGTCGGCGCCCATGAGCAGGAAATCCAGTCGCGGCTGTTGATCAAACGGTTCGCCCGGCCTGAAGAAATTGCCGACGCGGTGCTGTATCTGGCCGAGCGCGGCCTGTACATCACGGGCGAAGTCCTGTCCGTCAACGGCGGATTGAAAATGCCATGAGCCAGTTACGCACGATTGTGATTACCGGCGCGGCCAATGGTATTGGCCGCGCCGTCGCGGAAAGTTTTGCAGCCCAGGCCGAGCACCTTTTGATCTTGCTTGATCGGGATCTGGCAACCTTGCAGGGGTGGGTCACCGAGGGCGAATTTGCCGCTCGTATCGAAACCCATCAAGCGAACATCGCCGATCTCGCCAGCCTGCAACTTCTGTTCAAGGGCCTGGCCGACCGGGTCGGCTTTGTCGATGTGCTGGTCAACAGCGCCGGGGTCTGCGACGAGAACGAACCCGAAGACCTCGACAACTGGCACAAGGTCATTTCGATCAACCTCAACGGCACCTTTTACGTCACCTCGTTGTGCCTGCCACTGATGGCGGATGGTGGGCGGATCGTCAACATGTCGTCGATCCTCGGCCGAGCGGGCAAGGTCCGCAACACTGCTTACTGCGCCTCCAAGCACGGCATCATCGGCATGACCAAAGCCTTGGCGCTGGACCTGGCGCCACGGCGAATCACCGTCAATGCCATCCTGCCCGCCTGGATCGACACACCGATGCTGCAAGGCGAATTGGCGGCTCAAGCGCGCATCGCCGGGATCACCCACGAGCAGATCCTGCGCAATGCCAAGAAGAAGTTGCCCCTACGGCGCTTCATTCAGGGCGACGAAGTGGCGGCCATGGTTCGTTATCTGGCGAGCCCGCAGGCGAGTGGTGTCACGGCGCAAAGCCTGATGATCGACGGCGGTGCCGGGTTGGGAATGTAGCCATGGCTCGACTGGGATTGAACCGCGGCCTTTTGGCCGCGCTGGTCAGCCTCGGCCCGCCAGCGGCGATCGCCGAGTGGTTGCCGGAGCATCATGAAGCGGAGATCGGCGTTGCCACGGCCGTGCGTCTGCACGGTGACGACCGGGTCACGCAAAAAGCCGTGTACCTCAAGTTCAGCCTGGAGGATGCCTGGGACAGCGGCTACTACAAGGCCAAGGGCCGAGCCCGTTATGACTTCCGTTATGACGGCAACAACCCATACAGCGCGCAAGCCCGGGACGATTACCGGGCCACTGCCGATTGGCGGCACCTTTACTGGGGGCTCTACGTCGGTGACGGCGAGCTGACGGTGGGCTGGCAGCAGGTGGTGTGGGGGCGTGCAGATGAATTACGGGTGCTCGATCAGATCAACCCGCTGGATTATCGCGAGGGTGTGATCGGTCTGTTGGAAGACAGCCGCATCGCCGTGCCGATGATTCGCCTGGTGCAGCCGGTCGCCGAGTGGGAGCTGGAAGCGCTGGTGATCACTGACTTTGTGAAAAACCAGGCGCCGGCCGTCGGCAGCGAGTTCGATGCACCGATCTTTGCCACACCCGATCCGCAGATGTTCGTGGTCGATTCGCGGCCCGGTTATGACGGTCACAGTGGCTTCGGTTACGGCGCCAGTGCCAACGGCCGGGTCGGCACGGTGGATGTCAGCTTCGTTGCCCTCAACGCCCGCCAACAGGACCCGGTTTACGCCGTCGAAGGCCAGACCGAAGAGGGCCTGATTCGCCTTGAGCGGCAATTCCCGCGCTATTCCATGGGCGGTGCCGGTGTGGCCATCGATGCCGGCCACAGCATCGTGGTACGCAGTGAAGTCGCCTACTTCGACAATTGGCGCGTCACCAATCCTTACCGCGCTTACGGCAGCGACCAGACGGCTATGACCAAGTCGCTGCTGGGCGTCGATTACCTCTTGCGGGACTGGCTGATCTCGACGCAGTGGCAACATCAGCGGCTGCTCGACTGGCAGCCCGGCATGGTCCAGGACAAACGCGACGACCTGTTCACCGTGTCTGCCGAAAGCTCGCAGTTCCAGGATCGCCTCAAGACCCGTCTGGTATTCGGCATGTCGCCGCCAGCGCAGGACGACAGTTTCGTTCAGGGGATCTTCACCTACAAACCGGTGGACTGGCTCAAGTTGGGGCTCGAAGTCGATGTGTTCTTCGGCAAGCCCGACCGCCAGTTCGGTGCGTACGACAACCGCGATCAGGTGCGCTTGTCCGCCGGTTATCTGTTCTGACCACACCAGTGCGGTGTGCGAACCACTCAAACAATGAAAAGGAAATCGCCATGTTGCCCATCTTCAAGACCCTGACTGTAAGCGCACTGCTGTTGAGCGCCGCTGCCGCCATGGCAGCTGAAACACGCACGGCCGACGACATCATTCGCCAGGCCCGGGACCGCGATGACGGCAAGAGCTTCATGTCCCAGGTGTCCCTGATCCTGATCGACAAGCAAGGTAACAGCCGCATCCGCGAGTTCAGCTACCTGCAGAAGGATTACCCGGACAGCGACAAATTCACCATGTATTTCTCCGCGCCGAGTGATGTGCGTGACGTCGCCTTCCACATCGAAAACCCGCGCGAGGCCCTGGGCCTCGAAGACAGCCAGTGGATGTATTTGCCGGTCAGCCGACAGACCCGAAGGATTTCCACCACCGACAAACGCGGGGCGTTCATGGGTAGCGACTACTCCTATGCCGACCTCGACAAGATTCGCGCCGAAGACTATCGCCAAACGCTGGTTGGCGAAGAGCAGTTGCAGGGCCGCGATTGCTACGTGATCGAGCGTGAGCCGGCGACGCCTGCCGTGCTGGCCAAGACCGGCTACAACAAGCTCAAGGTCTGGGTTGACAAGAAGAACTCACTGGTGCTGCGCCAGGACTTCTTCGATGTAAAAGGTGTGATGTTCAAGCAGATGCGCACCCTGAAGACTGAAACCATCGACCAGATCGACAGCATTACCTTCAGCGAAACCGAGGACTTCATCGCCGGTACGCGCTCTCAGCTGCGCTTCAATCAGTTGCAGTACAACGTCGCGCTGGACGACCGCCTGTTCACGCAGACCGCGATCAAGCGCGGGCTGAAAGCCGGCGACTTGCCAGAATACGCCGTGTCTGCCCGCTAAGCGCCGCTCTCGATTCATCTGGAACCCTCATTCATGGAAAGATACCTGAACTTCGTCGAGCGCTATGCGCGGGCAATTGTGTTCGTGTTGGTGGCGATCACCGCCTACTTCACCTACACCCTCGGCGCGCTGATGTCGGACACCAATCCGTATCTGCTCAAGGACACTCACCCGGCGCGCAAGACGATCATTGATCTGCAGCGCGAGTTCACCGGCACCTATGACTCGGTCATGGTGGCGCTGAACAACCCCGTGAGTGTCTTCAACACCACGTCGCTGAACGCCCAGTTCGAGCTGTCCCAGGCCATACGTCGGTTGATGCTGGCGAATGATGAGGACCGTGTCGAACTGCAGCGCATCGTCGGCCTCCACAGTGACGACCCTGATGCCCAGGGTTTGCTGGTGCAGATCCTCGCCGAGGGTTTTTCGCAGAACGATTACGCTGCCGCCAAAGCGCTGCGCGACCATGGGATTGCCCGGCACTGGGACAGCCATGACCTGCAGTTTTTGAGCTTTCTTGCCGAGCGGCTCAACCCGATCCAGGAAATGGCCTCGATGGCTGACCTGGAAAACATCAGTTTGAGTGCCGATGGCGAGTTGTGGATCCACAAGACCCTGCACGCCCTGGATATGGACCCGATCAAGGTCGAAGCGCAGATCATGGGCAACGAGCAGATGGTCGGTGGCGTCGTCTCGGCGGACAAGAAAGTCGCCATGGTCGTCGCTGAACTGGGCACCAAACAGGACGACGCTCAGGCCCAGTTGCGTGCCTATCACCAGGTCCGCGAGATCATCGCGAAGTACCAGACCGCCCACCCGGAGTTCACCGATGAGGTGTTCATCGCCGGCATGCCGATCTTCATTGCGGCCCAGCAGGAAATCATCGATCACGACCTGGCGATGCTGTTCCCGATCGTGTTCCTGTTGGTGACCTCTCTGCTGGTTTTCTTCTTTCGCAAACCACTTGGCGTGGTGCTGCCGCTGTTCAATATCCTGTTCTGCACCATCTGGACCCTTGGCCTGATGGCGCTGCTGCGGGTGCCGATGGACTTGCTCACCAGTGTCTTGCCGGTGTTCCTGTTCACCATCTGTTGTGCCGACGCGATCCACGTCATGGCCGAGTATTACGAACAGCTCAATTCGGGTAAGTCTTTCCGCGAAGCCAACCGTGAAACCCAGCGCCTGATGGTCACGCCGGTAGTGTTGACAACGGTCACGACGATTGCGACGTTCCTGATTTCCACCACCAACAACATTGTCAGCATCCGCAACTTTGGCGTGTTCATGTCCATCGGCCTGACGGCGGCGCTGATCATCTCGTTGCTACTGATTCCGGCGTGGATTTCGATCTGGGGCAAAGATGCCGTCCCGCGCAAAGTGCAACTGAAAGAGTCGCTGATCTCCCACTATCTGGTGGTGTTCTGTGCCTGGCTGATTCGCTGGCGCAAGCCGGTATTGCTGGTGACCCTGCCGTTGTTGGCGATGATGACGGTGTTCACGTTCAAGGTGGATATCGAAGACTCGGGCATTGCCTACTTCAAGAAGGACAGCCCGGTGCGGATGTCCGACGAATTCATCAACCGGGCCGGAGTCGCGGGTACATCGCCGGGCTGGATCGCTTTCGACACCAAGACTCCGCGTGGCGCGCTGACCACTGAAACCGTGCAGTTCCTCGACCGTCTGGACCAGTTCATCAAGGCCCAGCCGAACGTGAGTTACACCTATTCGGTGGCGACCTACATCAAGCGCATGAACCTCGTGCTCAACGACATGAACCCTGCTTTCCTGCGGGTGCCGCAGGCGGTGGAGCAGGTGACGGTGGTCGATGATGACGGCAAACCGGAGACCTTCGATGTCGATGGCAACTCGCTCATCGAACAACACATCATGATGTTCGAGAACGGTGGCGGCACTGACTTGCAGAACGTGCTCAATGCCGATTACTCGAAGGCGGTGACGCTGTTCACCATGACCTCCTCTGTGGCGGGCGATTACCAGGCGATGCTCGATAAACTGGACGCCTGGCTGGCCATCAACAAACCGGCCAACCTGCAGGTCACCCATGCCGGTACGCCGTACATATGGACCGGGGTGTTGCAGGAAATCACCCAGGGTCAGGTGCTGAGCTTCTCGCTGGCGTTGCTGGCCGTGACCTTGATGATGATGTTCTGGCTCAAGTCAGTACGCCTGGGCATCCTCGGCATGCTGACGTTGCTGACCACGTCGGTGACGGTTTACGGCAGCATGTACCTGTTGGATATCGAGTTGAACATCGGTACCACATTGGTGACGTTCCTGGTGGTGGGCGTGGTGGATTACGCCGTTCACCTGCTGTCACGGATCAAGATGCTGGTGCAGAAGGGCATCGAGATCGACGAGGCCATCCTGGCGGCCATGCAGGGCGTCGGGCGCTCGACGGTGGTCAACGTCGTGATCTTCTCGATGGGCTTTGTCGCGCTGCTGTTCTCCGCCTACAAACCCGTCATTGACCTGGGTGTACTGGTGATACTGGCGCTGTCATCCAGCGGCTTCATGACCATTTTGTTGGTCACGCTGATTTCGCCGTGGTTCTTTGCCTCGATTGTGCCGCAGCCAGCAGTGCAAGAGGGCGAGCAGCCGGGGGGTGGGGCTGTGCCAGGCTAAATCGCCGGGGCGCCTGCGTGCTGAAAACGGCACCGGGCGCCATGGCCGTTCAGGGGCGGCGGAGCGGATTCAGCGGGCTTTTTCCAGGTGTTCGAACTGGCATTGCATCTGAGCATCCTTGAGGCTCAGCTCAAACTCAACCAAGCCGTCATGCACTTGCTGCAAGGCCTGGATCTGCCCCATCAATTCCTGCTTTTTGTTATCGATGGCCTGCATGGCCAGATCCCAGGGCAGCTCCTGGCCGCGATGATCCTGCAGAATGGCCTGCATTTCCTTGAGCTTGAAACCGAGTTGCTGAGCGCATTTGATGAAGGTCAGCAGCTCTACGCTTTGCTGGCTGTAGATGCGGTACTTGCCTTCGCGTTGCGGTGGGGGTAGCAGGCCGATTTCTTCGTAATGGCGGATGCTTTTGACGGTGGTGCCCGACAGCTGGGCGGCTTTGCCGATGTACATGAAAATCCCTTTTTTGACGCATCAGAAGCGAAAAGATGTCGCGTGCTCGTACAGGCGCGCGACATTTTTGCACAAGCGTCAGGGGGTGGGAAGCCAAGCTGAAAAGGCGTCACAGCACGGCGGCTCGGCTGGGCAGCGCAGGGGCACGGCCCGACCGGGGCCGATCAGCGGCTGGCGACTGCCTGGACTTGTTTGAGCCAGGCTTCACGCTGTTCCGGCTTGGAGCCCAATACCGGACCGAAGGTCAGGGTTTTCAGGGGTTTTATGCCGCAGAACTCCAGGGTGGTCTTGCGCATCTGGTGCAGGCCCGGCATGCGATACACCCACCGGTAGTACCACGGCGGCGTGTCCATGGTCACCAGAAGGTGAGCCGTGCGGCCCTTGAGCAGCTTATCCGGGAAGGGCGAGCCCTTGCGGTACTTGAAGGCAAAACCGGGCAGAAACACGCGGTCGAAGAACCCCTTGAGCAACGCCGGAATGCCGCCCCACCAGATCGGGTACACCAATGTCAGGTGTTCGGCCCAGGTAATGTCGTTCTGTGCGTTGATCAGATCGGGCTCAAGCAACTGGATCTGGTTATAGCCATCGTGCAAGACCGGATCGAAATCCAGGGTATCCAGGCGCAGCAGGCGCACCTCATGGCCTGCTTGCGTGGCAGCCTCGACATAACGTTCGGACACAGCGCCGCAAAAGCTGTCGTTCGAAGGGTGGCCGAGGATTACGAGCATGCGTTTGCGCTTCATGACAAACTCCAGGTAATGAAGTGCCAAGGGTAAAGTCTGCCCCTTACGGTAGAGTCAAGCCTTGCCGGTTAGCGGTAGCGACAGACAGTCCAGCAGCATCGCTAGCAACCCGGCGATGTACGTCGAGCCAGTCAGTTCGCGGATGATTAGACGGTATAGGGCCTTGAGGCTGTCCAACCAGACGTCATGGGTTGAACATGGGATTGGGGCTTTCATTCAATTGGCAGATCGCAAGCGCCGCCACAAGGTTGTGCGGCTGATGCCGAGACGGCGGGCGGCTTCGTCGAGGTTGCCGCGGCAGCTTTCCAACGTTTCCTTTACATGGCGCAGTTGCGCGACCTTGCCGATGGTGTGCAGGTCCGTTTCGCCTGACGACTTTTTCCGGGCGGGTGAAGGGGGAGGGCCTTCGCACAGTTCAGGTAGCACGCGTGCCAGGTACTGCTCGTTCACGCGGTGTTCCTCAAGCAGTTCGCGTGCCGAGAGCATCGCGCGCTCGATCACATTCTCCAGTTCCCGGACATTGCCCGGCCAGGCATAGCGTTCAAGGTACGGCAGCAGCGCGGCGGGGATGTCTGCAGCTCCCGGTGGTTGCCCCTGAACGAGCAGGCGCTGGCTGATGCCCCGGCAGATCAGGGCAATGTCCTCAGGGCGCTCTCGCAGCGGGGTGGTCTGCAGACGCAGGATGTTGAGCCGGAAATACAGGTCGGTACGGAAATCGCCATCGTCCATGGCGCTGCGCAGGTCCTTGTGGGTGGCGGCAATGATGCGCACGTCGATGGCAATCGGTTCGGTGCTGCCCAGGCGCAGGACTTCGCGCTCTTGCAGCACGCGCAGCAGGCGTGTTTGCAGCGACACCGGCATGTCGCCGATCTCGTCGAGGAACAGCGTGCCGCGGTGTGCTGCTTCGAACAGGCCTGGCTTGCCACCTTTGCGCGAGCCGCTGAAGGCGCCTTCCTCGTAGCCGAACAATTCACTTTCCAGCAACGACTCGGGAAACGCCGCGCAGTTGATGGCGACGAAGGGGCCTTGCCGGCGCGGGCTTTCGTTATGGATTCCCTGGGCGAGCAGTTCCTTGCCGGTGCCGCTTTCACCGGTAATCAGGATGGTCGAATGGCTGGTGGCAAAACGCTTGGCCAACTGCAGCATCTCGCGGTTGGCCTTGCTGTTGCCGTTGAGCTGGTCGAGCCGGTAACGGGCAGTGAACGCACCAGGGCGGCGGGTGGATCGGATGCGTTGGTCGGCACGTTGCACAACAGTGATGTCCTGGCAGGTCAGGACCAGGCCGGTACGTTCGCCGTTCTCCAGGATAGGCAGTAAATTGCTCACCACGGCGTGCGAGCCGAGCCGCATCACGCGGTTTTCTTCACCCGTGCCTTCCTGCAGCGCCTGCTGCAGGTCCAGTTCCGGGCACAGCTGCTGCAGCGGCCGGCCCAGCGCTGCGCTAACCGGCAGGTCCAGCAGCTGCGCAAGGGCAGGGTTGAGCGACTGCACCACGCCTTGGTTGTCGACCGCTGCTACGCCGGCGGGGATATGCCGCAGCACGGCATTCAGATGCCGCCGTTTGGCGATCTCGACGCGTTGAGTGTCGAGAATGCCCAGGGCTTCCTCCAGCGCTTTGCGTGCGGTGTCTTCGCTCAGCGACAGCACGCCATGCAGCCCTGCCTGCTCCGCCAGCTCCACCACCGTCGACGAGCCGATGATGCTGCGACAGCCTAGCTGGGCCGCCTGTTCGACGGCCTGGCGGGCCTCTTCCAGGGAGGTGTAGGCGGCCTGGTGAACCTGGACTGTGAAGAGCGCGGCCATGGCTTGCAGGTCGTGGTTGACATGGTTGTAGCTGAGCACGGCCACTTGGGAGGAGCGTTCGCGGGCCTGCCCCAATGCCCGTAGCAGGTCGCCACTGCCCACGCGCATCGCCAGTACCGGGCGTGTCAGGTGTTTGCGCAGGTAGGCGGCGGTCGCCCCGGCGCAGACGAACACATCGACCTTGCCTGCCTGCTCCAATTCTCGGGCGGTCTGTAGTGCTTCAGCCACCGAGGTGTCGAGGACTTCGATACGAGTATCTGGGTAGTCCGTCGTGAGCCCGGCCACCACATGGGCGAGCCGGCTCCGTTGTTGGGGGCGCTGCAAGTGGCTGATCAGCACGACGACCTGGGAGGCAAGAGCATCCATCACGGGGCCTGTTCATATTTGAAATGTTTCGATAATGAATCAATAGCTTGCAAATATGCAACAAGCAGCCTGACTTTCGCTCGGCGGTGAGGCGTCAGAACCCAGGCTGTATGCGGCCTGTGGCTGACTTTTGAAGAGTTGGCCCAGGCCTTGCTCTTGGGCTTGTGCCAACCCAGAAACCAAAGGCAGGGCCTACAGACCCATGAGCAGTTCACCAACGATTTCCCCGGCCAGCGATACGTTCGCGGCCATGACTGACGATCACCGCCTGGCCGAGTTCATCCGCGAGCAGGCCTCGGCAACGCGGGTGGTCATCCAGGCGCGCAAGCGCCTGAGCGGCGGCGCTATCCAGGAAAACTGGCTGCTGGACCTGCTGATCGAAGGCGGCCCGTGGGCCGGTGTCCGGCGTTGGGTACTGCGCAGCGATGCGCTTTCAGCGCTACCCGCCAGCCTTGACCGTGAACAGGAGTTCGCCGTGCTGCAGGTGGTTTACCAGGCCGGCGTGAAAGTGCCACGCCCGCTCTGGCTGTGCCGCGATGTGCGCGTGCATGGGCGGGTGTTCTTCCTGATGGAGTATGTGCCGGGTAGCGCTGCCGGCCGCGCGCTCAGCACCGGCGCCGGTCCTCAGGGCCGGGCGCAACTGGCGACGCAGCTTGGCGCCAACCTGGCGCGTCTGCATCAGGTCCGCCCGCCGTGCGCCACGCTGTGCTTCCTGTCCGTTCCGGACAGCTCGCCGGCCCTGGCGACCATCGACGCCTACCGCCGCTACCTCGACACCCTCGCCGATGCCTATCCGGTGCTGGAATGGGGCCTGCGCTGGTGCGAGCTGCATGCGCCGCGCAGCAGCACCCTGTGCCTGTTGCACCGTGACTACCGCACCGGCAACTACCTGGCCAGCGAAGAAGGGCTGGAGGCCGTGCTCGACTGGGAGTTCACCGGCTGGGGAGATCCTTGCGAGGACCTCGGCTGGTTCACCGCCCGTTGCTGGCGTTTTACCCGTCCAGACCTCGAAGCCGGCGGCATTGGCCAGCTGGAGGATTTTCTGCGTGGTTATCACGAGGTGTCTTCGCTGTGCATCGAGCGCAGTCGGCTCCACTACTGGCAAGTCATGGCCACCCTGCGCTGGGCGGTGATTGCCTTGCAGCAAGGGCAGCGCCATCTGTCCGGTGAAGAACCGTCGCTCGAGCTAGCACTGACAGCCCGGCTGTTGCCGGAGCTCGAACTCGACATCCTGCACATGACCGGAGCCGAAGCGCCATGACCCAACCCAACGCCCACGAATTGCTCGAGATCGCCCGCGCGACGCTTCTGGAGCAGCTGCTGCCAGCGCTGCCCGGCGAGTTGCGTTACCCGGCCCTGATGATCGCCAACGCCATGGCCATTGCGGCCCGCGAAAACCGCTTGGGCGCTCAGGCCGAGGATCAGGAGCAGGCGCGTCTGGCCGCCTTGGTCGATGACGCGCCGTCGACATTGCCCGACCTGCGCCGCCAACTGGCTCGCGCCATTCGCCAGGGCAGCCATGACGCCCCGCAAACCCGGCGCACCCTGGTCGAGACATTACGCCAGATCATCGTTGCCCGATTGGCGATCAGCAACCCCAAGGCCTTGCCCTGAAACCGCATCGACCACCCCATTCCTCCGATAGACAAGAACACACAAGGACAGCCATGAACTTCACTCTCCCGGACGAACTGCTCGCCTTGCAGGCCAAGACTCGAGACTTCATTGCCGAACAGGTCATCCCATTCGAGAACGACCCCCGCCAGAACAGCCACGGCCCCAGCGACGCACTGCGCCAGGACCTGGTGCTCTGCGCCCGCGCCGCTGGCTTGCTGACGCCTCACGCCAGCCGCGAAATGGGCGGTCTGGAACTGAGCCATGTGGCCAAGGCGATCGTCTTCGAAGAAGCCGGCTACTCGCCGCTGGGCCCGGTAGCGCTGAATATCCATGCGCCGGACGAAGGCAATATCCACCTGATGGACGTGGTCGCCACCGAAGCGCAGAAGGACCGCTGGTTGCGCCCGCTGGTCCAGGGCCATGCCCGTTCGTGCTTCGCCATGACGGAGCCTGCTCCGGGCTCCGGTTCGGATCCGTCGATGCTGCTCACCACTGCCACCCGCGATGGCGACGACTACCTGATCAATGGTCGCAAGTGGCTGATCACCGGGGCCGAAGGCGCGGACTTCGGCATCATCATGGCGCGCATGGAGGACGGCACCGCGACCATGTTCCTGACCGACATGAAGCGCGACGGCATCATCCATGAACGTCAGCTGGACTCGCTGGACAGCTGTTTTACCGGCGGTCACGGGCAGCTGCGTTTCGACAACCTGCGTATTCCGGCGAGCGATGTCCTCGGCGAGATCGGCAAGGGCTTCCGGTATGCCCAGGTGCGCCTGGCGCCTGCACGCTTGACTCATTGCATGCGCTGGCTCGGTGCCGCGCGCCGCGCCCACGACATCGCCTGCGACTATGCGCGCACCCGGGACGCCTTTGGCAAGCCGCTGGGCGAGCACCAGGGCGTGGGTTTCATGCTGGCCGACAACATGATGGACCTGCACGTGGTGCGTCTGGCGGTCTGGCACTGCGCCTGGGTGCTCGACCAGGGCCGGCGCGCCAATGTCGATTCGAGCATGGCCAAGGTGATCAGCGCCGAGGCGCTGTGGCGGGTGGTCGATCGTTGCGTCCAGGTATTGGGTGGACGCGGGGTGACCGGGGACACCGTGGTGGAGCGGATCTTCCGCGACATTCGCCCGTTCCGCATCTATGACGGCCCGAGCGAAGTGCACCGCATGAGCCTGGCGAAGAAGCTGCTCGACCAGCGCCTGGAGGCCCACTGATGCAGCCGAACCTTGCCCGACTGTTCGCCCTCGACGGGCGTCGCGCCCTGGTGACCGGGGCCTCCAGCGGCCTGGGCCGTCACTTCGCCATGACCCTGGCCGCCGCAGGCGCCGAGGTGGTGGTGACCGCCAGACGCCAGGCGCCGCTGCAGGCGTTGGTGGAGGCCATCGAGGTGGCCGGAGGGCGGGCGCAGGCCTTTGCCCTCGATGTGACGAGCCGTGAGGACATCTGCCGGGTGCTCGATGCCGCCGGCCCGCTGGATGTCCTAGTCAACAATGCGGGCGTGAGCGACAGCCAGCCTATGCTGGCCTGCGATGATCAAACCTGGGACCACGTGCTCGACACCAACCTCAAGGGCGCCTGGGCCGTGGCCCAGGAAAGCGCCCGGCGCATGGTGGTGGCGGGGAAGGGGGGCAGCCTGATCAATGTCACCTCGATCCTCGCCAGCCGTGTGGCCGGCGCCGTCGGCCCTTACCTGGCGGCCAAGGCCGGCCTGGCCCACCTGACCCGCGCCATGGCGCTGGAGTTGGCGCGCCATGGCATCCGGGTGAACGCCCTGGCGCCCGGCTACGTGATGACTGATTTGAACGAGGCCTTCCTGGCCAGCGAGGCCGGTGACAAGTTGCGCTCGCGGATCCCCAGCCGCCGCTTCAGCGTACCGTCGGACCTGGACGGCGCCTTGCTGCTGCTCGCCAGCGATGCCGGGCGGGCGATGAGCGGCGCTGAGATCGTGGTCGATGGCGGCCACCTGTGCAGCAGCCTGTAACGCGCCGTGGCGCAATAACAACAAGAACAGGAGGTAGGTATGTGCGTGCAAAACCTGAGCAATGTGTCGATGAGGTGCCTGCCATGATGGTTCCAACCCTCGAACACGAGCTTGCTCCCAACGAAGCCAACCATGTCCCGCTGTCGCCGCTGTCGTTCCTCAAGCGTGCCGCGCAGGTGTACCCGCAGCGCGATGCGGTGGTTTATGGCGCAAGGCGCTACAGCTACCGTCAGTTGCACGAGCGCAGCCGCGCCCTGGCCAGTGCCTTGGAGCGGGTCGGTGTTCAGCCGGGCGAGCGGGTGGCGATATTGGCGCCGAACATCCCGGAAATGCTCGAGGCCCACTATGGCGTGCCCGGTGCCGGGGCGGTGCTGGTGTGCATCAACATCCGCCTGGAGGGGCGCAGCATTGCCTTCATCCTGCGTCACTGCGCGGCCAAGGTATTGATCTGCGATCGTGAGTTCGGTGCCGTGGCCAATCAGGCGCTGGCCATGCTCGATGCGCCGCCCTTGCTGGTGGGCATCGACGATGATCAGGCCGAGCGCGCCGATTTGGCCCACGACCTGGACTACGAAGCGTTCTTGGCCCAGGGCGACCCCGCGCGGCCGTTGAGTGCGCCACAGAACGAATGGCAGTCGATCGCCATCAACTACACCTCCGGCACCACGGGGGACCCCAAGGGCGTGGTGCTGCATCACCGCGGCGCCTACCTCAACGCCTGCGCCGGGGCGCTGATCTTCCAGTTGGGGCCGCGCAGCGTCTACTTGTGGACCTTGCCGATGTTCCACTGCAACGGCTGGAGCCATACCTGGGCGGTGACGTTGTCCGGTGGCACCCACGTGTGTCTGCGCAAGGTCCAGCCTGATGCGATCAACGCCGCCATCGCCGAGCATGCCGTGACTCACCTGAGCGCCGCCCCAGTGGTGATGTCGATGCTGATCCACGCCGAGCATGCCAGCGCCCCTCCGGTGCCGGTTTCGGTGATCACTGGCGGTGCCGCCCCGCCCAGTGCGGTCATCGCGGCGATGGAGGCGCGTGGCTTCAACATCACCCATGCCTATGGCATGACCGAAAGCTACGGTCCCAGCACATTGTGCCTATGGCAGCCGGGGGTCGACGAGTTGCCGCTTGAGGCCCGGGCGCAGTTCATGAGCCGCCAGGGTGTCGCCCACCCGCTGCTCGAGGAGGCCACGGTGCTGGATACCGATACCGGCCGGCCGGTTCCCGCCGACGGCCTTACCCTTGGCGAACTGGTGGTGCGCGGCAACACCGTGATGAAAGGCTACCTGCACAACCCAGAGGCCACCCGGGCCGCATTGGCCAACGGCTGGCTGCACACGGGCGACCTGGCCGTGCTGCACCCGGATGGCTACGTGGAAATCAAGGACCGGGCCAAGGACATCATCATTTCTGGCGGCGAGAACATCAGTTCGCTGGAGATAGAAGAAGTGCTCTACCAGCACCCCGAGGTGGTCGAGGCTGCGGTGGTGGCGCGTCCGGATTCGCGCTGGGGCGAGACACCTCACGCTTTCGTCACGCTGCGCGCTGATGCACTGGCCAGCGGGGACGATCTGGTGCGCTGGTGCCGTGAGCGTCTGGCGCACTTCAAGGCGCCGCGCCATGTGTCGCTCGTGGACCTGCCCAAGACCGCCACTGGAAAAATACAGAAGTTCGTCCTGCGTGAGTGGGCCCGGCAACAGGAGGCGCAGATCGCCGACGCCGAGCATTGATCGAGTGCAACGCCTGTACCCCCATAACAACAACGACTTTGACCGAGGTGTCCCATGTCCAGCCTGTTATACGCGCGTGTTCGCGCCAATGCCCGGTTCCAGCAACTGGTGGCGCGCAGAAACCGTTTCACCCTGAGCCTGTTCGTGCTGATTCTGGCCACGTTCTATGGCTACATCGGGTTGGTATCGTTTTGGCCCGAACTGATTGCCAGGCGCCTGGCCCAGGGGTCGAACATGACCGTGGGCGTGGCTGCCGGCGCCTTCCTGTTCGTGTTCTTCTGTGCGTTGTCGGCGTTCTACGTGTACCGGGCCAATGGCGAGTTCGATAGCCTGACCCAGGCGCTGCTCAGCGGGCTGGAAGAGGAGCAGGGCGCATGAAAAAACTCGTGCCTCTGGCCCTGCTGCTGCACTCAGGCCTGCTGCTGGCTTCGCCTTCGCTCGACGCTGGTCAGCGTCAGCCGCTCAACCTGCATGCCATCGGCATGTTCATGGTGTTCGTGCTGTTCACCTTGTGCATCACCTGGTGGGCGGCGCGTCGCACACGCTCGACGACAGACTTCTACAGCGCCGGTGGCGGCATCCAGGGCTGGCAGAACGGCCTGGCGCTGGCCGGGGACTACATGTCCGCCTCGACGCTGTTGGGGATCACCGCACTCATCTACACCTCCGGCATGGATGGCTACATCTACCTCATCGCTTTCTTCGCGGGCTGGCCGGTGTTGCTGCTGTTGATGACCGAGCGGCTGCGCAACCTGGGCCGCTTCACCTTTGCCGATATCACCTCGTATCGCCTCGACCAAGGCAAGGTGCGCACCATGGCCGCCATCGGCTCGCTGACCGTGGTGTGTTTCTACCTGGTGGCGCAGATGGTCGGGGCCGGGCAGTTGATCAGGTTGCTGTTCGGCCTGGACTACCACATCGCGGTGGTCATCGTCGGTGCGCTGATGATGCTGTATGTGACCTTCGGCGGCATGGTGGCGACTACCTGGGTGCAGATCATCAAGGCGTTCCTGCTGCTGGTCGGCGGCTCGCTGGTGCTGTTCCTGGCGATGCGCGAGTTCGACTTCAGCTATGACGCGCTGGTGAGCAAGGCCATGGACACCCATGCCCTGGGCGAACGCCTGCTGGCGCCCGGCAGCCTGCTGGCCGACCCGTTGACCGCGCTGTCGCTGAGCCTGGGGCTGGTGTTCGGCACCGCCGGGCTGCCGCATATCCTGATGCGCTTCTTCACCGTCAGCGATGCCCGGGAGGCGCGCAAGTCGGTGCTCTATGCCACCGGGTTCATCGGCTACTTCTTCAATGTCATTTTCCTGCTGGGCCTGGCGTCGATCGTGATCGTCAGTCAGCAGCCGACGTTCTTCGAGGGCGGTGAGGTGGGTGGCAAGCTGCTGGGCGGGGGCAATATGGTGGTCATGCACCTTGCCCAGGCAGTCGGCGGCAACCTGCTGCTGGGTTTCTTGTCTGCAGTGACCTTCGCCACCATCCTGGCTGTGGTTTCAGGCCTGGCTCTGGCCGGGGCGTCCGCCATCGCCCATGACCTGTATGCGCGGGTGATCATGAAGGGCGCGGCCAGCGAGGCGCAGGAGCTGCGGGTGACCAAGTTGGCTACCCTGAGCCTTGGGTTGGTGGCCATAGCCTTGGGCATCCTGTTCGAAAATATCAACGTGGCTTTCATGGTTGCGCTGGCCTTTGGTATTGCCGCTTCGGCCAACTTCCCGGTGCTGTTCCTGTCGATGTTCTGGTCGGGGCTGACCACCCGCGGCGCATTGGCCGCTGGCTACGTCGGGTTGCTCAGTGCCATGGGCTTCGTGGTGTTTTCCAAGCTGGTGTGGGTGGATGTGTTGCACTTTGCCGAACCGCTGTTCCCCTATACCCAGCCCGCGCTGTTCTCCATGCCGCTGGCGTTTTTGGTGGCGTATGCGGTTTCCCGGATGGACCGCACTGCGCGGGCCAAGGCCGAAAGGGCGGCCTTCGCCGACCAGTTCGTCCGTGGCCAGACCGGCCTTGGTGCCAGCGGTGCCGTCGATCATTGAGTTACCCGCGGCCGCAAGCGCAGGAGTGCCAGCGGCCGTGTGATAGCTCGCTAGTAACCTCTGAAGATCTCCCCGATGCTGGTAATCGGATGCCCCATGTGCTGCGCCGTCCCCCGGTTGACGAGGGACGGCCGAGGGGCAAGTAGGGCACTCAGGAAAATGGCCAGCGTCAACACGGCAAGTAGAAAACCAAATCGGCGCATAGGATCCTCCAGCGTTTTTTATAGTTGTTGTCGTCGGGTTCAATCCGCGAAAGCACGGTTAATGCCCTGGCTCTTGCTCGCGGGCGAATGACTTGGTCGTGGCTGCGATGTCCTGGTCGCCGTAGCCCATTGCGGCCGCACGCTGCACGACCTGGCACACCGCATCGAAGACCGGGGTCCAGACGCCTTGTGCGTGCAGGGATTGGGCAATGTGCGCGAAGGCGTCCGCATGCACATCGAGCCTCGCCTGGTCACCTTTGAAATCTTGCGTTTCGAGCCGGCGTACGGCTTCCTCGAGTGCGTCAGCGACGAAAAAACGTGATGTTTCGAGCAGGAGCCTTGCCGTCTTCGAAACAGGCAGGCCAAAACGATCGCCGGCACCCACGGCCTCGAAGAAAGTCACCATCGCGGCAAACGCATGCGCGTGAAGGACGGTCGCAAAGGCCAATGCTTCGTCCCAGGGAAGGAACACCGTATGGCCGGCAAGCCCCTCAAGCAGCGCCCGATGCTGCTCGAAGGCTTCACGATCGCCGGTATGAATGCTGTGGCTTTCGCGGTGGCCGACGTTGCGGGGGTAGGCCACGATCATCCCTTTGACGTAATGGCCGCCCGCCTGATTGACGAGGCCCTGAAGCGCCAGGCCTTCGTCTTGGGCGTTGGTCGTGTAATCGACGATCGTACGATGGGCGAGTGCACGCGCCACACCCGGCATCCCGAGGACCTCGTGGGTCGCGTGGTTGTCCAGGAGCACGAAGATCGTGGCCGGGCTTGCGCTCAGCGCGGCTTTGACGCTTTCGCACAGATGAGCGCCAGCGGCGACGAGTGCCGCGGCCTTGCCGGGTGATCGGTTCCAGATCGCGACGCGCTTGCCTTGCTTGAGCAACACTTGGGCCATGATGGTTCCCATGGCACCGAGCCCGATCACGGAAACGTCGAACTCGAAGCTTTCATCACTGTGTTCACGCACGGTCAAACCCTCATGATTGTTGTTTTACGTGAGTAGCCATCAGATGCAGCCTTTGCTCACAGCAGGTGCTGTGAGCGCGCCCAATCCGTCGCGTCAGCCAGCGTCCGCTCGAAGGCGCTGAAGATCGCCTCGATATCGTCCTGGGTGGTAATCAACGGAGGACAGAAGGCGATCGTGTCGTAGATGGCGCGAATGATCAGCCCATGCTTGTGAGCCTGTTTGAACACGTAGCCGCCCAACGTCCCTGGCTGGGCGAACGGTTGGCGGGTGGCCTTGTCGGCAACCAGTTCGATCCCGCCCATCAGCCCGACGCCTCTGACGTTGCCAACCAACGGGTGGTCTTCGAACGCGCGCAGGTGGCGCTGGAACACGGGGGCCAGGTGCTGCACATGGCCGACCAGATCGCGCTCTTCGATGATGCGGATGTTTTCCAGCGCAACCGCCGTGGCGACGGGGTGGCCCGTGCAGGTCAGGCCGTGGGCGAATGCCCCCAGGCGCTGGCTCTGGCTCACCAGTACATCGTTCATGGCATCGGACACCACCACGGCCGCCAGCGGCTGGTATGAGGAGGTGAGCTGCTTGGAGAGCACCATGATGTCGGGCTGGATGCCGTACAGCTGAGAGCCGAACATTGTGCCAAGCCTGCCAAAGCCGGTGATGATTTCGTCGATCACCACGAGGATGTCGTAGCGTTTGCACACCGCCTGGATCGCCGCCCAGTAGCCTGTGGGAGGAGGGATCACGCCACCTGCCGCGATTACCGGCTCGCCGATGAACGCGGCGATGGTTTCCGGCCCTTCGGCAAGGATATAGCGTTCCAGTTCGTTCGCCAGACGGACCGTAAAGGCCTCTTGCGATTCTCCTGGCCGAGCAAATCGGTAGAAGTTCGGGCAGGTCAGGTGATGAACCGGGATGGCCGGCAGATCGAAGTCACGGTGCATCGATGGGATGCCGGTCAGGCTTGCTGCGGCGACGGTGGCGCCGTGATAGGCCTGTTGTCGAGAGATGAATTTCTTTTTGGCGGGCCGGCCCAGTGCGTTGTTCACGTACCACACCATTTTCACCACCGAATCATTGGCCTCGGAACCTGAGTTGGTGAAGAACACATGGTTCAGATCACCCGGCGCCAGCGCTGCCAACTTGGCGGCGAGCGCTGCGGCAGGCGCATTGGTCTTGTGGCTGAAGCTGTGGTAGTAGGGCAGTTGCTTGAACTGCTCGACGGCAGCATCGACCAGGCGCTGTTCACTGAAGCCCAATGCCGCGCTCCACAGGCCCGACATGGCTTCGAGGTAGGCATTGCCTTGCTCGTCAAAGACCCGGACGCCGTCACCTCTGGCGATCACGAGTGGCCCGACCTCTCGGTGCTGGGCCAGGTTGGTGTTGGGATGAATGAGTGCCGCCAGATCGTTCTGAACGGTTGAAGAGTGGGTGCTCATTGGCTCATGTTCCTGTCGCAGGGCGAGGGTTGCCCGCAGGTGAGCAGGTGGCGTGCGCCCAGTGTCCGCTCCGGGTGCACGCCTGGACCCTGCAGTTACTGGCGAAGCGCTGCCGCGACCGCCTCGCCGAAGGCGTTCAGGCCCTGTTCGAGCTGGTCGGTCGGGGTGTTCACCGGCGGCATCAGCTTGATGATTTCGCCATTCGGGCCGCAGCGGTCGACCAGCACGCCCGCTTGCAGAACGCGCTGCTGGGCATCCTTGGCCAAGGCCACGTTGCCGCGGCCGAAATCGATGCCGGCGATCATGCCGCGCGAGCGGGCGGAGGCGACGCCCGGGATCTCCGCGAAGCCGGCAACCGCACGTGTCATGGCCGCGCTGTTGTCGGTCAGCAGCTTCAGGAACTGCTCGTCGCGCCAATAGCCGAGCGCGATCTGCGCGGTCAGGAAGGCCAGCTGGTTGCCGCGGAACGTGCCGATGTGATCGCCCGGCTGCCACACATCCAGCCCGGCGCGGATCAACACGATCGCCATCGGCAGGCCAAAGCCGCCGATGGATTTCGCGCAGGTGATCAGGTCCGGCACGATCCCGGAGCGCTCGAAACCGAAGAAGTCGCCCGTGCGGCCACAGCCAGCCTGGATCTCGTCGCAGATGAGCACCACCCCGTGATCGCGGGTCCATTGGCGCAAACGCTGCAACCACAGGTTGGAGGCCGGGTAGACACCGGCCTGGATCTGCACCGACTCCACGATCACGGCGGCTGGCAGTTCCGATCCGCTGCCCTGGTCGTTGGCCAGCCGCTCGAGGAAGCCCATGCTGTCGAACTCACCGTAAGGGCTGTCTTCGTACGGTACGAACACCACGTCGTTGGACAGCCCGGGGCCTCGGCGGGTGCGGTTCCCAGTGACCGCCAGCGCACCGGCCGTCATGCCGTGGTAAGCCCCGTAGAAGGAGACGACCTTGGTGCGCCCGGTCGCCTTGCGCGCCAGCTTCAATGCCGCTTCGACGGCATCGGCACCGGTCGGGCCGGTGAACTGCACCTTGTAGTCCCAGCCTCGTGGCTTGAGCAGGTCACGCTCGATCGACTCCAGGAACTGGCGCTTGGTGGTGGTGTGCAGGTCGAGGGCATGGGTCACGCCGTTGGCCGACAGGTAGGCGATCAACGCATCGCGCATGCGCGGGTCGTTGTGGCCATAGTTCAGGGCGCCGGCGCCGGCGAAGAAGTCCAGGTACTCGCGGCCATCTTCGCCGCGGATCTTGCTGCCCTGGGCGGTATCGAACACCAGCGGCAAGTCGCGGCAGTACATCCGCACGTTGGACTCGAGCCTTTCGAACGTTTCGATGTTGTTCATGCATAACCTCTTGCAATGATGGGGTGTCGTGGGGCGGTCAGTGCTTGAACATCACGTGGCGGACCAGGGTGTAGTCTTCCAGGCCGTACATGGACAGGTCCTTGCCGTACCCCGACAGCTTCACGCCGCCATGGGGCATTTCGCTCACCAGCATGAAATGGGTGTTGACCCAGGTGCAGCCGTACTGCAGGCGGGCGGCCAGGCGATGTGCCCGCCCCACGTCGGCGGTCCACACCGAAGAGGCCAGGCCGTAGTCCGATTCATTGGCCCAGGTCAGTACCTGGGCCTCATCCTCGAAGGGCGAGACCGTTACCACCGGGCCGAAAATTTCACGGCACACCACCTCGTCTTCCTGCCGGGTGCCGGCCAGGACCGTGGGCTCGAAGAAGAACCCGGGACCTGCGGCGCGCTTGCCGCCCGTGACGACCTCTATATGGGGCTGCTCCCTGGCCCGGTTGACGAAGCCCTCGACACGCTGCAGGTGCTCTTGGGTGATCAGCGGGCCCATTTCGGTTGCCGGGTCATCCTGCAACCCACATTTGATGCTGGACACGGCTTCGCCAAGCTTGCGAACGAACTCCGGGTAGACCGCCTTCTGCACATAGAGGCGACACGCGGCCGTACAGTCCTGGCCGGCGTTGTAAAAGCCGAAGGCGCGAATGCCCTCGACGGCGGCGTCGATGTCGGCATCGTCGAAGATCAGCACGGGGGCTTTTCCCCCCAGCTCCATATGCATGCGCTTAACGCTGTCGGCCGTGCCTTCGATGATGCGGCTTCCGGTACGTACGGAACCGGTCAGCGACACCATGCGCACCAGAGCATGACTGGTCAGCGGCTCACCCACCGTGGCGCCGCGCCCATGAACGATATTGACCACCCCGGCGGGGAAGATATCGGCGAGCAGTTCCCCCAGCTTCAAGGTGCTCATCGGGGTGTGCTCGGAGGGCTTCAGGACCACGGTGTTGCCGCCGGCCAAGGCCGGGCCGAGCTTCCACGCCGCCATCAGCAACGGGTAGTTCCACGGCGCGATGGAGGCGACGACACCGACCGCGTCGCGGCGGATCATCGAGGTGTGCCCCGGGATGTACTCGCCCGCCGCCGAGCCTTGCAGGCAGCGAACGGCGCCGGCGAAGAAGCGGAACACGTCCGACACGGCGGGCAGTTCATCCTGCAGCACGGCCGTGAACGGCTTGCCGCAGTTGTCCGCCTCCAGGCGGGCGAACACCGCGGCCTGGGCGTCGATGCGGTCGGCGAGGGTGAGCAGCAGTGCCGCACGGTCCTTGGGCGGTGTTTGCGACCAGGCTTCGAAGGCCGCATCCGCGCTTTGCACTGCGGCATGGACCTGTGCATGACTGGCCTCGTGGGTCTGTACCAGGACGCGGCCCAGGGAGGGGTTGTAGACGTCCACGTGGTCGCCTTCGCCGGCTACGAGGGCACCATTGATCAGCAGTTTTGTTTGCATGTCGATCTCGTCATTGAGCGGCAAGGCCTGTGGCCTGCCTTGTGATTGTCGTCAGAGCGTTCGATGGGAAGAGGGGGCTATACCAGGGCGTCGGGGACCGGGTTACGGAACAGGCTGGTCCGGCAGGCGAGGTAGACAAGCCCAAGGCCGAGCCAGCAACCGCCCATGATCAGGGCGTCTTTATCCAGGCTGACCAGCATCCACCCGGCCGTGACCAGGCCGATGAGCGGAAAGAGCACCCCGCGCAGCAACCCGGCGCCGTCCTTGACGCGCGCATCGAAGGTGAGCCGCAAGGCGCACAGGTTGACGGCGGTGAAGGCGAGAAAGGCGCCGAAGTTGACCAGGGAAGTCGCGGTTGCGATCGTCAGGCCAAACCCGGCGGTGCCGAAAACACCGCACAGCAAGATGTTGAAGGCCGGGGTCTTGTAGCGCGGGTGCAGCGCGCCGAACAGCCGCCGGGGCAGTTGGTTGTCCCGGCCAAGGGCGTAGAGCAGCCGGCCCACGCTGGCCTGGAATGACATCCCCGCAGCGAAGTGGGCGACGATGATCCCGGTCAGGACCACGGCGAAGAACAGGTCGCCGCCGATCATCCGGGCAATCTCGAAGGCGGCCCCGTCCACAAGCTCGAAAGTGGGGGAGGGGTGCGCCAGGTACATGAAGTACGAGGAGCCGACGTAGACCGAACCGCCGATCAAGGCGACCAGCAGGATGGCGCGCGGCAGCGTGCGGCCAGGGTCGCGGGTTTCCTCGCTCAGCGTGGACAGCGCGTCAAAGCCCAGGAACGAGTAGGCGGCGATGGCGGCGCCGGCCATGCTGGTGGCGAAGGGCACGTCCTGGTTGAAGAACGGCTTGGCCGACAGCAGCCCGCCAGGGCCGTTGGCCGCCACGATGTAGTGCACGCACAGGCCGATGAACACGGCGATGATGACCAGTTGCACCACCATCAACAGCACGTTGAAGCGGTTGGCCACCTGGATGCCGAGCACATTGAGCAGCGAGGTAGAGACGATGAAGCCGGTGATCCACACCCACTGGGGCACCTCGGGGAACGCCATGTTGAGGTAGCTGGCGCCGAGCAGCCAGATCAGCATCGGGATGAAGAAATAGTCCAGCAGGGCGGCCCAGCCCACCATGAATCCGAGGTTGGCATTGAGCATCTTGCGGGTGTAGGTGTAGGCCGAACCTGCCACCGGGAACACCCTGACCAGTCGGCCATAGCTCAAGGCCGTGAACACAACGCCGGTGGCTGCGACCAGGTAGGCCATGGCCGTGGTGTTGCCGCTGGCCTGGGTGATCACGCCGTAGGTGCCGAAGACGATTAGCGGGGCCAGGAAGGCCAGGCCGAACAGCAGCACGGAAAACGGGCCCAGGCTGCGCCTCAACGAGGCGCCGGAGGTTGACTGACTCATGACGGTGCCCTCTTACGCGACGAAGTGGTAAGCGGTGGTGATGATGTCGTGGTAGGCCGCTACGGACATCGCCTTGGCATTGCTGGCGTCGGAGAAGTTCTGCTTGGACTTTTCGGCGATGGTCAGGAAATCGTCCTCGCGCACGCCCTTGACCTCGGCGAAGCGGGGGATGCCCAGGTCCTTGCTCATCTGGAACAGATGGCCGACGGCGGCCTCGGCGGCATCGACCGGAGACAGCGTGGGGTCGATCCCCAACGCGTAGGCGACCTGGGCATGGCGGACGATATCGGCATCACGGTTGTGACCGAACACGAAGGGCAGGAAGATCGCGTTGCCCACACCGTGGGGCGTGTCGTACATGCCGCCGATGGCTTCGGAAATGCAGTGCACGCTGCCGACGTCGGCGTTGCCGAAGGCCATGCCGGCAATCAGGCTGGCCACCAGCATCTGCTCCCGGGCCGCCTGGTTGTCGGGCTCCTGCACGGCCGCCTTGAGGTGCTGGCTGATCAGGCGGATGGCATGCAGCGCCAGGCCGTCGCTGATCGGGTTTGCCACGCGGCAGGTGTAGGCTTCGATGGCATGGGTCAGGGCATCCATGCCGGTTGCGGCTGCAATCGACGGCGGCAGCGTGTCGGTGATATGGGAGTCGAGCAATGCCAGCACCGGGCCGATGCGATAGTCCAGCACGTTCATTTTGAAGTGGCGGGCGGTGTCGGTGATCACCGAGAAGCAGGTCACTTCGCTGCCGGTGCCGGCCGTGGTCGGGATGGCGACGATGGGCGGGATGGCATGGGTAAGCGTGAACGACCCTTCGTAGTCCTCGATACGGCCGTCGTGGGTGAGCAGCAGGCTGATGGCCTTGGCCGCATCCATCGCGCTGCCGCCACCCACGGCCAGCAGGCCGTCGATACCCGTGCCCCGATAGCGCTGGGCGGTGTGGTTGATGTCGTCACTGCGCGGGTTGGCCTTGATGTCCGCCACTTCCTCGTAGGCGATACCGGCCTTGTCGAGGCTGGCGTAGACGCTGTCCAGCAGGCCTGCTGCCTTGACCCCGGCATCGGTCACGATCAACACGCGGGCCAGGCCGAGTTGCCGCAGGTGTTCACCGGTGCGCTCGCGCAGGCCCGGTTCCATCACGATTTTGCTGGGGAGTAGAAACTTGAATTCCATACGTACCTCTTGCTCAATTGTTGTCATTGTCGAAAGGGCAGTGGAGGGGCATCCGCGCCTGGCCGTGTTTAACGGCTCGGGCGTGTAATGTGGGCCTGGCGGTTACGCACGGGCCTGAATGTTGTTGTTTTGGGTCTTGCGTAAACCTGTTGCGAAAAGGCTCCAGCGGAATAAAAAGAGGGGCGACCAAGCGACGGGCCCCTAAAAGAAAATCTGTGCTAACGCATGTGCCCCGTCAGCAGGGACAGCAGCGTGCCCGACAGGCACGTCGGCAAGTCATGCCCCATCCCGGGCAGCAGCACCAGGTTGGCGCCGCGAATCGCCGACGCCGTGGCAAACCCGCCGTTGGTGGCGACCATGAGGTCTTTGTCGCCATGAATGACCAGCGTGGGGCAGCGAATCCGCTGCAACTCCTGGGTACGGTCACCGGAGTTGATGATCGCGCCGATCTGCCTGGCGGTGCCGAGGTTGCTGGCCTCACCGCCACCTCGCGGCCAGGCTTGCATGGCGTAGTCACGCAAGGCCGGCTCGTTCCACTCCAGCCGCGAACCGATCAGCCCCATGATGTCCACGTAGTCGCGAACGCTTTCGTGCTGGTTACGCGGTGGGCGGCGCAGAAGTTTGAACAGGGCTTTAAGCGCCGGCTGGCCGACGCGCAGTGAGCCTGTCGTGGAAAAGATCGAGGTAAGCGTGCTGACGCGCTCGGGGTAACGCGCGGCGAGTGTCTGGGCGATCATGCCGCCCATCGACATCCCAACCACATGCGCCGCTTCCAGATGCAAAGCGTCCATGAGCCCGATCACGTCGCTGGCCATGTCCCCCAGGTCATAGCCGGGCGTGCGCTTGCGCAGGAACTGCTGCAGGGGCGTGGGGGGCGCCACATCCGTGAAGAACGAGCGGCCCGCGTCACGGTTGTCCAGCGTGATGACCCGAAACCCCCGCTCGACCAGGCCGTCGATAAGCGCTTGCGGCCAGTAGGTCAGTTGCAGCCCCAGGCCGACGATGAGCAGGACTGCCGGGGCGGTTTCATGGCCATGGCTGCGATAGCAGAGCCTGCGCTCGCCTGCCAGCTCGCAGAAGCGATCGGTGCTCATCGGCGGCTACCTTGCTGCTGCAACTGGACATCGGCGTGCAAGGGCGCAGTGGGTACTGCGGTGAACTTCAGGCACTTGTCTGTCACCGCGCCACGGCGCAGCAGTTTGACGTCGCGGAAATAATCCATCGACATCACCCAGGGTTCGCGCGGGCCCTGGCGCGGCATGCTGTCCAACGCGCGCTGTACGTAGCCGGCACCAAAGTCGAGCAAGGGGCGGGTTTCGACGCCTTCCGGCGCCTTGGGCTCGCAGACGTTGTAGCCTTCGCGCTCCATCAAGCCCAGCAAGCGGCAGAAGTGGTCGCACAGCAGGCAGACTTTCAAGGTCCAGGATGAGTTGGTGTAGCCCACCGCGAACGCAAAATTGGGGACACCGGAGAGCATCATGCCTTTGTAGGCCAGGGTCTCGCTGAGCACGACCGGTTTGCCGTCCTTGTGCAGGGTGATGCCGCCGAACAGCTGCACGTTCAGCCCCGTGGCGGTGACGATGATATCGGCCTTGAGCATCTTGCCTGACTTGAGCAATACACCGTGCTCGGTAAACCGCTCGATATGATCGGTGACGATGTCGGCATTGCCCGCGCTGATGGCTTTGAACAAATCGCCTTCGGGCACCGAGCACAGGCGCTGATCCCAAGGGTTGTAGGGCGGGTTGAAATGCACGTCGACCGGGTAGTCTTTCGGCAACTCCTTGCGGGTCAGCCACAGCAGCAGTTTCTTCGAAAGCTTGGGGAAGCGCTGGCAGAAGCCCCAGAAGGCCAGGGTGATCTTGGCGTTCTTGTAGCGCGTCAGGGAATAGGCGGTTTGCGCGGGCAGGACCTTGCGCAGGAACGCTGCAACCCCATCGTTGGCGGGCTGGTTGATGATGTAGGAGGGCGTGCGCTGCAGCATGGTGATGCTGGCGACCTTGTCGGCCATGGCCGGGATCAGGGTTACCGCAGTTGCGCCACTGCCAATGACCACGACGCGCTTGCCGGTGTAGTCGAGGTCTTCCGGCCAGTGTTGCGGATGGATGATCTGGCCCTTGAACTGTTCGCTGCCTTCGAACCGGGGGCTGAAGCCCTGATCATAGCGATAGTAACCGCCTGCACTGAACAGCCAGCGGCATTCGACCGTGCGGATCTGCGCCGTGCGGCCATCCTCGACACGCACCGACCACAAGCCCTTGTCGCTTTGCCAGTTGGCCGAGATGACTTTCTGCTGGTACTGGATGAAGGGAGCCAGCTGGTGCTCGTCGATGGCTTCGCTCAGGTACTCAAGAATATCCGCGGCGTCCGCCAAGGACTTGGCCTTGGTCCAGGGCTTGAAGTCGAAACCGAAGGTGTAGAGGTCCGAGTCGGAGCGGATGCCGGGGTATCGGAACAGGTCCCAGGTACCCCCCATGCGCTCGCGGGACTCGAGAATGGCAAAGGTCTTGTTCGGTTGATTGCGTCGCAGGTAGGCCGCCGCGCCGATGCCAGACACACCGGCTCCCATGATCAGAACATCGAGCGGCTCAACCGGAAGAGCAGTGTGAGAGGACATGTCGCCTCCTATTGTTGTGTTATAGAGACTGATCTTTTGACTTGATCATTTGACTCAGAATAAGGTCGCAGGAAGGGTGGGGCAAGGTGCAAAATGCACCACGTCACTGCTATTTCAGGATGATTTGCACCTGTTACTTCGCCGATCAACGATCAGACTGGGTCAGTCTGGTAGATATCGTCATCGGAACGTTCGAAGGGGGGCGCTGCGGCTTTCAGAGCCGGAGGGGGAGGGGATCGCCGTGCAGCGACGCAGCACGGCGAATCCTGTGGGGCCTCAGTAACTGGCCACCAGCAACTTGACTGCCTGGCAGGCGGTCTCGGTCTCGGCCTCCAGGCGTGCACGGTCGCCGTGAGCGGACCAGGCGAGCATCAGGCCGTCGAACAGATTGATCAGCAAGCGGCTGATAGTGGTCAGTGCTGCCTGGTCCAGTGCGCCGTCGGTGACCTTCACGATGGCCTGTTGGGCCGCTTCGAGGGAAACGGCATAGATCTTGGTTGCCATCTCCGGGTTGTTGCGCAGGTTCCAGCAAAACAGTTCGAACTGCGTGGTCGCCATCTCAGGATGAGCGGTGAACCAGTTGACCAGCTGGCGCAACATTTCCCCCACCGATTCCGCCGCCGTGGCGCCTGTCGGCACGTGTTGCAACGATTGTTGCGGCATGTTGATCAAGGACTCGTAGACCGCATAGAACAGCTCGTCCTTGGTGTGGAAGACATAGTGCAACGATGCCAGCGGCGAATCTGCTGCCGCAGCGATTCGCCGGGTTGTGGCGTTGGCCACCCCATGTTCCGCGATCACCTTCACGGTGGCCTCGATAAAGTCCTGCCTGCGCTCTTCAGCACCAATCCGAGCCATTGAGCGTTCTCCCTTTTCGGTATTGCCGCCGGCCCCTTGGCCCGGCGTTGACGGTGACGAATGCTAGCGCAAGGTCAAGCCTCAATCCATGAGTCGATGCAATCCCATACCGCATGGGCAAAGGAAGGTACGAAAAATGAAAATCAAATGACTTGATCAAGTGACCATGTTCGGTGATGATGAGTTCACCACCCAAGTCGCCCGGCCTCGGTGGGCAGAACAATGACAAAACCAGACAGGTAGAAAGCAGATGGATACACGAGCGCTCTCCACAGTCAGCAGCGATGCCTCGATCGAGCAGGTGGTGGACATCATTCGGCGTGACGGCGGCGTCATCATTGCCGACTTTGTTTCGCCGGCAACGCTGAAGTCCCTCACCGAAGAACTGGACAGCTACCTGAAGGTCACGCCTTGTGGTGTCGATCCATATTTCGCCGGCACCCAGACCCGCCGTGTGGCCCGAATCATTGGGCGCAGCGACACCGCCGTGGAGGTGGCATTGCACCCGCTGTTCCTTGGCGCGGCCAGGCAGATCCTGCAAACCCCTACCCATGTCTGGGTGGGCAGCGACCGCATCGAGATGGCGCCTGATATTCAACTGAGCTTCACCCAGGCGATCCAGATTGGCCCGGGCCAAGGCCTCCAGCCCCTGCACCGTGACGATGCCACTTCGCTCTGGCGGCACCCGCAGTATGGGCGTGAGGCCAGGCTGCAAATGATGCTGGCCATTTCAGATTTCACCGAGGAAAACGGTGCGACGCGCGTCATCCCCGGTAGCCATCAATGGGATGACGAACGAATGCCGACCCAGGAAGAAACCGTCGCCGCGCAGATGAAGGCAGGTTCGGCGCTGCTGTGGATCGGCTCGGTGTATCACGGCGGCGGCGCCAACACGACGGCAGCGCCTCGTACTGGCCTGACAATGGCCTACGACCTGGCCTTCCTGCGCCTTGAAGAGAATCACTTCCTGTCCATTCCCGTCGAACGTGTTCGCCAGCTCCCGAGCGAAATGCAACGCCTGCTGGGCTGGAGTGCCAGTTCGACGCTGCTGGGGTGGGTGGAAATCGATGGCCAGATGCGCGACCCGCAGGAACTCCTGGGCATGCCGGCATTCTCCGAGCCGGGTAAAGGCTTCTGATAATTCTGGGAGTGACGCGAATGAATGCCTTGAACAATGCGGCCGATGGTGACTCAGCACCGTTGAAGTTTCGCGGTCTGGGGGGATGGGTAGAGCGACCGGCTGATCTGCAGCCGACCCTCGAAGGTGACGCGCAGGCCGATGTGATCGTGATCGGCGCCGGCTTTGCCGGGCTGTCGACCGCGCTGGAACTCAAGGCGCTCGGGGCGGATGTGATCGTGCTGGAACAGGAATTCGCCGGCTTCGGTGCCAGTGGCCGCAATGCCGGCTACCTGCTGGGCAGCATGGGCATCGAGTACGATATGTTCGTCAAACGGGTGGGCGTGGAGCAGGCCACGCAGTTCGTCAGGTTCTATGACGAGGCGGTGCCCTACGTGGAAGGTCGATTCAAAACCTTGGGTATCGACTGTGACTACAACCCTTCGGGCGTGCTCCGGGCAGGTGTTCATCCCAGTCAGGAGAAGCGCTTGCGGGAAAACATGGCGCTGGGTCAGACACTGGGGGCGACGAGCCGCTTCGTCGAAGGTGCCGAGATGCGTGCGCGGGGCATCCCCCCTGCGTTTCTGTTCGCCGCCGAGCAATGTGGCGGCACCTTGAATCCAGGGAAGTACATCGGCGGCCTCCGGCGCGCGGCCATCGAGGCGGGGGTGAAGCTCTACGAACGCACGCCGTTGCTGAGCTTCAGCGAAGGGCCGGTCATTACCTGCAAGACTGCCCATGGCCGTGCAACCGCCCCGGTGATGGTGCTGGCAACCAACGCCTATACCCCGCAGCTGGGGGTGTTGCGCAACAAGGTCGCGGCGATTCGGGTGTCGGCAATCGAAACCCAAACGCTGTCGACGCAGCAGTTGGCTGCCCTCGGCTGGCAAGGGCGGGAAGGGATCATCACGCCGCACTACACCATGGAGAGCCACCGCCTGACGGCACACGGCACGATGGTGTTGACCGTCAAGAAGCTAGGTTATGCCTACGGTTCGAAGACGCCCAATGTCCCGGACCAGGGCGCCTATGCGGCATTGGCGCAGGTACTGCGCGAGCGCTATCCGGCATTGCAAGGCCTTGGTGTCAAGCACTGCTGGAGTGGTTACGTCAGTGGCGCCTACGACTTCCTGCCGGTGATCGGTGCCATGGGCGCGAAACAGAATATTTACTACACCACCGGCTGCTCGGGCCACGGGCTGGGCACGCAATCGTTGATCGGCAAGCTGTTTGCCGAGCATATCAACGGCCAGGCGCCTGAGCTGCTGGCAGCACTGCAACACAAGACGCCGTCCTTGCTGCCTGAACCCTTGCAATGGTGCGCCGTACACGCTGCCTTTGCGGCGGCCAAGTTGCTGGATGACTGGACCGATAGAAAAGTGCGTAAAGACAAGGCCAGGAAGGGCTGATTGCAATTGATGTGCGTGTTCTATGCCCGTACGTGCAGAACTACGGCGCGACCCTTTTGACAGAGGCTGTTATCGTGGAACTCATAGATTTGTTTGCGTTGATCGCATGCGTGCTGCTGGTGATGAGTGGCTTGGGTTATGGTGTTGCATTTATCAGGCGCAAGAATTATTTGTTGGGCGTGGAGTTCTTGATTGTCGGTATTTCCGCAACAAACTTTACGACGTTCATCGCCACGGGGTGGCAAGCCAATTATAAAGTCGCCATCTTTCTGGATGCGTTTTCCCGCGGGGTCGGCGTGCCGGTTATTGCAACGCTCGGGTTGATGGCCGTGACGCATAATTATAAGCCGTCGCCGGTGAAGGACGTGATATTGTTTTTGGCCGCGTTTGCCGCGACTGCCCTTTACTACCTGTCGACGAGCTTTAAAGAGTTGCTGCCCTATTTCTATGTGTTGATGTGGTCGTTGTACACGTTGTTTCTGGTCTACTTTATCTGGCGGCTGGTACGTGCCGGCGAGTCGCTGCACGCGCTGGCCACCTTGCTGGGAGGGGCGGCGGGGCTGACGATCGCGCTGCGGTATGACTTCTTCCCGATCCCGGGGGATGATACCAAGATGATCTTCATGACCTGTGCCTTCCTGACCTGGTCCTATTCGATTGTGCAGTTGTTTTATGCCTATGGGGCACTTCAGCGCTCAAGGAAATTGCCCTCGCATGCCGTGCTCAATCCCAGCTAAGTTGTGGGGTAGGGCTCAATTGCTGGTGGGATGATTTGCTTTATAGCTGTTATTACTCCATGGCGGGCGAAAGCCTGCTTTTTTACCGCCCCCAGGGGCGGTTTTTTTATGGGCGAATCATTCGTGATGATAATCGGGTTGAATAAGCGAAAGGTATATTGGTTTCGGCGCGATAAGTGGCGAGTTGTTCACTTGGTGCACTACTAAAAAGCATCTTTTGGTAACACATGTTTCCTTACTTCCCAGTAAGGTGCAGGCGCCAGTCGCGTATTAGCCGATAAATAATTCCAACCAGCTGATTTGTCTCATGTAATCCACCTTTCAGGCATTCTGGCATGTGGCTTGCGTGTTGATCGCGTGACATGGTCAAGTGATCATGTCGCGTGATCAGGATGTAGCGGGCGCCGATCTTTCCACCGAAGGGTCGAGCAGCCGGTCCAAGCCCTTTGTTTGAGGATCCTCCAATGAAAGAAGTCACTGCACGGTCGGAAGGTGTCGTATCCGCCCGCCGTATTTTCAGGCAGCTGCTGGTTACCCTTGCGGCCACGACCGCGATCTGTTCGGTACAGGCTGCGCCCCAGGGGGCCGAGGCGCTGGGCGCGAAGTTGACGCCGCTGGGGGGCGAGAGCGCTGCCAGTTCAAGCGGGGATATTCCGGCCTGGGCTGCGCCAGGGCCGCAGGGGGCGGGCTGGAGCTACGGCCAGGTGCGCGGGGCGTATTGGAAGTTCAAGGGCGACAAGCCTCTGTACAGCATCGATTCGAGCAATGTGGCGCAATACGCGAGCAAGCTGTCGCCGGCCCAGCTGGAGTTGTTCAAGAAGGTGCCAGGCTATCGCATGGAGGTCTTCCCGACCCGCCGTACCTGTGATGCGCCGAACTTCGTGGCCGAGAACACGCGGCAGAACGTGGGCTTCGCCAAGCTCGACGCCACTGGCGTTGCCCTCGAGGAAGCCCATGTTCCGGGTATCCCGTTCCCGATGCCCACTACCGGTGCAGAGGTGATGTGGAACATGAAGATGCGCTATCGCGGCGTTGGCGTTGAAATCCCCCGGAGCATTTCAGGTATTTCTCCTCGCAAGGGCGGGGAATGGCTGCGCCAGTCGACCGACACCTTCTTCCTGACCCCCTGGGGCAAGAAGGGCAGTGCGCTTTTCTCGTCCTACGGCCGCCTGGAAAACGCGACCTTCTTCAACTATCTGGCGCCCGCTGCGCTGGCCGGTCAGTCCGCCGTGCAAACGGCTGTGGCCGGCGAGCAGGCCACGACCTTCTACTACTTCCCTGGCCAGCGTCGCGTGCGCCGTATGCCCTCATATTCCTACGACGCGCCTCAGATCGGCCTGGACAACCAGTACACCGTGGACGAGGCAAACGTCTTCTTCGGCACCATGGACCGTTTCGACTGGAAGCTGATCGGCAAGCAGGAGCTGCTGGTACCTTACAACGATTTCGGTGCCTACGACACCGCCGCCAAGGTAGAAGCGTTCGCCGGCAACGACTCGATCGCGCCGCAGTCACGTCGCTATGAGCTGCATCGCGTCTGGGTGGTCGAGGCCAATGTCCGCCAAGGCATGCGCCACCAGGCGCCCAAGCGCATGTTCTACATCGACGAGGACAGCTGGAACCCGCTGCTGGCCGTCGACTTCGACAAGCAAGGGCAGATCTGGAAGGTGCGTGAAGGGTTCTCGATTCCCGTTTACGAGACCGGCGCTTGCGACGTGCAGGCCCAGGTCCAGTACAACTTGGCCGATGGTCGTTACCTCTTCGACATGACCTCGATCGGGGCAGGCAAACACGATATTCGCTGGATCACCGAAGACAGTGGCAACCCTCGCCTGAAGCGCGACTTCTTCACCTCGGATAACCTGCGAGCCATCAGCGAGCGCTAAAACCGACGTCAGATCGAGAGCCAGCATGAAAAAAATAATTACGAAAGCGTCAGGCCTTGTCATCGTGTGCGCAACCCCGTTGGCAATGGGGTTCACCTTTGAAACCGAAACCCTCAATGGTTCCTTCGACTCCACCATCACCGCAGGCATGGGCCTGCGTACGGAGTCGCGGGGCTGCAACCTGATCAACCAGGGGCCGACCGGGCACAACGTGCCCTCCGGCTGCCTGGCGCAGAGCTCCGGTGTGGCGGACCAGGGCGACCTGAACTACGACCGCGGCGACATGTTCACCAACTACCTCAAGGGCACCCATGAGCTGTTGCTCAAGATGCCCGAGGACGTCACCTTCATGGCGCGTGGCACCTGGATCCGCGACTTCGCGGCCACCGATACCACCGGCACGCTGTCGTTCAATACCCCAGAGAGCGTCGGCAGCAACGGGCTGAGTGACGACGCCCGCGACGACCTCGCCTTCAAGGCCCGCCTGCTGGACCTGTGGGTGAGCAAAGGCTTCGACGTGGGTGGGCAGCGGGTCCGTGCGCGCCTGGGCAACCAGGTGATCAACTGGGGCGAGAGCCTGTTCGTGGCCGGTGGCATCAACAACACCAACGCCTACGACTACCAGGCCTTGGCGCGCCCCGGCGTGCAACTCAAGGAGGCCGTGCTGCCCGCGCCGATGCTCAGTGTTGCGTCAGGCCTTGGCTCGGGTGTCAACGTCGAGGCCTACTATCAGTTCCGCTGGAACAAGAGCGAGTTGCCGCCGGTGGGCAGCTATTGGTCAAACACCAACGCACTGGGCGAGGGCAGGGGAGACTACGGGTTCTCCGAAAAGGACGCCCGCGACAGCGGCCAGTGGGGCCTTTCGCTGCGCTGGCAGCCGGAAGACAGCGACATCAACTATGGCTTCTACGTGATGCGTTATCACGACAAGTTGCCGTCGTTGCGCGTCGCCATTCTTGACCCGAACACGTTCGCGGCGGCACCCACCTGGGAATACCAGGAAAACCGGATGATGTATGGCGTCAGTGCCAACATGCCGATCGGTGACTGGGCAGTCGGTACGGAGCTTTCTTACCGGCCGAAGGATTCGGTCATGCTCAACCCTGTCGTCGACCTGTGTTCCAGCAATGGGGGCAAATGCTGGAAAGACGAAAAGAAATTCCAGTGGCACCTCACCGGCCTTTACAGCTTCACGCCGTCCAACTCCCCGACGCTGCTCGATTTCACCGGGGCCAGCACGGGCACCCTGCTATCGGAACTGGTGGTCATCAAGTACCCCGGGCTGCATGACGAGGTCAATGGCGAACCACTCGCCCCAGGGCTCAATGCCTGGCAACTGGATCCTGCGACAGCGCCCAAGTCCCGTGGCGACAAGACCTCGTCGGGCATCAACCTGGACTTCAGCCTGACCTATGACGGCACGTTGCTGCCGGGCTGGCAGGTCACGCCCGGCGTCTTCTACTCGCGCTCGCTTGGCGGGCGAACGCCGAACCTGAGCGCCACCTTCACCGAAGACGCGAGCAGCATGAACCTGTACCTGAATTTCGTACGAAACCCGGCCAGTTGGCAGATTTCCCTCAACTACGCGAAGTTCATGGGCGGCGAAACCCCCTACGACCAGCTTTATCGTGACCGCGATTATGTCGGCATCGCGATTTCCCGCACCTTGTGAGGCCTGCCGTGAACGGTTCTGTAAAGCTATCTGAAGCCCCGGCACGTGGCCTGTTGTCACGCGTCGAGGGTGTGTTGTTCGGGCATCGTCGTCTGGTACTGGCGAGCCTGACGGTGTTCACGCTGATCATGGGCTGGTTCGCCGTGCAACTGCGTATGGATGCCGGCTTCGAAAAGCAATTGCCGGTAGGCCACGAATACATCAAGACATTCGAGGCCTACCGCAACGACCTGCTGGGAGCGAACCGGCTGACCATCGTGGTCAAGGCCCGACAGGGCGATATATGGAGCGCCCCGGGCCTGAAGCGGCTGTATGACGTCACCCAGGCAGTGACCTTCCTTCCTGGCGTGTCGCGCAGCAGTGTGCGGTCCCTTTGGACGCCCAATGCCTTCGTCAACGAAATCACCGAAGAAGGTTTTCGCGCGGATCCACTGGTACCGGGTACGGTTTCTCCCGATCACCTGGATGACCAGATCATCGCGACGATCGCCAACTCCACTGCCCAGGGTGGTTTCATTGGCACGCTGGTTTCCCGTGATCAGAGCAGCGCGATGATCACGGTGGAACTCAACGAGTACGACACCCATGGCGCCCACCTGGACTATGTGGCGTTCAACCACAGGCTGGAAAAAGAGATCCGTCAGCCATTCGAGGATGGCGAATTCGAAATCCAGATCATCGGTTTCGCCAAGCAGATCGGCGACATCGCTGACGGTGCTTCAGCCGTACTGGAGTTCTGTTTGCTTGCGTTGCTTCTGACCGCGGGGGCGGTGTACTGGTATTGCCACTCACTGCGCTTCACGCTGCTGGCGCTGGTCTGTTCGCTGGCCTCGCTGGTGTGGCAGTTCGGCAGCCTGCGCCTGTTGGGGTACGGGCTCGACCCGTTGGCGGTGCTGGTGCCCTTCCTGGTGTTCGCCATCGGGGTTTCCCATGGCGTGCAGCAAATCAACTTCATCGTGCGCGAGATCGCTATCGGCAAGAGTGCCGAAGAGGCGGCGCGCTCGAGCTTCACCGGCTTGCTGATACCGGGAACACTGGCCTTGGTGACCGCACTGGTGTCGTTCGTGACGCTGCTGCTGATTCCTATCCCGATGGTACGAGAAGTCGCCATCACGGCCTCCCTCGGTGTGGCCTACAAGATCATCACCAACCTGCTGATGCTGCCATTGCTGGCCTCCATGCTGCGGGTGGACGATCGCTATGCGGCTGCCCAGGAAGTTTCCCGGCAGCGCCGTACCCGCTGGCTGCGAGGCCTGGCCCGGCTCGCCGAGTGGCGTAACGCACAGTGGGTGCTTGGCGTGGCCCTGGTGGTGTTCCTGGTGGCGATCTGGCAAAGCCACGACCGGGTCGTCGGCTCGTTGCAGGCGGGTGCGCCGGAGTTGCGTGAGGACTCGCGCTTCAATCGCGATGCGGTCTCGATCGCCACCAGCTACGACATTGGCCTCGACTGGCTCAGCGTGGTTTTCGAAGCCAACCAGGGGGCCTCTGGTGAAGGCGAGGCGGCGGCCTGCGAGGATGTCGCGGCGGGTCAGTACCAGGATCGCTTCGTCTGGGCCATGCAGGGGGTGCCCGGTGTGCTGTCGGTGGCCTCCTTCTCCAGCAACATGCGTCAGTTCAACGAGGGGTACAACGAAGGCAATCCCAAAATGGCCGCGGTGCCCATCGACCCGATGAACTATGCCGCGCTGGCCACCGAGGTGGCGCGCACGCCCGGGCTGGTGCGTACCGACTGCAGCATGTCGGCGGTGCACCTGTACCTGGCCGATCACAAAGCCACGACCATCAACCGAGTGGTGGACGCCGCCAAGGCGTTTCGCAGCGACTATCCGCAGCCTGGCCTGTCGATCCGCCTCGCCTCGGGCAACGCCGGCGTTCTGGCCGCTATCAACGAAGAAGTGGAGAAGAGCGAAACTCCCATGCTGCTGTATGTCTATGCCGCGATCGCGCTGCTGGTGTTCGCCGTCTACCGCGACCTGCGGGCAGTGCTGGTTTGTTGCCTGCCTTTGACCATCGGCACCTTCATCGGCTACTGGTTCATGAAGGAACTGCAGATCGGCCTGACCATTGCTACCTTGCCGGTGATGGTGTTGGCCGTGGGCATTGGTGTCGACTACGCCTTCTACATCTACAACCGGCTGCAACTGCACCTGGCCCACGGCCAGTCGATCACCAAGGCGGTCGAGCACGCATTGCTCGAGGTGGGCGTTGCGACGATCTTCACCGCCATTACCCTGGCGGTGGGCGTGGCTACCTGGGCGTTCTCGGAGCTCAAGTTCCAGGCCGACATGGGCAAGCTGCTGGCCTTCATGTTCATCGTCAACATGGTCATGGCCATGACCGTGCTGCCGGCCTTCGCGGTCTGGCTGGAGCGGGTATTCCCACGTAAGCGCCCTGTGCGCATGATCGGCGCGCTGGTGCACTGAGGAGAGAAGCATGAAGTTCAGGGTTTCATTCACCGCGGCCTTGCTCGCAGCAGCATTGCCGCTGATGTCTCTTCAGGCCGCGCCGTTGCAGGCCGTGCCGGCCGTACAGGTGAGCAATGCCACGCAGGCCACCATGCTGGCCGCCGGCTGGGCGGGGGCGCGCATGGTGGCCGTGGGCGACCACGGTGTCGTGCTGTTGTCCGACGATCAGGGCCTGCAGTGGCGCCAGGCGAGGTCGGTACCGCTGTCCACATCATTGACGGGCGTGTCGTTCGTGGATGCCAAACGCGGGTGGGCGGTTGGCCACTGGGGCGCGATCCTGATCACCACCGATGGCGGGGAGTCCTGGCAGGTCCAGCGCCTGGCCACCGAAGAAGACCGGCCACTGTTCGCGGTGCACTTCTTCAATGCCCGGCAGGGTGTGGCGGTAGGCCTCTGGTCGTTGCTGCTGACTACCGAGGATGGGGGCCAGACATGGTCCGAGCAGCCGCTTCAGGCCCCGCCGGGGGCCAAGCGGGCCGACCTCAACCTGATGGGGCTGTTTGCCGACAGCCGCGGCACGCTGTACGCCACGGCCGAGCATGGGCAGGTACTGCATTCCGAGGACCAGGGTAAAAACTGGCGTTACCTGGATACTGGCTACGAAGGCACCCTGTGGGCAGGCGCGGTACTGGCCGATGGACGTCTGCTGCTGGGTGGCCAGCGCGGCACCCTGTTGCAGGGTTCAGCGGACGGCAAGGGCTTTCGCCGAGTGCCAACGCAAAGCAAGGGCTCTGTCACTTGCGTAGCGGTAGCCGGCTCTCGTGTGCTGGCGGTCGGGCTGGATGGGCTGAGCGTGCAGAGCAGCGATGGCGGGCACAGTTTCCAGGAAACGCAGACCGCGGATGGCCTTTCACTGACGGCGGCGTTGTTCAACGCCGAAGGTGTACCTGTATTGTTTTCACGCCGAGGGGTAATGCCCTACCAGGAGTGAAGGGTTGGCCACTCGCTCAGAAGCCAGGCATCGCAAACCGATGCCTGGCCTGTTTTCTTGCCTGGGCGAATGGGTGGTCGTGGCACCTTCAGGCCCAGGCAAGTCAACGCTGGACGCTAGAGCTGAAGGTAATCCGCCAGGTCTGCGTAGTTATGTTGCCAAAGGCCAGGGCTGCCATTGGGGTATTGGGAGCGGAAACCGAGGATCTTCTGTACCCGCGGAGAAAGCGTGCGCACCAGCTCGAGCGGCACGATCAACGGGTAGGCTTCTTCAGGCGTGATTATCGAAGCCTGCATCGGGATGGTCAGCCCGCGACGGTAATAGTCGGTGGTCACGTTGGCCCCGCCACCGTGAACGACCTTGCCGCCGAACAGCACGGCATCCCCGGCTTTCAACAGGGCAGGAATCGTCATCTCTGGGGTGCCGACATCGTCGAAGTCATCCCAGTCCTGGCTCCCGGGGATCAAGCGCGTGGCGCCGTTTTCCTCGGTGAAATCGGTCAGCGCCAGCATCAGGTTGGTGATGGCGCGTGGCGCATGTTTGTTCATGGCCACGAACGGTTGGTACTGCATCATGTCACGGTGCAGCATTTGCGCTTTGTTGCCTGGGCCGATTTCGATCAACTGGGCCGTGGTCAGCCACCAGTCACCGCACTCCGGGGCGTAAAGCACGTTCCCCAATTCGTGGAAGAGGTCGTCATCGAGGACTTCCTCACGAAAGGTCTTGCTGTGGGTGACGAGGTTGGTTAGCCGTTTGGTCTGATGGCCATGGAACTCGGCGATCAGCTCGTGCTCGTGCCTGGAGCCGGCATCGAGCGCGGCCAGGGGGGCGTCGAGTTCGTTGTTGATCCGTACGACTTGTTCAGGGGTCATGAAGTTGCGGATGATTACCGCACCTGCTTGGTCGCTCAGCAGCGCAATCTCTTGCGCGGAAGTCGAGCGGGTTACCACGGGCAGGCTTGGCGTGGCGTCGCGAGAGGCTGACATTGAGAACACTCCAGATTGAAAGGAACGGTTGCGCAGGCGGGTTGACGTTTGATCAACGGGCATCAGGAAACAGGCCTGCTTGCCACTGCGCTAAACCCAAAAAAGGGACATGAAGCGTCACGGTGCCTCCTTGTATTTTTTGTTCAGGCAGTGAGTTCATGCTAGGTTTCCACTGGCCCTACGCCAAGGTACGAACTGCACCATTTTCCAGCCGATTTTTGAGTGATTTGCACCGCCCATGACCAGCACGCCGTCGCCCTGGCCACGCCCCTCGGAAACCGTTCGCGAGCTTATGCGCAAAGGCGCCGAACTCGCTCAGGCGCTGCCAGCCGAGTGGGTCGAGCGCCTGAACCAGTCACTGTTCTCTTCGCCCGAAGATGCCAGGTTGCTGGAGGACCCGGTCATCCTCGCGGCGTGCCGGCGCGCCAACCGGGCAGAGTTGCTGCACTGGGCCAATGCCAACCTGCAGCGTCCTGGGGAGCCGGTGGAGCCCTATGTGTCTGCTGACATGGTGGACACGGCCAGGGAGCTCGCCCGCAGGGGGTTGTCCGAACTGCTGATGAATGTTGCAAGGTCGACACAGAACGCAGCCTGGGACCTGTGGATGAAGATGGCCTTCAGCCTGACGCAGGATCCCGCGGTGCTCGAGGAATTCCTGGAGGTCTCGTCGCGGTCGATCTCGGAATTCATCGACAGCAACATGCGCGTGGTGACGCAGATCATCCTCGAAGAAAAAAGCGCCCAGGCCCATGACGACCCTATCGATAAACGCAGCCTGGTCAGCCGGCTGCTCGATGGCAGGGATGTGGACGCGGAGCAGTTCGGCAGGCGACTGGGCTACAGCCTGGCTCAGAGGCACCATGCCTGCCTCGTCTGGAGCGAAACCCCGGACGCCGAGATTCGCCCCCTGGAAGACATGGCGCGTGCCCTGGCGCAGCTCACGGGCACGGTAGCGCCGCTGATCGTATTCGCGGGCCCTGCGACCCTGTGGGCCTGGAGCAATGCGGCAAAGCCGCTGGACCTGAATCTGCTGCAGGACGTCGCCCGGCAATTTCCGAAGATACGCGCGGCAATCGGTTCGGCGGGCGCGGGGATGAATGGCTTCCGGCGCTCGCACCTGGAAGCCTTGACCACCCAGCGGTTGATGGGCCGTTTGGCGGGTTCACCCGCCGTTGCCACGATCGATCAGGTGAGGATGGTGTCGCTGATGACCCAGGATGCCCGCGCGGCCAGGCAGTTCGTCTTGAGCACGTTGGGGCGCTTGGCGACCGAGCCCACGGTGCTTCAGCATTCGTTGCACGCCTTCCTGGCCAATGGCTGCAACATCACCCAGACCGCCGAGGTGCTGGGTACCCATCGCAATACCTTGCTGCGCCGGCTGGAGCGCGCCCAGGACCTGCTGCCTATCCCGCTTGCCGACCATCGCATCCAGATCGCCGCTGCCCTTGAGCTGGTGATCTGGAGCACGCCGCTCGATGACGCCGAGCAATAGCGTTCATTCCCTTCCTTTGACGCAATAGGTCTTCACGGCTGTTGCCCTGCTCGGGCGCTCAATAGGGCGCCCGCGTGGCAATGCCCTGTAGAAACGCGCTCTCCAGCACCGTTGCACACTCTCTTGGCGCGCGCCCCCGTTGGCGGGCGTCGACCATGCCATGCAACAGCGATACGAACATCTCGGTCAGCAACGCCGCGGTGACATCCGCTCGAAATACGCCTTGTCGCTGGCCGCTGGCAAACAACGCATCGAGCCTTTCCAGATAAAACCGCAGGTCGTGCTGCACGCTCATGTGCACAGGGTAACGGGAGGCCAGGAAAGCGATCAGTTCACCCTGGGCCAGGTGCGCATGAATCAGCTGACGCAACGCGGCCAGGGGCTCGCGGCAGGCCAGCGTGCCGCTGTTGTCGAGGATATGCATGAGCGTGTCTTTGGCGTGCTGTTCGAGCTGGCTATCGAGGTTGTCTCTCGTACCGCAGTAACGGTGCAGGGTTGCCCGGCTGATGCCCGCCAACACGGCCAGCTCGCCCATGGACGCTCTGGGTCGCAAGGCGGCAGCGGCATACAGGGCATTCACCAGCTTGGCGGGAAGCGTTGAAGGTGGAAAGTCTGAAGGGGTCATTAAGAGTCTTTTATGATTTTAATGAGACAATATTGACTCATGTGGGTTTGAAAAGTAGCATCCGCCCCGTTTTCAATCAAGGTTCGGGTGTGTGATGGGCAAGACAGGTTCGATAAGGGTGGGCGCATTGGCCATGGCGATCGCCTTGGCCGGGTGTGAGCCCGCAGCAGAGCAGGACGGTGCAGCCAATGCGAGCTACCCGGTGGAAATCGTGACATTGGCGCCCGAGCAGGTCGCCTTGGCGGCTGAACTGCCGGGCCGGGTCGAGCCGATGCGCGTCGCCGAGGTGCGGGCGCGGGTGCCGGGTATCGTGTTGCACAAGCGCTTCGAGGAAGGGGCTGACGTCAAGGCGGGGGATGTGCTGTTCCAGATCGACCCGGCGCCGTTCAAGGCCGCACTGGCCCGTGCCGAGGCTGACCTGGCCCGAGCCCAGGCCGTGCAGCAGGAGGCCCAGGCGCGGGTGAAGCGTTATGAGCCATTGGTCAAGATCGAGGCGGTCAGCCAGCAGGACTTCGACAGCGCCACCGCCGAGCTGCGCAGTGCCGGTGCGGCGGTGCGCTCTGCCCAGGCCGACGTGCAGGCCGCACGCCTGAACCTGGGCTACGCCACCGTCACCGCGCCGATCTCCGGGCGCATTGGCCGTGCGTTGGCCACCGAAGGCGCGTTGGTGGGGCAGGGGGAGGCGACGCTGATGGCGCGTATCCAGCAACTCGACCCGATCTACATCGACTTCACCCAGTCTGCCGCTGACGCACTGCGCCTGCGACAAGCGTTGAAGGACGGCGCACTTTCGGCCGACAGCCAGCGCCTGACCGCGCAAGTGGAAGGCACCGACTTCCAGCGCTCGGGCGAGCTGATGTTCACCGATGTGAGTGTGGACCGCGGTACCGGCCAGGTCATCCTGCGGGGGCGCTTCGACAACGCGGACGGCACGCTGCTGCCGGGCATGTATGTGCGCGTGCGCACGCCTCAAGGCACCGACAACCACGCCATCCTGGTCCCACAGCGTGCGGTTCAGCGAGGCAGCGACGGCCAGGCGCGGGTCCTGGTCGCCACCAATGGCATCGCCGAGGCACGCGCGGTGCGCACCGGCGTGATGCAAGGCTCGCGCTGGCAGATTACCGAGGGGCTGGAGCCGGGCGATCAGGTGATCGTCGGCAGCCCCGCAGGGTTGGCCCCCGGTATGCCCGTTGCGCCTGCGCAGAAACAAACGGCTGCCGCCCAGTGATGCGAGGGAAGTGAGTTGTCCAGGTTCTTCATCCATCGCCCGAACTTCGCCTGGGTCGTGGCGTTGTTCATTTCACTGGCCGGTTTGCTGGTGATTCCATCCTTGCCCGTGGCCCAGTACCCCAACGTGGCGCCACCGCAGATCTCCATCACCGCCTCCTACCCCGGCGCTTCGGCCAAGGTCATGGTGGAGTCGGTGACCAGCATCATCGAACAGTCGCTCAACGGCGCCAAGGGCCTGCTGTACTACGAGTCCACCAACAACTCCAACGGCGTGGCCGAAGTGATGGTGACCTTCGAGCCAGGCACCGACCCGGACATGGCGCAGGTCGACGTGCAGAACCGTTTGAAACAGGCCGAGGCACGCATGCCACAGGCGGTGCTGACCCAAGGGCTGAAAGTCGAGCAGGCCAGCTCCGGCTTCCTGCTGATCTACGCCCTGACCAGCACGGCCGGCAACCGTGGCGATACCACGGCCCTAGCCGACTATGCCGCGCGCAACATCAACAACGAACTGCTGCGCGTGCCCGGCGTGGGCAAGCTGCAGTTCTTCGCCTCGGAAGCGGCCATGCGGGTCTGGGTGGATCCGCAGAAGCTGGTGGGCTATGGCCTGTCCATCGACGACATCAACTCGGCCATTCGCGGCCAGAACGTCCAGGTACCGGCCGGCAGCTTCGGCAGCACGCCCGGTGCCAGCGAGCAGGAGCTGACCGCGACCCTGGCCGTGCAGGGCACCCTCGACACCCCGGAAGCGTTCGCCGGCATCGTCCTGCGCGCCAACCCCGATGGCTCCAGCGTCCGCCTGGGTGATGTGGCGCGCATGGCCATCGGTAGCGAGAACTACAACCTGTCGGCGCGCCTGAACGGCCACCCGGCGGTGGCCGGTGCGGTGCAGTTGGCGCCGGGCGCCAATGCCATCCAGACCGCGACGCTGGTCAAGGAGCGCTTGGCCGAGCTGTCGCAGTTCTTCCCCGAAGGTGTCGAATACTCGGTGCCGTACGACACCTCGCGCTTCGTCGACGTGGCCATCGAGAAGGTGATCCACACCCTGATCGAAGCCATGGTGCTGGTGTTCCTGGTGATGTTCCTGTTCCTGCAGAACGTGCGCTATACCCTGGTCCCGTCGATCGTGGTGCCGGTGTGCCTGCTCGGGACGCTGATGATCATGAAGCTGCTCGGCTTCTCGGTGAACATGATGACCATGTTCGGCATGGTGCTGGCCATCGGCATCCTGGTGGACGACGCCATCGTGGTGGTGGAGAACGTCGAGCGGTTGATGGCCGAGGAAGGTCTGTCGCCGGTGGAGGCGACCATCAAGGCGATGGGGCAGGTGTCCGGGGCGATCATCGGCATCACCCTGGTGCTGGCGGCGGTGTTCCTGCCGTTGGCGTTCATGTCCGGTTCAGTGGGGGTGATCTACCAGCAGTTCTCCGTGTCGCTGGCAGTGTCGATCCTGTTCTCCGGCTTCCTGGCCCTGACCTTCACCCCGGCGCTGTGCGCCACGCTGCTCAAGCCGGTGCCCCATGGCCACCATGAAAAGGCCGGTTTCTTCGGCGCCTTCAACCGTGGCTTCGCCCGTGTCACCGAACGCTATTCGCTGCTCAACAGCGAACTGGTGGCACGTGCCGGCCGCTGGATGCTGGCGTATGTGGGCATCCTGGTGGTGCTGGGCTATTCCTACCTGCGCTTGCCGGAGGCCTTCGTGCCGGCCGAGGACCTTGGCTATAGCGTCGTGGATGTGCAGTTGCCACCAGGCGCCAGCCGGGTACGCACCGACCACACCGCTGAGGCGCTGGAAAAGTTCCTGATGTCCCGTGACGCGGTGGCCAACTCGTTCATCGTCAGCGGCTTCAGTTTCTCGGGCCAGGGTGACAATGCCGCATTGGCGTTCCCGACCTTCAAGGACTGGTCGCAGCGCGACAAGGCGCAATCGGCGGAGGCGGAAACGGCAGCGATCAATGCACAGTTCGCCGCCAACGGCGACGGTGCCATCACCGCCGTCATGCCGCCGCCGATCGACGGCCTGGGCAACTCCGGTGGTTTCGCCCTGCGCCTGATGGACCGTGGTGGCCTCGGGCGCGAAGCACTGCTCGCGGCCCGTGACCAGTTGCTGGCGCGTGCCAACGGCAACCCGGTGATCCTCTACGCGATGATGGAAGGCCTGGCCGAAGCACCGCAGCTGCGCCTGCACATCGACCGGGAAAAGGCCCGAGCCCTGGGCGTGAGCTTCGAGGCCATCAACAGCACCTTGGCCACCGCCTTCGGATCGGCTGTGATCAACGACTTCATCAATGCCGGGCGCCAACAGCGCGTGGTGGTGCAGGCAGAGCAAGGCGAACGCATGACCCCCGAAAGCGTGCTGCGCCTCTATGCTCCCAATGCCAACGGCGAGCAGGTGCCGTTCAGCGCCTTCGTCACCACCCAGTGGGAGGAGGGCCCGGTGCAACTGGTGCGCTACAACGGTTACTCGTCGATCCGCATCGCCGGCGACGCCTCGCCGGGGCACAGTACCGGGCAGGCAATGGCCGAGATGGAGCGCCTGGTCAGCGAGCTGCCGCCAGGTATCGGCTACGCCTGGACGGGCCTTTCCTACCAGGAGAAGGTCTCCAGCGGCCAGGCTGCCAGCCTGTTCGCCCTGGCCATCCTGGTGGTGTTCCTGCTGCTGGTGGCGCTGTACGAAAGCTGGGCGATCCCGCTGACGGTGATGCTGATCGTACCGATCGGTGCCCTGGGCGCGGTGTGGGCGGTGACGCTCACCGGCATGCCCAACGACGTGTACTTCAAGGTCGGCCTGATCACCATCATTGGCCTGGCGGCGAAGAACGCCATCCTGATCGTCGAGTTCGCCAAGGAACTGTGGGAGAAGGGCTACAGCCTGTGCGACGCCGCCATCGAGGCCGCGCGCCTGCGTTTCCGTCCGATCGTGATGACCTCCATGGCGTTCATCCTCGGCGTGGTGCCGCTGGCCATCGCCTCCGGCGCGGGTGCGGCAAGCCAGCGCGCCATCGGTACCGGCGTGATCGGCGGCATGCTCAGCGCCACCTTGCTGGGCGTGGTGTTCGTGCCGGTCTGTTTTGTCTGGGTGTTGACGTTGCTCAAGCGCAAGCCTTCCCCGGTGCAACAGGCTGTCGAGGAGGCAGAGTGATGATCATGGTCAATCGTGTGCTTCCTATCGTCCTGGCCTTGACCTTGGCTGGTTGCTCCCTGACGCCGACCTATCAGCGCCCCGAAGCGCCGGTGGCGGCCGAATGGGGCGATGCAGCCGGCCATACTGGCCACTCGGTGGAGCAGTTGGACTGGCAGGCATTCATCGTCGACCCAGTGCTGCGTCAGCTGGTCGGTACCGCGCTGGACAACAACCGCTCCTTGCGCCAGACCCTGCTCGACATCGAGCAGGCCCGTGCGCAGTACCGGATCCAGCGGGCCGACCGTGTGCCGGGCTTGAATGCCAGCGCCTCCGGTAATCGCCAGCATTTGCCTGCGGCGCTTTCGAGCGATGGCCGCGAGGGTGTCAGCAGCACCTATCAGGTGGGCTTGTCGCTGCCGGAATACGAAGTGGACCTGTTCGGCCGCGTCAAAAGCCTGAGCGATGCGGCCCTGGAGCAGTACCTGGCCACCGAGGAAGTCGGGCGTGCCGCACGCATCGCCCTGATCGCCGAGGTGAGCCAGGCCTACCTGGCCTTGGACGGCGCCGAGCGGCGCCAGGCGCTGACCCGCCAGACCCTGGCCAGCCGCGAGGATTCCCTGGCGTTGGTCGGCCAGCGGCGCGCCGCCGGCACGGCCACGGCGCTGGACCACCAAGAGGCGCTGGGGCTGGTCGAGCAGTCCCGTGCCGAGCTCGAAGTCACCGTGCGCCAACAGCGCCAGGCCTACAACGCGCTGGTGCTGTTGCTGGGCAGTGCCGAGGCGGCCAAGGCGATGCCCGCTGAACGCCCGGATGAGCCGATGGTGCTCAATGACATTGTGCCGGGCGCGCCGTCGGCATTGATCGAGCGCCGCCCCGATATCATCGCCGCCGAACACCGGCTGCGCGCGCGCAATGCCGATATCGGCGCGGCGCGGGCAGCGTTTTTCCCGCGTATCAGCCTGACCGGCAGCTTTGGTACCGCCAGTGCGCAGATGTCCGGGTTGTTCGACGGTGGCTCGCGTAGCTGGGCCTTCATGCCGCAGCTGTCGCTGCCGTTGTTCGACGCCGGGCGCAACCGTGCCGGGCTCAGCCTGGCCGAGGCACGCAAGGACTCGGCCGTGGCCGCCTATGAAGGCGCGATCCAGGTCGCCTTCCGCGAAGTGGCCGATGCGCTGGCCGCCACCGACACCCTGCGCCGCGAGCAAGCCGCGCGGCGGGCCCTGGCCGACACCAGCCGCGAGACCCTGACGCTGGCCAAGGCTCGTTACGAGGGTGGGGTGGACAACCATTTGCGCTACCTGGACGCCCAGCGCAACAGCTACGTGAACGAAGCAGCCTTCATCGAAGCCAGTACCCAGCGACAACTGGCGTTGGTCGACCTGTTCCGCGCACTCGGCGGCGGCTGGCCGAGCAAGGGCTGAAACAGCCTCCTTTGGTTGGCTTGTCCAGCCACTTGGCCCCAGGGATCGATGCCCTGGGGTTTTTTTGGCTGGTGAAGGCAGGTCAGCGAGCGGGTGCCGCAGCACCGTCGAGGAAAAGCAGCTCCAGCGTTTGCACGGACGTCGCGCTGGCCGCCCGCCCGCGTCGTTCGGCATCGACGATGCCGTACACCATGCTCAGGAACATTTCGGTGAAGATCGCCGCGCTGATATCGATACGGAAAGCCCCCGCCTGCTGGCCGCGCAGGAAGAAGGCATCCAGGGCGTCGGCATAGGCCCGCCACGGGCGGTTCGTCTCGCTGTCGTCGAACGAGTCCGGGCGGTACTGGAAGAGCAGGAAGATCATCATCTCGCGATGCTTGAGGTGCTCGACGATGAGGCGATGCAGGGCTGCGGTCGGGTCGCTGCCGTGCAGGTCAGCGTTGCCGATGACCTGCGTCAGGACCTGGTCCCCATAGCTTTCCAGCATGTTCACCAGGTTGTCACGGGTGCCACAGAAACGGTGCAGGGTCGCCTTGCTCACGCCCGCCGCCTCGGCCAGCTCCTTCAATGTGGCTCGGGGGTGGACGACGATCGCGTCGGCCAGCGCTTTGAGCAGGCGCTCATCGGTAGGGAGGTGCATCAGAAGATTCCACACTGCATATCGTGCGGGCATTGTGAATGAAAACGGCTCATAGGGCACCCATTTGAGCAAATAATGGCTCAATCAAGGCTCGCAGGTCGCAGCCCTGCAGGGGCTTGCCTGCGAGCGCCAGGCGCTGCCTCCCCCGGTATGCCAGGTCAGGGGAGGCGGCGAAGCTCAGGGCAGGGTGAAGAGCACTTTGACCTTGTCGTTGACGGCAGAGGTGTCGATATAGCCGATGGCATTGGCCTCGCTGCCCACCTTGGCGATCACCGCGGCGTCATCGTCCACGCTCTGCAGCGGTTGCCCCTTGCCCGTGAACACCAGGCCTGACCAGTACGACTTGAGCTGGGATTCGTTCTTGTTGGTCAGCGCGCTGTAGAATCGTTCCTTGGTGGGGTTCCAGCCTTTCTGGTCGAGGCCCCTGAGGCTGGTGTCCTTGCCCAGGAATATGTTGGCCACCTCGGCCTGGGACGGTGCGGCGCTGGCGCCGGCATTCATGATCACGGCCACCTCGGCACTGGCCAGGGTGCTGGCTGTGGCCAGGGTTGCGCCGAACATTGCGGTGAGGAGTGGTTTCATATGGGCGCTCCTTAGAAGACGAAATCGACGCCGACGCTGACAATGTCGCCGTCGTAGTTGCGCGAAGGAGTGCCGGCGGTACCGTTGCTGGCCGCGAAGACTGCATGGTCGAAGGTCTCCTGGGCGTTCTGCACGAAGGTGCCGCGGTAGCCGTTGCCGCGCGTGTCCACCCGCTTGTACTCGCCCTTGAGCACCAGGTTCGGCGCCAGGTTGTAGTTCATGCCGTAGGTCCAGGAGCTCTGGCGGCCAGCGTCTTCGTCGAGCTGAGCGTAGGTAAGGTGGAGCAGCGCGTCGCCAAAACGGCGCCCGCCCATGAGGTAGAAGGCATCGATGCTGCCTTGCTGGTCGCCTTCGGTGTTGTTGCTGGTCCACTCGTTCGAGGAGACCCAGGTGCCGTTGTCGTACTGGTAGCCGATGGACGCGAAACCGCCTTTCTTGCGGTTCAGGCTCAGGAAGTCGACCTGTGTAGGCGAGCCCCCTGGGGCGACGACCGAGGCGCTGAGGTTCGTGTCGATGTCCGCTTCGGCGTACCCGAGACGCAGCGTGCCGAAGTCATAGGTTTCCAGGCTGACGTTCGCCGCGAAGATCTTCTTGTAGTCGATGTCGTACAAGTCATCCATGGCGAACAAGTTGCGGTTGGCGGCCTGGCCGCCTGCCACCTGGAACGTCACGGAGCCGATGCCGGTGGTCACGGTGTAGAGGGCATCGGCACCTTCGTAGTTGCTCAGCTGGACCTGGCTGTAGACCTCATCCGGCAGCCGCAGCCAAGGGTGGGTGACACCGACGTCGAGGGTTTCGGAATACATGTAGATCGGCAGGCGCAGCCGCCCTACGCGCACCGTCAGGCCTTCGGTCGCTTTCCAGGAGAGGTAAGCCCACTCCAGGTTGCCTTTCCAGGTGTCCTGTTCCGGCTTGAGGGTGCCCTGCACGGTCACCCCCAGCGTGTCGGTGAGCCCATATTGGAGCTGGCCACCCAGCCGGGAGAGCTGGTCACCGCGCCAGGCGTCCGTTGTCTGCCCGCTGATGCCGAAACTGCGCCCTTTGTCCTCGCCCCCCAGGTGGGTGAGGCCGGCGGTGCCGAAGCCGTTGAATTGATAGTCTCCCTGGTCCAGGGCCATTGCTGGGGTGGTCGCGATAAGGCCTGCGATACCGAGTGCTCTAATGCCTTGCATGCTTCAACTGCTCTCGTGGTGGGGAAGGTTCAAATGCGAAACTGAGCGGTGGCGCTGCGAAGGTGGTTGCCCGTACCGACCAATTGCTCGCCGAGCCGTGCGGTGGCGTCGGCACCTTGGGTGGTGGCCTGGGTGTCCTGTTGCAGCCTCTCGGTGTCTTGCTGGATCGAACGGGAAAGGCCGATCTGCTCGTTGGTGAAACGGGCGATGCCGGCGTTTAACTCATCGATCTGGCGAACGGCCCCGGTAATCGCCTCCAGGGTCTGCGTGGCATGTTCAGAGCGCTGAATGCTTGACCTGGCCTTTTCGCCGTTCAGGTTCATCGCGTGCAAGACACTGCTGGCGCTGTTTTGCAGGCGCTGGATGATGTCTTGGATCTGCGCGGTGGAAGCGGTCGTTTTCTGGGCCAGGTTGCGCACCTCATCGGCGACCACGGCAAAGCCCCGCCCTTGCTCGCCAGCCCGTGCCGCTTCGATGGCGGCGTTCAGGGCGAGCAGGTTGGTCTGTTCGGCGATGCTGCGGATCACCGTCAGCACCGAGCCGACGTGCTGGGTTTCTGCTTCCAGTTGTTCCATGGCCTGCACCGAGCTGAGCACGCTGTTGCCCAGGTCGCCGATGCTCAAGGACAGGCTGTCGATGTTATGCCTGGCTTCGTTCGCTTGACGCGCCGCGGCGCTGGCTTGCTCGGAGGCCTGCTCGGAGCGCTGCGCCACTTCCTGAATGCTATTGGTCATGGTGTCTATGTCACGGCTGATGGACTCGGTGCGCTCTTGCTGTGAGCGCGCACTGTCCTCCGCGCCCTGGGTGAGCCGGTGCAGTTCGCGGGACATCTGCTCCAGGGGCGCTGCGGTTTCGATGACCTGGCGCAAGGTGCCTTGCAGGCTGTCCAGCAAACCGTTGAACAGGCCGATCATCTCGCCGATTTCGTCTGAGGAGTCGACCTGCACGCGGCGGGTCAGGTCGCCATCGCCGCTGGCAATGGTCTTGAGCGATCCGATGACGCCGCGGACATTGCTCATGACCTGACGAATCACCCAGGCCGCGCTGGCGCTGACCACCAGCAGCAGGCAAAAACTGAGCAGGTAGCCGACGCGCGTGGTGGTGGCGTTGTCGGCGCGGACTTGGGTCAAGCTGCTCTGGAAGTCGGCGTAGGCGTGGCTGCGAAACTGCTCGCCGAGCGCCTGGGCGTTCTTGAGGTCGCTGGCCATGCGATCAAAATGGGGGCGTAAATCATCGAACGCCGCCCCATCGAGCAGTTGCCCGGAGGAGGCGAACGCGTTATCGGCGTAGCGCTTGATCGCCGCCGACCAGGCTTGAATTTCCCGGTGTCGGTCGGCCCGTTCAGCGGTCAGCGGTTCCAGGTCGCGCAGCCGCGCATGGACGTCGGCCAGCACGTCGCTCGCTTCATCCAAGGTGTCCCGCTCGCCCGCTGCCACGGCGCTGTTGAGCAGGCCGGGCAGGCGGGAGAACTGGAAGATCACGTTGTCGGCAGCTTCCAGCGTTGGGTAGCGCTGTTTTTCGAGCGACACCAATCGGTTGTCGTTGTCGTCCAGTTGCACCGCGGTGTAGCCCACGAACAGCAACATGCCGAACAGGGCGATGGCAGGTGGCAGGAAGAGTTTCAAGGTGAGCGGAATGTTTTTGAACATGGGCTGTGCGGGCCTCGTCGGGACGAAGGGCAAATTGCAGGCAAGCAGGGCCGCAATAGCCGGTGCGCTTTTGGCAGGGCGTGCTATCGCGACACGTCGGACAAAGGGCTGTCCTTCGACAGCGTAAGTTGGCGTTACGTGATCATGGCGCCCCTCCGTGCCCCGTTGCGAATTGGCCGCCCGATTGCGTGGAGGGTCAGGCCGAGGCCAGGTTTGGAGAGGTGGAGGAAGGTGAGGTCGTCAATTTCAGGCAACCTGCGTCTTTGTGGAATAAGGATCCGGTAGCCCTGGCATGCCTGCTCGGACCGCGACAGCGCCTTGGTGCTAAAGCCCATTTTCGCTCCTGCCACTTGGTTGTGTTTTATTTGTTATATCAAGTGTTTTGTAAAATACAGGAGTTTTGCTTACATGCAAGACGCAATGGCGCCAGAGCCTGCAAAAAGCAGGGCAGGCGCTATCGGGGCCTGGTGCTTGGGTTGGATCGGCAAGGCGCGGGGCGGCAGTTGCGCGACGACGGAAGGCGGCGAAGACACGAGCGGTTTGGTGGGGGTGACGCCTTCCAGGGAAGGCGCCGGGTCTACCGGGAGGCGACTTAGGACTTGGCGGTTTTGGGTGGAGAAATCATGACAATGAAGGCGTCAATCAAGGCTTTCCCGCGCTCTGCGCTAACGGGTTCGGACTCGAAAGGCAGCATCATGAGCCAGCCATCACTGAACGCGGCAATGTGATCGGCCAACACATCGGCCGGCACATCTTCACGGATCTGGCCCTGGCGCTGGCCGGCCTCCAGCACCGAAGTGGCCACCTCGCGGAAGTTGGTATAGCGCTGCTTGATGACACTGGCGAACGCGGGCTGGTGCCGGGCATGGGTGAGCAGTTGCAGCCATGCAAGCCAGTTGCCTGGCTCGTCAAGGCTGATCCATTGGTGCCACTGCTCAATAAGCGACTTGATGTCGACCTGATCGAGGTCGATGTCCAGCAGTGCGTCGACTTTGTCGAACAGGGTCTGCGCAACGGCACTGACCATTTCTTCCTTGTTGGCGAAGTAGTAGGTCACCGCGCCTGTGGTGCACCCGGCGTGCTGCGCCACCTTGCGCATGGTGGCACCGGCATAGCCTTCTTGCGCGATCACCGCGATCGCCGCCGCCAGCAACTCGGACCTTTTGGCGTCGCGATCGCCAACCGGGCGCCCACGACGGGCAAGCGGTTCGGATTCGCTTTCATTGGCCTTGGCCTTGGCGTTGGGAGCAGTGCGGGGGTGTACTTCAGGCATAGGGGGGCGGTTTCATCGGTCAAACAATAGAAGCGGCAGTTTGCCACAGCACAGCCGACGCGCGCGATGTCAGTGGGGGGCGAGGTTCGTGCTTTTTACCTACCGGCTTTGTGGGCCAAGTGAGCGACGATGAACTGCATTGCGACCTCGGTCGGTAGGGGCCGTCGCCGAGCGCCCGGTGATAGCGCAGTTGAAGCCAGGCCGACCAATAGGCGAGGGCGCTCTGGTAGCTGCGCACGGTATTAGCCGCCGTGCCCTGCGAGGACGCCTCGACCGCGGCGCCACTGCATCCACCGCCAGTGGCAGCGCATTTTCACCAACTCTCCAGGGCGAACCGGCAGCATCACCAGCAGGCGCATCGCGATGCTTATACTGCTCGGGCTAAGTTCATCCAGGCGCAGCAAAAACTCCCCCAAATCGGCCGGTGGTATGACTCACCCACATAGGTTACAAATCAGTTCACGCACATAGGTAACAGTCTTTAACTGGCAAGGTCGGTTTTCTGGATCTCAGTGGAAGCCTGTCACAAGCTATCGGGATCCCCAAAGAACATCTGTATCCGCGACCGCAGCCACCGCTCCGCCGGGTCATTGTCCTGTGCCCCGCGCCAGGCCATGTGCAGTTCGAAACTGCGCACGGGTATCGGCAGGTCCTCGGCCCGCAAGCCGCCGGCGGCCGTCAGTGCATCCGCCGTGTAGTCCGGTACCGTAGCCACGATATCGGTGCCTGCCAGCAAGCTCCCCAGCCCGTTGAACTGCGGTACCGCCAGCACCACGTGGCGCTTGCGGCCGATTTCTTCCAGGGCTTCGTCGATGAACCCGGACAAGTCCCCGGCAAACGACACCAGCGCATGGGGCCGGGCGCAGAAGTCATCCAGGGTGATGCTGCCGGGTACGCTGTCGGCGCGCAGCAGTTTCGGCATGCTGCGGCGCAGCACCTTGCGCTTGGCGTTGGCCGGCAGTTCGCTGGTGTAGCTGACCCCCACCGAAATCTCGCCCGAGGCCAGCAGGGTTGGCATCAGCAAGTAGTTGACCCGTCGCACCACCAGCACGATACCGGGCGCCTCGGCGCGAATGCGCTTGAGCAGTTGCGGCAGCAAGGCGAACTCGGCGTCGTCCGACAGGCCGATGCGGAACACCGCATTGCTGGTGGCCGGGTCGAATTCGGCGGCGCGGCTGACTGCAGTGGAAATCGAATCCAGTGCCGGTGACAGCAGGGCGAAGATCTCGTGGGCCCGTGCCGACGGTTCCATGCTGCGCCCTGTGCGCACGAACAACGGGTCATCGAACAGGTTGCGCAGGCGCGACAGCGCCGCGCTGATGGCCGGTTGGCCGAGAAACAGTTTTTCTGCGGCACGGGTCACGCTGCGCTCGTGCATCAGCGTTTCGAACACGATCAGCAGGTTGAGGTCTACACGACGCAGGTCGTTTCGATTCATCGGTGCGCTTCGCCTAATGTGGGGCAGAGGTGAATCTTAAGGCCAAAGGCTGTTACCCTGCACGGGTTTAGGGGGACCAATCGCAGGGAAAGTCAGGTGCCCAATCGATGACAAGCATGTCGACTATTAATGCCCACTGATGGTCTAACGGGCAAAGCCCGGATAGAGTCAGTGGTAATTAGAGGTTCACAAAGGCGAGGTATGCGATGTCCCGCATGATCCGGTTCCACAAGTTTGGCGCTGCCGACGTGCTCCGTTGCGAAGAGCAGGCCGAACCGTCACCCGCTGCCGACGAGGTGCAGATCCGCGTCGAAGCGGTTGGCGTCAGCTGGTATGACGTGCTGTGGCGCCAGAATCTGGCACCGTCCCAGGCGCGTCTGCCAGCGGGGATCGGTCACGAAATGGCAGGGGTGGTGACTGCGGTTGGTGAAGGGGTCGATGATATTGCCGTCGGTGACCGGGTCGCCAGCTTCCCGGCCACCAGTGCCAACGACCACCCGGTGTACGGCGATGTCATCGTACTGCCCCGTACAGCCATCACGCGCTACCCGAATGTGCTCACCCCGATCGAGGCCAGCGTGCACTACACCCCGCTGCTGATCGCCTATTTCGCCTACGTCGACCTGGCACGGGCCAAGGCCGGGCAGACAGCACTGGTCACCGATGCCAGCCATTGCGCCGGGCCTGCCTTCGTGCAGCTGGGCAGGGCCCTGGGGCTGAAAGTGTTCGCCGCCACCAAGGAAGCGGCGCAGCGTGACTACCTGCTGGGCTTGGGCGCAGACAAAGTGATCGTCACCGAAGAGCAAGACCTGCTGCTGCAGATTGGCAAGTACACCGATGGCCGTGGTGTGGACATGGTGCTCGACGGCATGGGCGGCCCGCAGATGTCACTGTTGGGTGATGTGCTGGCGCCGCGTGGCAGCCTGGTGCTGTACGGTCTGCAAGGCGGCAACCAGACGCCGTTCCCGGCTTGCGCGGCATTCCAGAAGAACATTCAGTTCTATGTGCACTGCATCGGTAATTTCACCGGCAAGCCAGAGCTTGGCATCAGCCAGGACCAGGTGGCGCTGCAGCGTGCCTTGCGCGATATCAACCAGTTCACGGCCGACCAGCTGCTGACACCGCAGATCATCAAGGTGTACCCGTTCGAGCAGGTGGTCGAGGCGCATCGTTACATGGACCAATGCCCGTGCGGCGGGCGCGTCGTGCTGGACATGGCGCAACACTGACGGTGGATGGCACAAGCGGCGAACCCGGGCAAGGTCCCGGGTTTTTTGTGCGCGGGATAAAGTGATTCAACACTTAAAGTAGGACTGTTCCTACAATAAATCACGATATGGACTACATATAAGTCCGTAGTTTTCGGGATGTCAGAAATATCCCGGCAAATAATCAGCCTTGAACGCTTTTGCCTTGCGAGTCACTGTGAACTGACACGGATGCTGAATGGTTTTTTTACCCTGAACTGTATCTTCAATTCGCGCTGCCTCCCTCTCGATAATGGCCCAATGATAGTTTGTGCAAGGAACGTGGGATGAGCATGGCTATGCCTGATATGGAGCAGTATGTGACAGCGACAGGCCATCGCAGGGGCGGTTTTTTCTCGATGGCTTGGCGACAGTGAAGGGTTACGTCATTACTTTCATTTTGTTGTAGGAAATTTCTTCTAGGTAAGTTTGGTGCATGTTCACGCTCAAATGTTGGGTGCATGCGCTGGCTGCATGAAGTTGATGAGGTGATTGCGTGACTGCTATTCACGACCAGGCGATGCATTATATCTACCAGCAAGTACTCGAGCGCTTGTTGAATCACATGTCCCAGGCGCAGCGCGCTTCCTTGCAGTTGCTGATACAACGCCTGTTGGTCGCTGCAGGTGGGCCGGAGTACATCGGTACTTTCAGCTTGCAGGTATTGCAAGGGAGCGACCGCCATAGCAGCCGGCTGCTGGCCATGTTGCGTGCCGCGCAACTGAGCATTGCCCTGCGTTCGCCGGTAACTTTCCAGCTGCGGGTATTGGTGGTCAGCCTGCCGGTTGCCGATAACGCCACGCTGGAAGCTCACGAGCGCAGTTTCAGTGCGTTGTTCATGCAGGATGACCCGCGGGTGCAATTGCAGATGATCGAGGGGCGCGCAGTGGTGCCGTTCAGTCGTCGGCTCTCGGTAATGCCTGAGCGCTGGCTGCTGGCGAGGGACGCGATGTTGATGTTCGGCCACATGATCGATGCCAGGCCGGAAGCCCTGCTGGGTTGCCGCCTGTACCTGGAGCTGGCGGGCGCCGTGGTTCAGGCGTTGCAGGCAGCGGTGCCTCCCGATGCGTTGGTCACCGCCATGCCCGGGCTCCAGCGGCGCCGATACCTGGCGTGGGCCCGGCGCAGCCTGCGCCTGGCCGGCGTGCATGCCCCGCATGCAGTGCACCAGTGCCTGGCGGCGCTGGCCCAAGGGCTGAGCCGATTGCACGGTGCTGTTGGGGGCGCACCGGGTGGTCAGCACGAGCCGGTTCCAGGCGCCGTACCGGAGCGTGCGCCGGTGCGGCTGATCGCTATTGATGACCTGTTGCCGCACTTGCTTGAAGAGCAGCAGCTTGACGCGATGCTGGGTTGTCACTTCGAGACGGCTGCGGATGCTTTGCCGCTGTCCGAATTCGTCGACTCGCTGGCCACGGCACAGCTGCATGAACTGCGCGCCCGCAGTCTGGAGCCGCTGGCCGGGCGCCCAGCGCTGAGGCTGGCAGGGCAGGCGGGTGGCAGCAAGCAGCGTGACGCCGTGCCGTTGCTATTTGGCAAAGCCTACGGCATCAACCAGGCCCAACTGGTGTGCCTGCTGTTCAGCCCGTTTGCCAGGCAGGGGAAAAACCTCGAGCGGTTCTTGCAGTGTCGGCACGCCGACATGGTGGTGGCGTTGCCGTACCTGCACAGGGCCTTGCAAGGCAAACCCTGCCCCGATGCAGTCAAAGCCTGGCTGGTGAATACCAGTGGCTTGCCGTTGGGGCAACTGCGGCAAATTTATGATGGGCAGTTGCCGTTGGCGGGATGGCGCCTGCTTAACAACCTGGCCCGCCGCGATGTACACCTGAGGCTGCTGCCACAGCTGGCGTTGGGGCGGCGGCGTGGTGTTGCGGGGCTGCCTTGATGGGGCGAGCGGCCCCAGGCGAGTTCGCGTATCGCAAGGTGTATCGCTACCTGGAAGCGTTGATCGAACAAGCTGCAGGCGTTGGCACATGCCGTTTGCCATCATTGCGTGAGCTGTCCCGGCGGCTGCGGGTGTCGTTGGCCACGGTCCAAAGTGCCTACAGCCTGCTGGAAGAGGAGGGCCGTGTACACTGCCTGCCGAGGTCGGGCTATTACGTACAGAACGGCGGCAAAGATCAGGCCGTGGCCTTGGCCCGGCAGCCTCCCTTGCCGACGCAGCCACTGTTGGAGCGCATGCTGCTTGGTCACGAACGGCGTTTGGCCCGTCAGCGTGATCGCAGCGTTGCGTCCTGGGAAGCGCTGGGTAGCGCCCGTTTGCGCAATGCCGTGGCTGAGCGATACACCCGCTGCTCCAACCAGTACTGGCATGCCGATGACGTCCATCTGGCCCCCGATGTGCTCGCGTTGCTGGAGACGCTGCTAGCGGCGCTGGCCCTTCAAGGTGGTACCGCATTGGTGCATTCGCCCTGTTGCTGGCAAGTGTTGCGCGCCCTGGCGCGTGCCGGCATGCGCGTGCTGGAGGCACCACTGGATGCCCGTGGCAACCCCGAGCTGCACGCGTTGGCCAGGCTGCTGGGTAGCGAGCCGGTAAGCCTGCTGGTCATGCCGTCTTGCCTGGGCATGCCACAAGGGCGGCTGGTTTCCCCGTATTACCAGCAGCAGCTTGGTCTTTTGCTTGGCCAGCACCCTGTATGGCTGCTGGAAAACGACCTGGACAGCGAGCTCTGTTACGACGGGCCGCCGAGCACACGCCTGCGTGACTGGATCGACCCGCGCTGGCTTCTGGTGATGGGCACGTTCGAGGCCGCAGTGGGGGCAGAGGCGCCGTATGCCTATTTACTGAGCCGTGACACCGTGCTGGCCAAGGCATTCGCCGAACGGGCGTTTCGGCTTGCGCCGCTCCGTTTGCAGGCGCTCGCTCACATGCTCGGCAAGGGGGAAATCGAAACGCAGCTGGTACAGCAACGCACAGACTTGCAAAGGCGTACGCAATACCTGGCGCATGTACTGCAATCGCAATTCGGCCAACGGGTGGTCTTCGACATGCCGCAAGGTGGGCAAATGCTGTGGGTGAGCTTTTGCCAGCCGCTGGCGTGGGACGGTATTGCCGCAGCGTTGGCAGGTTCTGCACTGCACGCACTACCGGGCGAGCAGTTCGGCCTGCCGGGGCATTACCCTCAACACCTTGCGCTGATCTGGCTGGGTGGGCGCCCGGATGAACTGCAACTGGCGGTAAGGCGACTGGCGCAGGCGCTTGAGGTGCGCTGCGGGCGAAACACCCGCTTCACAAGTTGAAATCAAGACGCTTGCAGGTGCCGTCAAGTGCTGCGAGAGGGCCGACAAGTGAAATGACGGCCTGAAAACCTCAAGGCTCATTCGCAGCACAAAGAGCCACCTGCAGGGGGCGTAAATTGAGTTCTCCTCAGGGTTGCTCTTGCCCCTGACGCAAACGGGTACTGACCAGCGCCGCACATACCAGCAACGCGGCAATGATCCACAACCCGTTGCGGGTGCTGCCGGTGGTCTGCTCGATCAAGCCCATCACCGACGGCCCGACGAAGCCGCCAAACAGACCGCAAGTGGTGACGAAGGCCAGGCCCGCCGCCAACGCACTGCCGCTCAGTCGGCTGGAGGGAAAGACGAAGATGATCGACTGCACCACGAACAGCATCAGCGCGGTCAGAGAAAACCCGAGCAGGCCGATGAACGAGTTGGCCAGCGATGCCAGCAGCAATCCGGCCGCCATGGTCAGCAGGCCAAGGAACAGCAGGGTGCGGCAGCGGCGCGGCGAGGTGGCCAGGCGTGGGAAGGTAGCTGCGCCAATGGCTGCTGCAATCCACGGCACCGCTGTCAGCAGGCCGACCTGGAAGGGCGAAAGCGCAGCGTAGGTGCCGATAATGCCCGGCAGGAAGAAAATCACCGTGTAGATGGTGATCTGGTGCACGAAGTAGACCGCGATTGCCAGCCAGATCTGCCGGTCGCGGAACATCTGCCCCAGCTTGCTCTGCTGCGGTGCGGCGGCCTGCTCTGCGGCCAGGCGGCGCTCGATGTCCTGGGCGTCGGCAGCCGTCAGCCAAGGTGCCGAGGCCGGACCGTCGGGCAGCTTCTTCCACACCACATAGGCCAAGGCTACGGCGGGCAGGCCTTCGAGCACGAACAACCATTGCCAGCCATGCCAGCCCAGCATACCGTCCAGCTCCAGCAGGGCACCGCCCAGCGGGCCGCTAAGGATGTTGGCCAGGCACACACCCAGCAGGAAGTACCCCGTGGCACGGGCGCGTTGTTCGCGGTCGAACCAGTAGGTCAGGTACAGCATTACCCCGGGGAACAGGCCAGCTTCGGCTATCCCCAGCAACAGGCGCATGATGTAGAACGAGGTTTCACCCTGAACGAAGGCCATGCCCGCCGAGAGCAAACCCCAGGTAATCATGATACGGGTGATCCAGAAGCGCGCGCCCACCCGGTGCATGATCAGGTTGCTGGGCACTTCGGCCAAGGCATAGGTGAGGAAGAACAAGCCCGCGCCCAGGCCATAGGCTGCTGCCGAAAGGCCCAGGTCGATGCCCATGCTGGCTTTCGCCAGGGCGATGTTGGTGCGGTCAAGAAAGCTCATCACGTAGACGACGATGAGCAGTGGCATCAATTTGCGTAGCAGCAGGCCGTTCAAGCGCTGCTCATGGGTGGTGGCAGGGGCGCAAGCCGCTGCGCGGGTGAGGGTTGTCATTGTTTTTTTCCCCGTGAAAAGTGCTGGTGGTGTGCCGCGCAGCAGCGGCACACTCAGGTCTGTGGGTCAGGAACGGTTGATGTCGAGCCACACGGCGCCGTTGGGGTACTGGTAACGTTCCAGGGTCTCAGCGTGCATCTCGATGCTGTAGCCAGGGCGTTGTGGCGGCATGTAGCGCCCGCGATGGATCACCACCGGGTCGATGAAGTGCTCGTGCAGGTGGTCGACGTACTCCAGCACCCGGTTGTGCAGCGAGGCAGAAACCGCGATGTAGTCGAAAAGCGCGATGTTCTGCACATATTCGCACAGCCCGACGCCACCGCCGTGCGGGCAGACCGGCACGTCGTACTTGGCGGCCATCAGCAGCACGATCAGGACCTCGTTCAGGCCACCCAGGCGGGCTGCGTCCAGCTGGCAGAAGTCCAGTGCACCGGCCTGGAACATCTGCTTGAACATCACCCGGTTGTGGCAATGCTCACCGGTGGCGACACCGATTGGCGCAATGCGCTGGCGAATGGTGGCGTGGCCGAGAATGTCATCGGGGCTGGTCGGTTCTTCGATCCAAAGCGGTTCGAATGCGGCCAGGCGGCGCATGTTGGCCACCGACTCTTCGACGCCCCACACTTGGTTGGCATCCATCATCAGGGTGCGTTCCCAGCCGATTTCGTCGCGCAGGATGCTGGCGCGGCGGATGTCTTCTTCCAGGTCGGCCCCGATCTTCTGTTTGATGTGGGTCCAGCCGTCTGCCACGGCCTCGCGGGCCAGTTTGCGCATTTTCTCTTCGCTGTAGCCCAGCCAGCCCGGGGCAGTGGTGTACCCGGGGTAGCCTTCACGCAGCATGTGTGCCTCGCGCTCGGCTTTGCCCGGCGCCTGGCGGCGCAGCAGGGCGATGGCCTCTTCGGGGGTGAGCACGTCGGTGACGTAGCTGAAGTCCAGGCAGCGCACCAGCTGCTCCGGCGTCATGTCGGCCAGCAGTTTCCACACGGGCTTGCCTTCGTGCTTGGCCCACAGGTCCCACACTGCGTTGATGATGGCGGCGGTGGCCAGGTGGATCACGCCCTTTTCCGGGCCCAGCCAGCGCAACTGGCTGTCGCTGACGGTAAAGCGATGCCAGAAAGCGCCCATGTCGGCGCTGATTTCTTCGAGCGTAAGGCCGACGATCAAGGGGGCCAGCGACTGCACCGCTGCTGCGCATATTTCGTTGCCACGGCCGATGGTGAAGGTCAGGCCGTGGCCTTCGAGGGCGGCAGCGTCGGTGTGCAGCACCACGTAGGCCGCCGAATAGTCGGGGGCACTGTTCATGGCGTCGGAGCCATCCAGCGACAGCGAAGTGGGGAAACGGATATCGCGAACGCTCAGGTGGGTAATGCGTATGCTCATGGTCGACTCTTGTTCTGTTCAGGCACAGGGAGACCTGACTGTAGGTTGTCGAGCGATACAGGCATAATCGCCAAATCTTAATCAGTGATACCGGATTCGATATGTCTCGCTTGCCACCTGACAAGGCTCAGGCGCCTGCCAGCCTCGGTGCCTTGAAGATTTCCAGCCGTCAGATCACGTTGCTCAATGCGCTGGGCGAATTCGGCAACCTGCGCCGCGCCGCCGCCGCGATGCACACCACGCAACCGGCCGCCAGCCTGTTGCTACAGCAGCTTGAGGAGCGCCTGGGGGTACGTCTGTTCGAGCGCCTGCCCCGGGGGATGCAAGCGACGCTGTATGGCGAGGTGATGATTCGCTATGCGCAAAACGCATTGCATGAGTTCGATCATGCCCAGGCGCAAATCGCCGAACTGGCGCGCGGAGCCTTGGGCCTGGTGCGGGTGGGCAGCGTCATGGGCCCGGTACCAGGCGTGCTGACCAAGGCGGTGCTGGCCTACAAGCGCGACCAGCCCAAGGTGCGTATCTCGCTGGAGGTGGGCACCAGCGACACCTTGCTGCCGGCCTTGCTACGCGGTGATTTCGATATGGTGGTGGGGCGCCTGCCGGACCAGAGTGACAGCCAGGAACTGAATATCGAGCTGTTCGACGGCGGTGAGCAGATGCGCATAATTGCTCGCGCAGGTCATCCCTTGGCGACAGCCACAGGGCTGCAGTTGGCCGACCTGGTGAGCTTGACGTGGATCTTGCACCCCATCGGCAGCCCGATGCGCCGTCGCGTCGAAAGCGCATTGCAGGCCGGCGGCATGGTGCAGTCGCTGGATATTGTCGAAACCGCGTCGATCCTTGCGACCACTGCCATGCTCGAAGCGTCCGAAATGATTGCGGTGGTGCCCAATGACGTGGCCCAGCATTATGCCCGCTATGGCATGGTCGCCGTCCTGCCGGTGGAGTTGCCATTGGCGATGGCCAACCTTGGTGTGCTGACCCTGCGCTCGCGGCCCAACTCGGTTGCCCTTGATACTTTGCTGCGCTACCTGCGGGCACAATAACTTTCACCTGCATGAGGCCCTGCGTCTATGCCGCCGGACATGACCCATTCCAGTTTTTGCAACTGGATCCGCTACAAGCACCTGGTGTTGATCGACACCCTGGCGCGCACGCGCAACATGCACGCCACCGCCACGCGCATGAACCTCAGCCAGCCGGCGCTCAGCAAAATGCTGCGTGACCTTGAGGAGCAGTTCGGCTTTGCCCTGTTCGAGCGCCTGCCTCGCAGCATGCCGCCCACCGAGCTGGGTGAATACGTGGTGCGGTACGCCCAGGGTGCCCTGGCCGAGTCGCAACAGTTCGTCGACCAGGTCAACCGCCTGCGCAACGGCGGGCACGGTTTCATCCGCGTTGGCGGGATCTTTGCCGCGACCGCATTGGTATTGCCGCAGGCCATCGCCGCCATCAAGGCGCGAAGCCCGTTACTGTCGATTGAAGTGGTGGAGCATTCCAGCGATCACCTGCTGACCATGCTCGAGCAGAACAAGCTGGACATCATGATTGGCCGCTTCACCGAGGAACGCTTCGGTCAGCTGTTCGACTTCCAGCCGCTGGAGCCCGAACCCTTCAGCCTGGTGGTGAACAGCGAGCACCCGCTCAACCAGCTCGATAACACACCGCTTGAAGCGCTAGGCGATTGGCCGTGGGTGCTGTACCCGGTGGGTACGCCGATCCGCAACCGCCTGGAGCAGGCGTTCCGAGTGGCCGGAATCGCCACGCCTGCCGACTGCGTGGAGACCATCTCCATGCCCATGTTCCTGCAGTTGCTGCAATCGGCACCGATGATTGCCATGCTGCCGCGCTCGATGGTGGCCGCGCAGTTGGCCAGCGGGCAGTTCAAGGAGCTGCGCAGCCCTTTGCAGGTGCCCGCGCTGGAGTATGGTGTGGTCACCCGCAAGGATGAACCGCTCAGCGCCTCCGCCAGGGCGTTTGTCGAGATTCTGCTGGAGGGCGCGCAACGCCGGCGGCAATCTTCGGAAGACACTGCGTTCTGCCCCTAGCCGATTGAAGATCACGTACCGAAATACCCTTTCGATAACTTCAGGTTATCGCTCGATCGGATCATCTCATTGGGAATGCGGCACCAGGCTTCTTACAGTGGCTACAGCCATAACAAGAAGTCAGCCGCTCCGCCCTGAGAGGTCCCATGCAACTGATTGCCAAATCCGGTGACCCCGCCGTCATCCGCCTCAACCCTTTGGACAACGTCGTCATCGCCCGCCAGGCCCTGCTGCCAGGCGTGCGCCTGGATGCCGAGGCGATTACCGTGCGCCAACCCATCCCTTCAGGCCACAAGCTCGCCACCGAGCCTGTGGCGCAGGGCCAGCCGTTGCGCCGTTACGGGCAGATCATCGGATTTGCGTCCCAGGCGATCGACGCTGGCGACCATGTGCATGTGCACAACGTGCAGATGGGCGATTTTGCCCGCGACTATGCGTTTGGTGTCGATACCCGCAGCCTGCCAGGCAGCGCCGCGCAGTTCCAGGGCATCGTGCGCGCCGATGGCCGTGTCGCCACCCGCAACTACATCGGCATTCTCACCTCGGTGAACTGTTCGGCGACCGTGGCCCGGGCCGTGGCCGACCATTTCCGCCGTGACATTCACCCCGAGGTGCTGGCCGACTACCCGAATGTCGACGGTGTGGTCGCCCTGACCCACAGTGCCGGTTGCGCAGTCGACCCGAGCGGTGAAGCCCTGGGCCTGTTGCGCCGCACCCTGGCCGGGTACGCCGTCCACCCCAACTTCGCTGCCGTGCTGATCATCGGCCTGGGCTGCGAAACCAACCAGATCGAAACCCTGCTGGAAACCCAGGGCCTGCAGGCGAGTGCGCAACTGCGCGCCTTTACCATCCAAGGGATCGGGGGCACTTCGAAAACCATCGCTGCCGGTATCGCCCAGGTCAAGGCGCTGTTGGCCGAGGCCAATCAGGTACGGCGCCAGCCGGTCAGTGCCCGCCACCTGGTGGTCGGCCTGCAGTGCGGCGGCTCAGATGGCTATTCGGGGATTACCGCCAACCCGGCACTGGGCAATGCCGTTGACCGCCTGGTGGCCGCCGGTGGTACCGCCATTCTCTCCGAAACCCCGGAAATCTATGGTGCCGAGCACTTGCTCACGCGCCGCGCGGTAAGCCGTGAGGTGGGGGAGAAGCTGGTGGCGCGCATTCGCTGGTGGGAAGACTACTGCCAGCGTATGAACGCCGAATTGAACAACAACCCCTCGGCCGGCAACAAGGCAGGGGGGCTGACCACTATCCTCGAGAAATCCCTGGGCGCAGTGGCCAAGGCAGGCTCCAGCAACCTGGTCGATGTGTATCAGTACGCGCAAGCCGTGCGTGCCCAGGGCCTGGTGTTCATGGACACCCCCGGCTACGACCCGGTCTCGGCCACCGGTCAGGTGGCCGGCGGGGCCAACCTGATCGCCTTCACCACCGGCCGCGGCTCGGCCTACGGCTGTGCCCCGGCGCCATCGATCAAGCTGGCAACCAACAACCGGGTGTTCGAGCACCAGCAAGAGGACATGGACGTCAATTGCGGCGGCATCGCCGATGGCTCCACCAGCATCGAGGAGCGCGGCGCATTCATCTTCGAGCAGATGCTGCGCATTGCCTCCGGGGAACGCAGCAAGAGCGAACAGCACGGCTACGGGCAAAACGAGTTCGTCCCGTGGCAGATCGGCGCCGTGACCTGATCGACCGCTCCCGTCCCATTTGCGAGGCAACTGCAATGATTCAAACCACACTGTACAACGTGCAAGCGCTTACCACGTTTGTCGAGCAACTGTTCATGAAAGCCGGAGCCGACGTGGACGTCGCCCAGGTAGTGACCCGGGTGTTGCTAGAAGGCGAGCTGCTCGGCCACCGTACCCATGGCCTCAACCTGGTCAGCCGCTACATCGACGGCATGCTCAGCGGCCAGGTCAAGGCCCGCGCGCAGGCGCTGGAACAGGTCGCCGACAGTGGTGTTTCCAGCCTGTTCGACGGCCACTACGTGTTGGGGCCCTATTGCGTCAGCCGGGCACTGGATTGCGCGGCCGCGGGCGCGATCAAGCAGGGCATCGGTATTGCGGTAGTACGCCGCGCTGCCCATATCGGCTGCCTGGCCGCCTACCTCAAGCCATACACCGACCAAGGGTTGCTGGCCATGGTCTACTCGTCGGATCCGTCGGTGGGGTTGGTCTGTGCTCATGGTGGCATCGACCCGGTGTACACCCCCAACCCGATTGCTGCCGGTATCCCGACCCAGGGTGAGCCGATCCTGCTGGATGTCAGCATGTCCACCGTCACCCTCGGCCTGGTCGGCCAATGCCGCGATGCCGGCCGGCGTCTGCCGCACCCTGTGCTGGTGAGCAATGACGGGCAGCTCAGCGATGACCCGGGCGATTTCTTTACCCGCCCGCAAGGCAGCATCCTGCCGCTCGGCGGCCAGGCCTTTGGCCACAAAGGTTTTGCCCTTGCGCTGTTGGTCGAAGCCCTCACCTCGGGGCTGGCCGGCCATGGGCGCAAGGATGCACCGGATCAGTGGGGCGCCTCGGCCACTGCGCTGGTGATTGACCCGCGCATGTTCGGCGGCCTGGAGGCGTTCCTCGACGAAACCAGCTTCCTGGGGGGATTGGTTCTGGCAAGCCGCCCGCTCGACCCCGAACGCCCGGTACGCCTGCCCGGGCAAGCAGGCCTTGCCCTGCGTCGCCAGGCCGTGGAGCAGGGCGTGAGCCTTTCGCCGCAGTTGATAGCCGACCTTGAGCGCGTGGCTGGGCAGTTGCAACTGCCGGGACTTTTCCAATGATGCACAGCAAGGGAACACAGATGACTGATCGAACGAACGCCAATCAACCGCGACCACTGAGCCATGATGCCAGCGTTTTCGACCGTGGCAGCTGGGTAGGGCGCGTCTGGTTGCCGGAGCAGGGGCCGGCGGTGGTGCTGGTGAAAGCCGGCGCCGTCTACGATATCAGCACCCACGTGGCGACCGTCTCGGCGCTGCTGGAAGTGGACGATCCGGTGGCCTACCTGCGTGCCTTGCCGCTGGCCGAACCCTTGATTGCACTGCCGGCATTGCTGGGCAACAGCGATCCCACACGGCGCACCCCGCACCAGCCCTGGTTGCTGGCGCCGATCGACCTGCAAGCGGTGAAGGCCGCTGGTGTGACCTTCGCCACCAGCCTGCTGGAGCGTGTGGTAGAAGAACAGGCCAAGGGCGACCCGGCCAAGGCCGACGCCATCCGTGACACCCTGGCCAGCCGCATCGGCGCCGACCTGTCGCAGATTGTGCCCGGCTCGGCTCAGGCCGAAGCGCTGCGCAAGGTGCTGGTAGAGCAGGGCCTGTGGTCACAGTACCTGGAGGTGGGTATAGGCCCGGATGCCGAAGTGTTCACCAAGGCCCAACCGCTGTCTGCGGTTGGCCACGGCGCCGACATCGGCATCCACCCCAAGTCCAGCTGGAACAACCCAGAGCCGGAAGTGGTGCTGGCCGTGTCGAGCAATGGCAGCATCAAGGGCGCCATGCTCGGCAACGACGTCAACCTGCGTGACTTCGAAGGGCGTAGCGCGTTGCTGCTGTCCAAGGCCAAGGACAACAACGCTTCCACTGCACTGGGCCCGCTGCTGCGGTTGTTCGACGAAAGCTTCGGCCTGGACGATGTGCGTGCTGCCGAGGTGGACCTGCGGGTGGAAGGCGAGGACGGCTTTATCCTCTCCGGGCGCAGTTCCATGCGCCAGATCAGCCGTGACCCGCAAGACCTGGTGCAGCAAACCCTCAACGAAAACCACCAGTACCCTGACGGCCTGGTGCTGTTCCTCGGTACCCTGTTCGCCCCCAAGCAGGACCGCGATCAGCCGGGTAACGGTTTTACCCACAAACCGGGAGACGTGGTGAGCATCAGCAACCCGCAACTGGGTACCCTGTGCAACCGCGTGACCACCAGCGATCTGGCACCGCAGTGGGACTTCGGCCTGCGCGCGTTGATCGACAACCTCGGCCGGCGTGGCCTGCTGGAGGTCGCGGCCACCGCCCGCCAGCTTTGAACGGCTCGCTGCGTCAGGGAGGGGCGCAGCATCATCGAGGGATCGTCAAGGCGCTGACAGCGCGGCAACAATAATAATAAAGGTCATCACATGAACCCAATGAAGAAGTACCAGCGCATTACCGTCGTGTTCCTGCTGCTGATCGGCATCGTCAACTACCTGGACCGTAGTGCGCTGTCGATCGCCAACACCTCCATCCAGAAAGACATGATGATCAGCCCGTCGCAGATGGGCATCCTGTTGTCGGCGTTTTCCATTGCCTATGCCTTTGCCCAGTTGCCAATGGGCATGATCATCGACCGCCTGGGCAGCAAGATCGCCCTCGGCGCGTCGTTGCTGGGCTGGTCGGTTGCCCAGGCGGCGTTTGGCATGGTCAACAGTTTTGCCGGTTTCATGGGTCTGCGGGTGTTGCTGGGGATTGGCGAGGCGCCGATGTTCCCATCGGCGGCCAAAGCATTGTCAGAGTGGTTCGACGCCAACGAGCGCGGCACCCCGACCGGTGTGGTCTGGTCGTCGACCTGTCTTGGCCCCTGCCTGGCGCCGCCGTTGCTGACGCTGTTCATGGTCAACTTTGGCTGGCGCGGCATGTTCATCATTACCGGCGTGATCGGCGTGGTACTGGCGCTGTGCTGGCTGACCTTCTACAAGAGCAAGGCCCGTTTTCTGGCAGAGCTTGCCGCCGAAGGCAAACCGCTGCCGAGTGAGCGCCAGGCTGCGGCCGCCGCTGCAACCGCGCCGAAGGCTTCGTACTTTGCCGGCTGGCTTGATCTGTTCAAGCACCGCAGTACCTGGGGCGCGGTGTTGGGTTTCATGGGGGTGATCTACATGCTCTGGCTGCACCTGACCTGGCTGCCGGGCTACTTCGAGCGCGAGCATGGCCTGGACCTGTACAAGACCGCCTGGGTGGTGTCGCTGGCGTATGGCTTCGGTGCGGCGGGTACCATCGTTGCCGGGCGCTTCTGTGACTGGCTGGTAAGGCGTGGCATGAGCGTGCTGGGCAGCCGCAAGTTCAGTGTCATCACTGGCCTGGTGCTGGCAGCGCTGTTCACCTTGCCACTGTCGTTCGTCACCGGCCTGACGGGGTGCATCATGCTGCTTTGCCTGGCGCTGTTCAGCATCAATATGGCCAGTGCCACCGCCTGGATGATCGTCAACACCATTGTCGACAGCCAGCGCGTGGCCTCGTTTGGCTCGATCCAGAACTTCGGCGGTTACATCGCAGGCTCGGTGGCACCGATCGTGACGGGCTTCAGCATCCAGTACTCGGGCTCGTTCACCACAGCGTTCATGATCAGCGCGGTGGTGGCGCTGTGCTCGGCGGTGGCGTACTTCCTGCTGCTACAGGCACCCATTGGCAGTGCCAAGGTCGAGGCGGGCGGGATGGCTGGCGCAACTGAACAGGCGTGAACGCTACGGGGGCTGCAGTGCAGCCCCTGAACCCTTGGTTGATCGTGAGGCGACCCGCGGCGCTTGTCATGGAGGGGTATCTGTATGTATAAACAGTGCCTGTTGCCGCAAGCTGACCTCCGCCCGTGATCGCCCATTCCGTCGACGACCCGTTCTACTACCTGCATAACTTCCGCCAGGTCGTGCTGTGGGTCGAACAGCGCTACCAGGACCTGCTGGATGACCAGGAACTGGCCTTCATCCGTGCCTTCAGTCAACTGCAAGCGCCAGCCCAGGCCTTGATGGTGCGCATGGTGATGCGCAAAGGCGAGTTGTTTCGCAGCGATCGGCTCGACTACGCCGAAATCGGCGATACTGCGCTGGCGCTGCAGCCGTTGCTGGCCCTCGGCTGGGTACGGGAGCCCGAGCAACTGGACCTTGAGCAGCTGTTCGCGTTGCTGCGCAAGGAAGAACTGGCCCGCTGCTTCGCCCGGCAACTGAACCGCCCGCGCGCGGCCAAGCATGAGTTGTTGGCACAGCTGCAACCCCTGGCGCTGGCAGCCCGGTCACTGGTCGAATGGTTTCCTGACAGCGATGTGCGCATCCTCCAGTGGTGCCTGCAACCTTTGTGCGACCGCATACGCCTGCTGTTTTTCGGCAACCTGTACCAGGACTGGTCAGACTTCGTCCTCGCCGACCTGGGCTTGCTGCGTTACGAGCAGGTGCCGTTCAGCCCTGATTCGCGTGCCTTGCAGCAACGTGACGATGTCGACCTGGCCATGGCGCTGCACCATTGCGCCGAGCGCCTGGAGCAGGGCGGCGACCCCCTGCCGATCCTTGCCACCCTGCAGGGCCTGCACAGCAGCAACCCCTGGCTGGCCCGGCGCCATGCGCGGCTGCAATTCGCCGTGGGCCAACAATGCGAGCGGCTGGGTGAATGGGACCTGGCCACGGCGGTGTATGCGCAATGCAACCATCCCCAGGCGCGCATTCGCCAGGTGAGGGTGCTGGAGCGCAGCGAACAGTGGCACCAGGCCCATGCACGGGCGTTGCAACTGGCAGCGGCACCTGCCAATGCGCTGGAGGAGCAGGCGCTGCAACGCATGCTGCCACGCCTGGCGCGCAAGCTCGGCGGCCCGCCACAGCGGCGCCAGCGCACCACGCCGCTGGAACTGATAGAGCTCGAACTGCCCCGCGGGGACGCTGCGCTGGGCGTTGAAGAAGCCGTGCGTCAGCACCTGATGCAAGAGGGGGGGCAGGCGCATTACGTGGAGAACACGCTGTTCAACAGCCTGTTTGGCCTGTTGTGCTGGGAGGCCATCTTCGCCCCGGTGCCCGGCGCATTTTTCAACCCGTTCCAGGCCGCGCCACAGGACCTGCACGACAGCGACTTCCAGCAGCGGCGCAGTGCGCTGTTCGAACGCTGCCTCGGGCGGCTCGACGAGGGTAGCCATCGCCAGGCGATTCTCGACTGCTACGTGGCCAAACAGGGATTGCAGTCGCCGTTCGTGTCCTGGTCCATGCTCAGCGAGGAACTGCTGGAGCAGGCCTTGGCGTGCCTGCCGGCCGCAGCGCTCAAGCAATGTTTCCTGCGCCTGTTGCAGGACATTCGCAGCAACCGTGCCGGCATGCCCGACCTGATTCAGTTCTGGCCCGAGCAGGGCCGTTATCGCATGGTCGAGGTCAAGGGGCCCGGTGACCGCCTGCAGGACAACCAACTGCGCTGGCTGGAGTTCTGCAGGCAACACGGCCTGCCGGTCGCGGTGTGCCACGTGCGCTGGAGCGAAACACCTTGAGCTACAGCGTAGCGGTGCGCGCCTTGTGTGAGTTCAGCGCCAAGGTCGGCGACCTGGACCTGCGCTTCACGCCATCGCCCACCGCCCAGGAGGGTATCGAAGGGCATCAGCGGGTGGTGGCACGGCGGGCTGCTGGCTACGAGTCGGAAATCGCCCTTGAAGGCCAGTTCGAAACCCTCAGGGTGCGGGGCCGTGCCGACGGATATGACCCTGCCAGCAATCGTCTGGAAGAGATCAAGACGCACCGTGGCGATCTGGCGCGTCAACCGGCCAATCACCGTCAGTTGCACTGGGCACAGGCCAAGGTCTATGGCTGGTTGATGTGCCAGGCACGACAACTGCCGGCCATCGAGGTGGCGCTGGTGTACCTCGACGTGGACAGCGACGGCCAGACGCTATTCACGGAGCACTGTTCGGCTGCCGAGTTGCAGGCCTTCTTCGAAACCCAGTGCCAGCGCTTTCTGGGCTGGGCCCGATGGCAGCAACGACGCTTGGCCGAACGTGACCAAGGCCTGCTGGCGCTGAGTTTCCCCTACCCACAGTTCCGAAAGGGCCAGCGGCAGTTGGCTGAAACCTTGTACAAGGCGGTGAGCACCGGTCGTTGCCTGATGGCCCAGGCCAGCACCGGCATTGGCAAAACCCTTGGTACCTTGTTCCCGCTGCTCAAGGCCATGGTGCCGCAGCAGCTGGACAAGCTGTTTTTTCTCACCGCCAAGACACCAGGCCGGGCACTCGCCCTGGATGCCCTGCGCCAGATCACCGATGCCACGCCGCAACCTGCCCTGCGCACACTGGAGCTGATCGCTCGCGACAAAGCCTGTGAATACCCGGACAAGGCCTGTCATGGTGAGTCCTGCCCATTGGCTGCAGGCTTCTACGACCGTTTGCCGGCTGCGCGCGAGGCTGCGGCAGCACTGCCGTTGCTCGACCGCGCCAACCTGCGTGAAGTGGCTTTGGCGCACCAGGTGTGCCCGTACTACCTGGGCCAGGAGATGGCGCGCTGGGCCGACGTGCTGGTCGCTGACTACAACTACTACTTCGATGCGCATGCTTTGCTGTTCGGCCTGACCCAGCTCAACCAGTGGCGAGTGGCAGTACTGGTGGACGAAGCGCATAACCTGGTCGAGCGGGGGCGCGGCATGTACAGCGCCAGCCTTGACCAGGGCCAGCTGCTGGCGTTGCGCCAGAGCAAACCGCCTGGACTGGACAGCGCGCTGGACCGCCTGAACAGGCAGTGGAACGCGCTGTATAAAGAGCAGCGTGCGCCGTACCAGGCCAGCGAGTCGCTGCCCGAAGGCCTGCTGCGCGCCCTGCAGCAGTGCGTCGGGGTGATTCAGGAACAGATGAACCAGGCACCCACGCACATCGACCCCCAGGTGTTGCAGTTCTACTATCAGGCCTTGCAGTTCTGCCGGGTTGCCGAGCTGTTCGACGAGCATTTTCTGTTCGACATCAGCCAGCGCCAGGGCCCGCGCAAGCGGCGGCTGGCCACGCTGTGCCTGCGCAATGTCACCCCGGCGCGGCTGCTGGCACCACGCATGCAGGCGGCGCGCAGTGTGACGCTGTTTTCCGCCACGTTGAGCCCGCGGCACTTCTACAGCGACCTGCTGGGCATGCCAGCCGATACCGCCTGGCTGGACGTGGCCGCGCCGTTCCGTGCCGAACAGCTGGAAGTGCGCATTGCCAGCCAGGTGTCCACCCGTTACCAGCAGCGCCAAGCCTCCCTGGCGCCGATCGTTGACCTGATTGCCCGGCAGTATGAGCGCATGCCGGGTAACTACTTGGCGTTCTTCAGCAGCTTCGAATACCTGCAACAGGTGGCAGGGCTGTTGGCCGAGCAGCATGGGCAGATTCCGCTGTGGTCACAGGAGCCGGGCATGGACGAGGCGGCCCGCCAGGCATTTCTCGATCGCTTTGTCGCCGATGGCCGAGGTGTGGGCTTTGCAGTATTGGGCGGCGCTTTCGGCGAAGGGGTGGATTTGCCCGGCACGCGGCTGATTGGCGCGTTTGTCGCCACCCTGGGGCTGCCTCAGGTCAACCCGGTCAACGAGCAGTTCAAACAGCGCCTGGGGCGGCAATTTGGCGCGGGTTTCGATTACGCATATCTCTACCCGGGCGTGCGCAAGGTGATCCAGGCGGCGGGCCGGGTTATTCGGGGTGACCAGGACCGTGGCGTACTGGTGCTGATTGACGAACGCTTCGCCGAGCCCCGGGTGCAGCAGATGTTTCCAGGGTGGTGGGCGGCGGCTATTGTCTAGCGGTACTTTGGTCTTGGGTGATCAGCCGTCATCAGGCATAAAATTACTTATGCTGCCGGGATACTAAGTATTGCCATTTGGAAACATCATTTAATAAACATACGTTTGGAATAATTTGTAGGAATTATCTAAATTTCGACTGATAACGATTGAGTTCCCCTTGCTGGTGTTAGGTTTTCCAACCTGAACTATGCTTAGGGGACTTGCAGATGCGCGTCAATCTAGAGGGAAAAGGCCAGGCAGTCGATGGCGATGTGACCACAACGGGTGCTGTTTGTATTGCAACGGGGGCCGGGTATCTCGACGAAGGCCGAATGGTACTTCGAGAAGGTGACCACACCACAGCTTGTCCTCTTTGTGGGCAAGAGGGAACGGTAGTCGAAGGTGTGGATCACTTTATTTCCGATGGCCAGCGGGTGGCCATGGACGGGGCGCTGGTTGTATGTGGCTGTTCGCCAGGCAGCAACCGGGTGGTTGCGCCGTTGTCCGCAGCACCACCGGCCAGGAAGCCCATTGCAGGGCGTGCCCAAAACCACTTTGCTGGGCCGTCAAACGCTGACTACCCCGAACGTTTTTCCCAACCTGTAGCAAGTGCATTGCCCGGTACCCTGGAGCCCGGCTTCTACATAATTCCTCGACACATGTCGTTTCCACAGGTGCTGCTGCAATTGGCCGAGCACGATGCCATGTTACCGATCTCCCGGTTACAGCGGCTTAACCCGACATTTGCGCAAGGTTTCAAGGCAGGGGAAGTCTTTGTGATCGGTGATCCTGATAATGGAGATGCCTGCACCCGCGAGGAAGGTCAGTTGATGGCAGCAGCGCAGCATGCGCGGCGTGCACTGGAGGTGCTCGACTACGCCGAAGCGGATTTCATGATGCAGCACCAGGCCGAAATCGCCGGCTTGCTCAGCAACGCCAGCCTGTCCATGGGCGTGGGCAAGGATATGCTGGATCAAGGTTTGAAGCAGGTGAGTCATACCTTGACCAGTATCGAACATTTGCACCAGCGAGAGTTCATGCGCCACGGTCATCTGAACAGCCCTGGCTTCTTCGCTGAGCGGCGGCGGCTTCTGCGGCAACTGGATGGACAGTTGAAAACAGCATTTCTGAACAAACAGTTGAATCTTGGGAACTATGAACGTCTGAGGAAGAGCTTGAAGATATCCACCAAGAGCCTCGTGCACCACTGGTCGAAAGCGGGCGGGCCAAGTCAGATCCCGGGTTATGCAACACATTTAGATAAGGTGGCGACGCTTGGAAAGTACTTGAAGTATGGTGGTTACGCTGCAGTTGGGCTCGGAGGTACTTCATCTTATGTAAAAGTTCAGGAGGTTTGCCGGGCTGGTGAGACAGAGGCGTGCAAAAAAATCCGAATGACAGAGGCGGGTAGTTTTGCCGGTAGCCTTGGCTTAAGTACGCTCGTTTCCACGGGAGCTGGATTAGCCGCCGGGACGTTGTGTGCAGCTTTTGCGATTGGGACCGGAGGAGTCAGCGTTCCGGTGTGTGGGATTCTTCTGGTCGGAGCGGGTGGGGCCGCAGGTAGTCTCGTTGGGGAGGAGCTTGGTCAGAAGGCGGGTGAATTTATCTACGAGGCTACAAGTGATGGACGTTAACGATTGGCCGATATTAGCGAAGCTACTATTGGTATTAGGGCCATTTGTCATTGGATTGCCTGGCCCGGCCATCCTTGCCTTTCTTGTATTAAGGAAAGATTACGATGTTGCATGCTCGGCGATTCAGAGTAATCCCTACCTTGAATCCATGAAACAGGCGTGTGATGGGCGACGATTCAAGTGGCGCTGGATGCTGATGTGCATGGTTGCTGGGTTGATAACATTCCCACAATTGGCGCTGCATAGAGGTAAGCTGGATCCTGAAGAGTTAAGGCGTTTTCCTCCGAGGCTCAAGTTCAAGTTGGTGCTTTCGGCGTGGCTAACACTGTTCGGTTGTGTTTGGATGATTGTTGCTTATGCCCTCGTTGGTCTTTCGAAATTGAGATAGATACATTGCAAGTCTCATCAGCATTTTGGGGGGCTCTTCCGCATGTCGCAACGGCTGCAAAGTCGCGCCAATAACTTCCCTGTGCTGCAGAGATCGTTAGGGCCGCTTGGCGGCCCTGTCCCGACACCAGGCCGCTCTTGGCTGTATTAACCGGGCATTTCGTCTGCCCGGGGCTGCGGCAGGGTCGGCAGGTTCGTTCAATAAGCTGCAATTGGGGTAAGATCACGATCCGTGCCAGTCGCAAAGCCCTTGAATATCAAGGTGATGGCACTTCTCAGGGTCCGAATGACACGCGCGTATTGCGGTCATTCAGACTGGCTTGTATGTCGTTTTGACTTGCTTCAGGGTTTGCCTGGTTCAGTGCCGGCTGACGCTTCGCTACAGGATTCACGTTTTGTCCGACCTCTCGAAAAATCCGCTGCTGCAGTACATGGCCCGTCTGGCCCCATCCAGCCAGCAAACCATGCGCTACATTCTTCAGGACGCCGCCGACCGGCTAGGTTTTGTCGACTGCAACATTGTCGATGTGCCTTGGCATCGGCTCGAGCCGGGCCATGTGATTGCACTGGTGGCTGCCCTGCGTGCCGACGGCTACGCGCCCAACAGCTCGTCGCTGTACGTCAACGCGATTCGCGGGGTGATGAACGAGGCCTGGCGTCAGGGCCTGATCGACCACGAGCAGCTGTTGCGTATTCGCGAGGTCAAGCCCGCCACGGGCAGCCGCCTGCCGCCAGGGCGCAACCTGCGCCGCAGCCTGATCCGCGAGCTGATGGATGTGTGCGCCGCCGACCCGCGGCCACAGGGGGTACGTGATGCTGCGATCATTGCCTTGCTGTACGGCACCGGCATGCGCAAGTCGGAGTCGGTCGACATCGACCTCGACCAGGTCGACTTCGAGGCGCGCAGCCTGCAGGTAGTGGGCAAGGGCAACCACCAGCTGGTCAAGTACGCACCGCCGTGGGCGTTCGAGAAGCTGCAGGCCTGGCTTGAACTGCGCCGCCAGGACCTGCCTGCCGGGGCGGAAGATGACCCGTTCCTGTTCAACCGCATCCGTCGCGGCAACCACATTACCCGGGCACGCATTACCAAGCATGCGATCTACTACATTGCCCGCCAGCGCGGCGCGCAGGTGGGGGTGAAGATCATGCCGCACGATTTTCGCCGGGCATTCATTACCCGGGTGATCGAAGAGCACGACCTGTCGATTGCGCAGAAGCTGGCGCACCATGCCAATATCCAGACCACGGCCATCTATGACCGGCGTGATGACAACGAGCGTCGGCGTGCCGTGGACCGCTTCGATTACTGAGGCTTGATATTGTGGGGCTCAACGCAGCCCCATTTTCACGTATGCCGGCACCGAAACAGGGCCGATACACGCCCCTGCTTTGTGCGCCATTGCCCCGCATGCCCGATGCCAGAGCGGGCACTGCACAGGTTTCATCATCGTTCACCTGCGAAGTTGGCCCGCAACCTGCTATATCCAGCCTGCGAATTTGATCGAGTGGTCAGGCCGAGCGCGCTAGCAGGCGCCCGCGCCGGACCCTCTAAACGGCCAGCAGGCCACGGATTTCAGGGGCCGCAGGATGTCGCTCGCGGAGCAGATCGAACAACAGCAAGACGATGCGGGCTGGAGTGCTCACCTGCAGTTGCGCTTTGTCCAGCGTGGCGGCGTGACCCGCCTTGGTGCGTGGAAGCATTTCGGACCTCTTTTGGTGCAGCGGCCTTTCTATCCTGAAGGTGCGCCGTGCCATGTCTATGTCCTGCACCCGCCAGGCGGTATCGTCGCCGGCGACCGCCTGGAACTGGACATTCACCTGGAGCCGGGTAGCCACGCGCTGCTGACCATGCCCGGCGCCAGCAAGTTCTACCGAAGCATTGGCCCGACCGCGCGGTTGACCCAACGCTTCCACATGGCCGCGGGCAGCACCCTGGAGTGGCTGCCGCAGGACAGCATCTTCTTCTCCGGCGCCCGCGCCAGCCTCGCCAGCCGTTTTACCCTCGAGCCGGGCGCCCGCCTGCTGGCCTGGGAAACCCTGTGCCTGGGCCGTCCGGTCATGCACGAGCGTTTCGACCACGGCGCCCTCGACAGCCTTTTGCACATCGAACTGCCTGACGAGGTTGGCCTGCATGAGCGCCTGCGTCTCGAAGGCGGGCACCTGGGCAAGCTGGGTGGGCACCCGCTACTCGCCACCTTCTGCGCCGCACCTGCCAATCAGGCCGTGCTGGAGCAGGTTCGCCCGCTACTCGATGAACTGGGCAACCCGGCCGGTGCGACCCTGCTCGGGTCGTTGCTGGTGATCCGGGTGCTCGACCATGACAACCAACACCTGCAACGCACCCTGCAACGCCTGTGGCATGTGCTGCGCCCGGCCATCCTCGGCCTGCCAGCCTGCCCACCGCGTATCTGGGCTACCTGAGAGAGCACCATGGAGCTTACCCCGAGAGAGAAAGACAAACTGCTGCTGTTCACTGCCGCGCTGCTGGCGGAGCGGCGGCTGGCCCGTGGCCTGAAGCTCAACTACCCGGAGGCCGTGGCGCTGATCAGTGCCGCGGTGCTCGAAGGCGCCCGCGATGGCCGCACAGTCGCCGAACTGATGAGCCTGGGGCGTGAAGTGCTGACCCGTGAGCAGGTGATGCCCGGTATCGCTGAAATGCTTCACGACGTGCAGGTCGAGGCGACCTTCCCGGATGGCACCAAGTTGGTGACCGTGCATGACCCCATCGTCTGAAACCGCCAAGGAGCGTCGCATGATCCCAGGTGAAATCCAGGTCGCCGCGGGCGACATCGAGTTGAACAGTGGCCGGGAAACGGTCAGCGTCAGTGTGGCCAACCATGGCGACCGGCCGGTGCAGGTCGGCTCGCACTACCACTTCTATGAAGTCAACGACGCGCTGGTGTTCGACCGGGCGCCCACCCTGGGCTTTCGCCTGGACATCCCGGCCGGCACTGCCGTGCGCTTCGAGCCGGGTCAGGCGCGTACCGTGCAACTGGTGGCTTACGCCGGCAAGCGTGAGGTCTATGGTTTTCAGGGCAAGGTGATGGGCGCGCTGGAGGGCAGGGCATGAGCCGTATTTCCCGTCAGGCCTATGCCGACATGTTCGGGCCCACTGTTGGCGACCGCGTGCGCCTGGCCGACACTGCGCTATGGGTGGAGGTCGAGAAAGACTTCACGATCTACGGCGAGGAGGTGAAGTTCGGCGGCGGCAAGGTCATTCGCGATGGCATGGGGCAGGGCCAGATGCTGGCGGCCGAGGCGATGGACCTGGTGTTGACCAATGCGCTGATCATCGACCACTGGGGCATCGTCAAGGCCGACATCGGCATCAAGCATGGACGCATCGCGGTGATCGGCAAGGCCGGCAACCCCGATGTGCAGCCGGGCGTGAACGTACCGGTCGGACCAGGGACCGAGGTGATCGCGGCCGAGGGCAAGATCGTCACCGCCGGTGGTGTCGATTCGCATATCCACTTCATTTGCCCACAGCAGGTGGACGAGGCATTGAACAGCGGTGTCACCACGTTCATCGGCGGTGGAACCGGGCCGGCCACTGGCACCAATGCCACCACCTGCACGCCCGGCCCCTGGTACCTTGCGCGCATGTTGCAGGCTGCCGACAGCTTGCCGATCAACATCGGGCTGCTGGGCAAGGGCAATGCCTCGCGGCCGGACGCGCTGCGCGAGCAGATTGCCGCAGGCGCTGTCGGGCTCAAGCTGCATGAAGACTGGGGCTCTACGCCAGCAGCCATCGACTGTTGCCTGGGCGTGGCCGAGGAAATGGATATCCAGGTGGCGATTCACACCGACACCCTCAACGAGTCGGGCTGTATCGAAGACACGTTGGCGGCCATCGGCGACCGCACCATTCACACCTTCCATACCGAAGGTGCCGGTGGCGGCCATGCCCCGGACATCATCCGTGCGGCGGGGCAGGCCAACGTGCTGCCATCCTCGACCAACCCGACCCTGCCTTACACGATCAACACCGTGGACGAGCACCTGGACATGCTCATGGTCTGTCACCACCTGGACCCGAGCATCGCCGAGGACGTGGCCTTCGCCGAGTCACGCATTCGCCGCGAAACCATCGCTGCCGAGGACATCCTCCACGACATGGGCGCCTTTGCCATGACCTCGTCCGACTCCCAGGCCATGGGCCGGGTTGGCGAGGTGGTGCTGCGCACCTGGCAGGTGGCGCACCAGATGAAGCTGCGTCGCGGGCCGCTGGCACCGGACACCCCGTACAGCGACAACTTCCGGGTCAAGCGCTACATCGCCAAGTACACCATCAACCCGGCACTCACCCATGGCATCGGTCACGAAGTGGGCTCGGTGGAGGTCGGCAAGCTGGCCGACCTGGTGCTGTGGTCGCCAGCGTTCTTTGCGGTCAAGCCGGCCCTGGTGCTCAAGGGCGGGATGATCGTCACCGCGCCCATGGGCGACATCAACGGCTCCATACCCACCCCCCAGCCGGTGCACTATCGGCCGATGTTCGGCGCGCTGGGTGCGGCGCGGCATGCCACACGCATGACATTCCTGCCCCAGGCGGCAATGGACCGCGGGCTGGCCGAGGAGCTGAACCTGCGCAGCCTGATTGGCGTGGTCAACGGTTGCCGGCGGGTACGCAAGCCGGACATGGTCCACAACACCCTGCAGCCGCTGATCGAAGTCGATGCGCAGACCTATCAGGTGCGTGCCGATGGCGAACTGCTGGTCTGCGAACCGGCCAGCGAACTGCCGCTGGCCCAGCGCTATTTCCTGTTCTGAGGAGCACAAATGATTGTCTTGAGCCGCCGTATATCCGAACCCGGTACGCGGGTTGTCAGTGGCACTGTCACCCTTGACGTGGACAGCCGTATCAAGAGCCGCCTGCGAGTAACCCTGGACGATGGCCGCGAAGCCGGGCTGATGCTGGAGCGCGGCCACCTGCTGCGCGGAGGTGAACTGCTGGCCGATGCCGAGGGCACCCAGCTGATCCGCGTGCTGGCTGCGCCCGAGGCGGTGTCGACGGTGCGCTGTGCCGATCCACACCTGTTGGCACGCGCCGCCTACCACCTGGGTAACCGCCATGTGCCGCTGCAGATCGAACCCGGGCTGTTGCGCTTCCAGCACGACCATGTGCTGGACGACATGCTGCGGGGGCTGGGCCTGACGGTAGAGGCGGAACAGGCCCCGTTCGAGCCTGAAGCGGGCGCTTACCAAAGTGCACCGCATGGCCACAGCCACAGTCATGCCCATGGCCACGATCACCCGTTCGTACGCCTGCCTGCCCATTCCTGAACTGCCCTGGAGCAACCGATGAAAAAGACTTTCGCCTTGTTTCTGTTGATGCTGGCACTGCCAGCCTTTGCCCATCCGGGCCATGACAGCAACCCGCTGCAGGACGGCCTGCTGCACCCGCTGACCGGGCTCGATCACCTGCTGATGCTGCTGGGTACCGGCGTGCTCGCCGCGTTGACCCGTCGCAACCTGACATTGCCCCTGGCTACCCTGGCGGCCATGTTCGGTGGTGCCGTGTGCGGTCACCTGTTCGGCGATGTGCTGGGCATGGAAACCCTGATTGCCGTGTCGCTGCTGGTGGCTGCCGGGGCGGTGCTGCTGCCGAGCCGCCAGTCGCTGCTGGCCATGGCCATGCCTGTGTTCGCCTTGTTCCATGGTTGGGCACATGGCGTAGAAGCCACGCCGAGCGCGTTCTGGCAATTCAGCGCGGGGTTTGTCGTGGTCAGCGGCTTGCTGCTGGCGGCGGGCTTTGCAGTCGGTTGCCTGCTGCGCCGCCACAGCGGCCTGCAGAAGGCCTTTGGCGGTGGCCTGTTGGCCGGCGCCGCGCTGGTACTGGCCGGTTGATGAACAGCGACCTGGCGCTGCTGCGCCTGCTGCAGTTGGCCAGCCCCGGCTTGCCGGTGGGTGGTTTTACCTATTCGCAAGGCCTGGAGTGGGCGGTCGAGGCCGGCTGGGTTCGGGGCGTGGACAGTTTTGCCGGCTGGCAGCGTGAGCAGGTTCACGACACATTGGCCTGCCTCGACTGGCCGGTGCTGGCGCGTCTGTACCACGCCTGCCAGGCTGAAGACGCCGAAGCGTTCGGCCACTGGAGTCGGTTCTTGCTGGCCAACCGCGAAACCGCCGAGCTGCGCCTGGAAGAACAGCAGCGCGGCGCAGCGCTGGCGCGGTTGCTCGACGGCTGGCAACTGGGCCAGGCACCGGCCTGGCGCGCCAGCCTTGAGCTGACTCAGTTGGGCGGTATGGCCTGGCTGGCTGCACACTGGGCCATCCCGCTGCGCCAGCTGGCATTGGGCCATGGCTTTGCCTGGCTGGAGGGCGCGGTCATGGCCGGGGTCAAGCTGGTGCCGTTCGGCCAGCAGGCTGCCCAGACCTTGCTGCGCGACCTTGGCGCCGACTTGCCCGCTGCACTGGACCAGGCGCTAGCCCTGGGCGATGACCAGCTCGGCGGCGGCCTGCCGCTGCTGGCCATCGCTTCATCGCGTCACGAAACCCAATACACCCGTTTGTTCCGTTCCTGAGGACTGCCTGCATGCAAAGCTATCAACAACCCCTGCGCGTCGGTGTCGGCGGCCCGGTCGGCTCTGGCAAGACCGCACTGCTGGAAGCGCTGTGCAAGGCCATGCGCGATCACTACCAGATCGCCGTGGTTACCAACGACATCTACACCAAGGAAGACCAGCGCATCCTCACTGAGGCCGGCGCCCTTGAGCCGGAGCGCATCGTTGGCGTTGAAACCGGCGGCTGCCCGCACACGGCCATCCGTGAAGACGCCTCGATGAACCTGGCGGCGGTCGAAGCGCTGGCGCGCAAGTTCGGTAATCTTGAAGTCATTTTCGTGGAAAGCGGCGGTGACAACCTCAGCGCCACGTTCAGCCCGGAGCTGGCTGACTTGACCATTTACGTGATCGACGTGGCCGAGGGCGAAAAGATCCCGCGCAAGGGCGGCCCAGGCATTACCAAGTCTGATTTCCTGGTGATCAACAAGACCGACCTGGCGCCTTATGTAGGGGCGTCACTGGAGGTGATGGAGCGCGACACCCAGCGCATGCGGCCGCAGCGGCCCTGGACCTTCAGCAACCTGAAGAAGGGCGAGGGGTTGCAGGCCGTGATCGATTTTATCGTCGAGCGCGGGATGCTGGGGGTGCGAGGCTGACAGATCGAGGACTCTGTGCGGGCATGTCCGCACAGAGACCAACGCGGTGGATGGCACCGGCTCTGCCGGTGTTCGCGGGTTTACCCGCGAATACGGTAGCGGCCGCAACAATGAACGGCGGGTGGAAATTGGCTAGCAGGGCCTGCCT
>NZ_JBICLK010000035.1:0-151358 GCF_043105275.1 Pseudomonas sp. TYF_14
CGCACGCGACCGCCCTGTTTGTTCCCCACGATACCGAGGTGAGCGCCAACGGGACGTGCGCGTCTGCCCCAGGAATAATCGGCCCGAAACAAATGTAGGAGCGAGCTTGCTCGCGATGCGCCGCGCGGGCGGCGCTCGATCTACGCATCACCGTAAAAACCAAGGCAGGCACCTTGCCGCCCTGACACAAACGGGCATGGAACACCTCAGAAAAACTTGACCGCCAACAGAGAATCTAAATCTACAGCGCCTGTGTTGAGGGCGCGCCGACGCCTTGACGGTCGCTCTCAGGTGCTCTCGCGCACCATCAGCTCAAAGCCCAGATCCTGCTGCGCATTCGTCACCCGCTTCCCATCCAGCAACGCCAGCAGCGCCTGTGCCGCGCCCCGCCCCACCGCAGCCCGCGGTGTGCGAATGGAGGTCAGCCGTGGCACCATATGCGCCGAGGCCGGGAGATCGTTGAAACCGACCATCGCCACCTGGCGTGGCACCTCCACCCCTTGACGCAAGGCCTGCAGCACCGCGCCCTGAGCCAGGTCGTCGTTACAGAAGAAGATACCGTCGACATCCGGCGCCTGCTGCATCAGCTGGCTGAACAGCACACTGCCCAGGGCAATCGACGATGGCTCCGGGGCCAATACCTCCAGCTCCGCAGCCTGCAAACCAGCCTCTGCCAAAGCCTGACGGAAACCCTCGGCACGCTGCATCACCCTCGGGTCCAGCTGCGCGGCAATGAATGCAAGGCGCTTGCGCCCGCGCTCGATCAGGTGCCGTGCAGCAGCACGCCCGGCCTGATGCTGCGAGAAGCCGACCGACAAAGCCCCTGGCTCGCCATTGAGCTCCATCATGTGCACACACGGCACGCCGCTGGCAGCCAGCATTTGCCGGGCAGCATCGCTGCGCTCGAAGCCGGTCAGCAAAATGCCGCAGGGCTGATAGGCCAGGTAATTGCGGATCAGGTTCTCTTCTTCGGCAAGGTCGTAATGATAGTTGCCGATCAGCACCTCTAGCCCACGAGGGCGCATGACCTCGTGAATGGCCTCCAGGGTGTCGATGAACAGTTGGTTGGACAACGACGGGATCAACACCACCACCGACTGGCTGCGTGCCGAGGCCAGCGCCCGGGCGGCCGGGTTGGCCACATAGCCAAGGTTCGCCGCTGCGGCGATGACCTTTTCCACCAGGTCAGGCGCAACGGTGCTGACCCCACGCAAGGCGCGCGAAGCGGTAATCGGGGAAACCCCGGAAAGCCTGGCAACTTCGGCCAGGGTGGGACGACCTGTAGTTCGGGAGCCGGTGCGGGACATGAATGTTGTAATTTTACTACTTGCAAGGAGAGGGAACGGCCACTAAGGTAGCGCTGTCTCAGGATGCAGGCAATGTAATCTTTGGTAGCAGCCACCACGCGCTCGCCACCAGGCGTCCATACTGCGTAAGGACAAGACCAATAACACCGGGGAGGTGGCTGTTCGTCATCGGCGAGACAGCGCTATCTCACCCGCAGGAGGTACTGATGAATTCTCCCCTGTCCGCCATTGTGGTGATGGGCGTAGCCGGTTGTGGCAAAAGCTGCATCGGCGCCGCCATCGCTGCCAGAAGCGGCGGCCGCCTGATCGAAGGCGACGCTTTCCACCCTGCCGAAAACATCCGCAAGATGAGCGCTGGCATCCCGCTGGACGACAGCGACCGTGCCGGCTGGCTGGTCCGCCTTGGTGAAGAGTTGCAAGCCACCACCCAGGCCGGTGAACGCCCGATCCTGACCTGCTCGGCACTCAAGCGCCGCTACCGCGACACCCTGCGCGATGCCATGCCCGGGCTGGTGTTCGTGTTCCTCGAACTGTCGCCTGCCGAGGCCGAAAAACGCGTGCTGGCTCGCCCAGGGCACTTCATGCCGGCCAGCCTCATCGACAGCCAGTTCGCGGCCCTGGAATCGCCACGCGGCGAGCCACTGACACTTGCACTGGACGCCACCCAACCGATCGAAGCACTGGCCGAAGCGGTGGACCACTGGCTAAAGCACTGCGGTGAGCCGGGCCTGGCGCAAACCGCCTGACCTCGGCGGCATTTCCGTCTCACCAAAGACAGCGCTACCCCAACCCGTAAACGCGGCAAAGACTCCAAAAAGCTACGCCCAAAACAACGATAAGACCGAGGCCTTCAAACCATGTTCGGACTGGCTACTGATACCTTCCTGCTGCTCGACGCGCTGGTTACCATCGTCGGGCTGATCCTGCTGATCACCCACTTCAAGGTTCACCCCTTCGTCGCCCTCACCCTCGCGGCCGGCTTCCTGGGCCTGACTTCCGGCATGCCGGTGGCCAAGGTCATGAAATCGTTCCAGGACGGTTTTGGCGGCGTACTCGGCTTCGTCGGTATCGTGCTCGCCCTGGGCACCATGCTCGGCAAGCTGATGGCCGACTCCGGTGGTGCCGACCAGATCGCGCAAACCCTCATCCGCGCCTTCGGCAAGAAGAACGTGCATTGGGCGATGATGTTCGCCGCCTTCCTGGTGGGCATCCCGCTGTTCTTCGAAATCGGCTTTGTGCTGCTGATTCCACTGGTGTTCATCGTCGCCCGGCGCTCGGGCGTCTCGTTGGTGAAAATCGGCATTCCGCTGCTGGCCGGCCTGTCGGTGGTGCACGGTCTGGTGCCACCACACCCGGGCCCCTTGCTGGCGATCGGCATTTTCCACGCTGACATTGGCAAGACCATCTTCTACGGCCTGATCGTCGCACTGCCCACCGCGATCATCGCCGGCCCTCTGTTCGGTAACTTCATTTCCCGCTACATCCCGGGCAACCCGTCCCAGGAGCTGATGGACCAGATCGCCAAGGACTCCGATCAGGGCAACCTGCCAAGCTTCAGCATTACCCTGATCACTGTACTGCTGCCGGTCGCGTTGATGCTGCTGAAAACGTTCGCCGACGTGGTGCTGCCTGCCGAGCACATCGTGCGCCAGTGGATGGACCTGATCGGTCACCCGATCACCGCCCTGCTCGCCGCCCTGTTACTGGCCTTCTACACCTTCGGCTCGGCCCGCGGCTTCAACCGCCAGCAGATCATGAAGATGCTCGACCAGAGCCTGGCACCGACTGCCGCCATCGTGCTGATCGTCGGCGCTGGCGGTGGCTTCAAGCAAATGCTGGTGGATACCGGCGTAGGCAACGTGATCGGGCAGATGGCTGTGCAGGCAGAAATTTCGCCGATCATGCTGGCATGGCTGGTGGCGGCGGTGATCCGCATCGCGACCGGCTCCGCCACGGTCGCCACCATCACCGGCGCGGGTATCGTGGCACCGGTGATCGACCTGGTGCCGGGGGTGAACCGTGAGCTGTTGGTACTGGCCACCGGTGCCGGCTCGCTGATCCTGTCGCATGTGAACGATGCCGGTTTCTGGCTGGTGAAGCAGTACTTCAACATGACCGTGGCAGAAACCTTCAAGACCTGGAGCATGATGGAGACGATCCTGTCCATCGTCGGCATCATTTTCATCATGTTGCTGTCGCTGGTGGTGTGACCGTTGATCGGGGTAATGGCACCTTGACGTTCCGGGTAAGGCCAAAGGGAAGTATGAGCCTTACCCGTACAGCAAAGGAGCCTGCCATGCCCCGCTCGATCTTCCTGTCGATTGCCCTGCTCGCCTCGCCGCTGGCCTTTGCTGTCGGCACAGGTCCGACCTACCCCGACGACCCGCACAATACGGCGCCACAACCCGGCGTGGACAGCACCCTCAACCCGATCGAGAAGCCCTTGCCGCGGGCCACCGACCCGCGCATACAGGGCAACGAACCGCAAAGCCCGCCAGCCAAGCAGAATGACAACCGCGATCTGCCGGGGATGGAGGGCAGTGGGTCGGAAGGTACCGGCCGGCAAGGAGAAGGCAGCTCAGGCACAGGTAACCCCTGACGACACGGCCTGTACTACCACTGACGCTTGTCAGGCCGGGTCAGCCCCAGCTTTTCGATCCGGTAACGCAGCATATCCCGCGACAACCCAAGCATCCGCGCCGACTTGGTCACGTTCCAGTCGGTGCGGTCCAGGGTCTTGCAGACAAGGTCACGCTCCATGTCAGGCAGGCTTGTCCCCGGTTCTGGCTCGTGCCGCGGCATTTCGAACATGGCCGCCATCGGCTGTTGCGCCAACGGCTCGTCAACCAAGGTCATGCACAGGTTCAACTGATGCGCTTGCACCACCTCGTTCGGCGCCAGCAACACCGTCTGCTCCAGCATGTTGCGCAATTCACGCACATTGCCAGGCCAGCTATAACCGAGCAGCAGGCTTTCGGCCTCGGCCGAAAAGCGCAGGTTCGGCTTGCCATAGCGCCGGCTATGGTGGGCAAGGAAATGCCGCGCCAGTAGCAGGATGTCCTGCCCGCGCGAATACAGGCGCGGCACCTTCAGGGCGATAATGCGAAGGCGGAAGAACAGGTCACGCCTGAATTTGCCCTGCTGCACCATTTGCTCCAGGTTACAGTTGGTGGCGCTGATCACCCGCAGATCGACCTTGCGTTCCTTCACGGCACCAATCCGGCGGATGCTGCGGTCTTCCAGCAACTTGAGCAGCTTGGCCTGCAGCACCAGGTCCATTTCGCCGATCTCGTCAAGGAACAAGGTACCGCCATCGGCAGCCTCCACCAGACCTACCCGGCGCTCCTTGGCATCGGTGAACGCGCCCTTCTCGTGGCCAAAGAGTTCGGCCTCAAGCAGGTTGGCAGGGATCGAAGCGCAATTGAACTCGATGAAAGGCCCTTTACTGCGCGAACCATCGAAATGCAGGGCACGGGCCACCAGTTCCTTGCCAGTACCGGTCTCGCCTTCGATCAGCACCGGTGGCAGGTCATCACTGGCCATGCGCCGCTCGGCATCGAGTACCTGGCGCAGGGTGTGCTTGAGGGTGAGCATCACCGGCGACTCGCCGATCAAAGCCTGCAACCCGGACTTCTGCGCCTCGCGCTCCTGGTAGAACGACAGCGTGCGCTCCATGCGCTCGGTAGCCAGGGCCTTGTCCAGGGTCAGTTTGAGCTCGGCCAGTACCACCGGCTTGGTCAGGTAATGAAAGGCGCCCTCCTTCATCGCCTGCACGGCATCTTCGACATTGCCGTAGCCGGTCATCATGATCACTTTCAGGTCCGGCGCCTGGGCCACCAGCGTGCGCAGCAGGTCGTGCCCGCTCATGCCTGGCAACGAGTTGTCGGTCAGCACCGCGTCAGGTTGCGCCCGCTTGATCTGCTCCAACGCCAGCTCCGCGCTGTGGCACACGATGACTTCGTAGCCCTTGAGGCTGAGGTAGGTGCGAATGTTGTCGGCAAGGATTTCATCATCCTCGACGACCAGGATGCTCTGCTCCATGTTCCCCTCCCGCTGCAATATTGAATGTAAGGCTGACGCGGGTTCCTTCCTCTTCGCGGCTGCTCAGGCTGACCGAGCCGCCAAAACGTTCCATGATGCGTTTGACCAGGGCCAGGCCCACACCGAGGCCACCCTGCTTGGTCGTGAAGAACGGTTTGAACACCATCCGTTCCTGCTGTTGGCTCATGCCTTTGCCGGTGTCGGTCAGCACGAACTCGGCACGCACGCCTTCTTGCACATTGACCTGGGCATTGAGCATCCCGCCAGCGGGCATGGCCTCCAGGGCGTTGGAAAACAGGCTGTTGAGAATCTGCGTAAGCTGCAGCGGCTGGCTGACCACCCACTGCACGTCAGGCCCTTCGAAATGGAAACGCACGCCGTTGCGTTCGATCTGCTGGGCGAAGGCCAGGTGGGTGTCCTCGATGGCCGCCACCAGGTCCACGGCCTCGGGTTCGTCACTGGCCGGGCGCAACGACACCAGCAGATCGCGCACCCAGCGCGACATGCGGTCGACCTGGCTGATGATGTCAGTGATGTTCTTCTGCGCAGCAGCGTTGGCGGTTTCCTGGGCAAGTTCGGCGCTGGAGCGTATGTTGGCCAGCGGGTTACGCATGCTGTGAGCCACTGCCGACGACATTTCACCCAGCGCAACGTAGGTTTCGCTTGCCACCAGCCTGTCCTGCTGCAGGTGCAGCATATGTGCCGCCCGGCGCACGATCCAGAACAGGCCGAAGTAGATCAACGCCCCACCCACCAGTGTCGAGGCCCAGATCAGCACATAGCCGCGCTGGATGCGCCGGATGAGGTCTTGCGGCTCCTTGTAGATTTCCACCATGGCCAGTACCTGCTCACCCTGACTGTCGAACAGCGGGATGTAGTTCTCGATGAACAGGTAACGCGGTGCGCGCTGGAACTTCTGCTCTTCGCGATCCTCGGCGGCCTTGTGATAACTGGCCGACACCGCCTTGCGCGAGCGGAAGGCCCGCTCAAGATCGCCATCAACTTCTATCCGCTTGCCAATCAGCTCTACGTTGGTGGACCAGACAATGGTGCGGTCGCGGGCATAGACGTTGGCCAGCAAGGTGTCCGGCAGGTGCTCGACATGATCGAGGAACTCGACGCGGGTCGATTCGGCCAAGGCCGGGGTGAACTGCAAGTGCTGCAGGTCCAGCCGCGGGTCCAGCAACTCGCCCATGGTGGTGCCAGGCGGCAATTGCGAATGCCGCACTTCGGCCTGGGCCATTGCCTGAATGAACTGCGCGGTAAGCATGGCATCGCGCTCCACGCTGTCGCGCACCACGAAGCGCGTCGAAACGTAACCCAGCCCACCTGCCACCGCGGTAATGATCAACAGGCTGATCACCGAAAACCAGCGCAGCAGGTTGAATTCACGCAAGGGTACGGGCCGTCCGCTGGCGGTCGCATTGGCCTTGTCGGGCACTTCGTCTTCCAGCATCTGCATCCCGTGATTCCCGCGCAGGGCGTACGTTCAGAACTGCATCAAGGCCAATGGCAACAGCCACTGGGTAGCAATCCACCTGGGCAGTCGCAGCTGCCATTTGTCGCGTGTCGCGCTTCACAAACTTCGCTGCAAAAACTTGGCCAGCAGAAACATTACAAAATAAAAACTCTATTTTTCAGTAGGTTGCCAGAACTTTTTAAGATCGATTAGAGGATCAACCCCCACATTTGGGTGATTATCACCCAAAAAACACAAATCCTTTTCATATCAAAATCTTACTGAACAATCTTGATGTCATTTAACGAATTCACGCCAGTCGGAAACTTAACGAAACCCTTGTGCCATGGCCTTCACTGCTGCTGAGCCGGACCGTACCGCCGAAACGTTCCATGATGCGTTTCACCAGCACCAGCCCCACCCCCAGCCCACCCTGTTTGGTGGTAAAGAACGGTCGAAAAGCCATACGCTGCTGCTCTTCGTTCATGCCCTTGCCATTGTCGGACAGGCGCAAAGTCAGGCTGCGCCGGTTGTGCCGTACCACCTCGATACGCAACCGCCCGCCCTGCTCCATCGACTCCAGGGCATTGGCGATCAGGCTACTGAACACCTGGCGCAGCAATACCGGGTGCCCCAACACCTGCACGGCCGGTAACGGTTGCAGGTCCAGGCTTACCCCGCTGCGCGCCAGCGGCACAGCGTAGGTCTGCAGGCTTTCCTGCAACGCCTGCGGCAAGTCCACTGCCAATACCTCGTCGTTCAGCGGGCGCAGTGACTGCAGCATCTGGCGGATCCATTGCGACATGCGATCGACCTGGCTGATGATATCGTTGACCTGGCGTTGCGCCGGGCCTTCGTCGAACGCCTGGGCCAGTTCGGCACTTGAGCGGATGCTGGCCAGCGGGTTGCGCAGGCTATGGGCCACCGCCGAAGACACCTCACCCAGTGCCACGTAGGTTTCGCTGCTGATCAGGCGTTTCTGCTGCACCGCCAGCAGCCGTGCAGCGCGGTGCATGATGCCGTAAAGGCCGATATAGACCAGTGCAGCGCCGACGGTGATGGCCAACCAGATCAGGACCAGGCCATGCTCGATGCGTGCGATCAGGTCATGGGGCTCTTTATAGATTTCGACCATCGCTGTGACCTGCTCGCCATCGGCATCGAACAGCGGAATATAGTTCTCGATCAATAGCTGCCGGGGCGGGATGATGAACTTCTGCTCGGAGCGGGCCTGTTCGAAATTGTGGTAGCTGGCCGAAACCCGCATCTTGTACTCGAAAGCCCGATTCAAGTCTTCGTCGCCTTCAATCAGCTTGCCGATCAGTGCCGGGTTGGTGGACCAGATCACTGTATGGTCCAAAGCATAGATATTGGCCAGCAGCATATCGGGCAGGTGAGCGATATGGTCAAGGAACTCGCCGCGGGCCTTGCGCCGGGCTTCCGGGTCGACGTCGGGCAAGTTATTGCGGTCAGTGCGCGGATCGAGTAGTTCGCCCATGGTCCGCACATTGGGGATCGACACATGGCGCACTTCGGCATCGGCAATGGAGGTGATGAACTGTGCGGTGAGTAACGCATCACGCTCGACGCTCTCGTCGATGATGAAACGGCTGGAAATCAGCCCCAGCCCGGCAGCCACCGAGAGAATGATGGCCAGACTGACCCAGGCATACCAGCGCAGCAGGTTGAATGGCTTGCGCGGGGCGGCCAGCTCGCTACCGGCAGGCACTTCAAGAGTGACGGAACGAGGGGCGACGTCCATAACGGACTCCTCAGCTGGGCACCTTCAGAAGGTTATAGCCCAGACTTGGGGAAACCATAGTATTAAATTGATGGCATCCGCCGAAGGGTATTTATTCCCTCCTCACCTACCCGAAACAGCCTGAGGGTGGCGCGGCCCCCTGCGGGAATGCGTGAGCTGCACGCCAGTTGTTACAACGACGAATCATCAGTCAACCCTTGCAACTTTCGATACTCCCGCAGCACCGTCGGCACATAGCGCCGTGTCTCGGCAAACGGCGGCACGGCACCACGCCGCAGCACAGCATCCGGGCCGGCGTTGTAGGCCGCCACGGCCAAGGTGATGTCGTTGTCGAACAGGGTGAGCATCTGCTTGAGGTAGCGTGCCCCACCCTGCACATTGTCTTCCGGGTCCAGGCGGTCTTGCACCCCCATCTCGCGTGCGGTGTCTGGCATCAGTTGCATCAACCCCACTGCACCCGCCCGCGAACGGGCTTTGGGGTTGTAGCCGGACTCGGCCTTGATCACCGCGTGCAGCAGCGCCGGCGGCAGGTTGTGGAGGCGCGCAGCCGTGGCGACAACCTCGGCGTAAGGGCGGCCGGTGATCATCTGCGCGTTGACCGGCCCACCCTGGGCCAGCGGCTCGCTGATCACCTTCTCATAGTGTCGCCCTGGTCGATGGACATTGGTCAGTACGTAGCCACCCTTGGCATCGATTGAGATGTACACATCGGCCTGGGCAGCACCTGCCGCCAGCCAGATCAAACCGATAATGAGTCCACGCATGCCGGTCGCCTCTTCGTCGTGGCCCCCGATGTGGGGGAAATGCCCCGGAAAACCCGAGGACAGTCACCACGACGCAAGCACTGTGCCGCTTCCTGTGCCGCATGGCGCAAGGCCCCGAGGCAGACGTGCACGGCTGTTGCATGGTGCATGTCAACGCTTGTCCCCATGCAGTGGAGGGTTTCACCATGCAGCGCAGAACCAACCCGCAACGTGGCTTCACTCTGCTTGAACTCCTGGTGGTCCTGGTAGTACTCGGCCTGCTGGCCGGCATCGTCGCGCCCAAGTACTTCAGTCAGCTCGGCCGCTCCGAGGCCAAGGTAGCGCGGGCGCAGATCGAGGGGCTGAGCAAGGCCCTGGACTTGTATCGCCTGGAGGTCGGCCACTACCCCAACAGCGAACAAGGCTTGCAGGCGCTGGTGGTCGCCCCCAGTGGCGAGGCTCGCTGGACCGGCCCGTACCTGCAGAAGGCCGTGCCGCAAGACCCGTGGGGCCGCCCTTACATCTACCGGCAACCCGGCGAGAACGGCGGTGAGTACGACCTGCTGTCGATGGGCAAGGACGGCCAGCCGGGTGGTGATGGGGAAAACGCCGAAATCACCAGTTGGCAGTAAGGAGAGCGGCCATGCGCTACAGCCTCAAGGCCCTGGGTAGGCAGGGCGTGGTGCAGTTGCAGATCGATGCCGAGGACGCCGACCAGGCCCGCCGCCAGGCCGAAGACCAAGGCCTGCGTGTGCTCAGCCTGCGCAGCAGCAGCGGCGGCGCGCTGCGCGGCATGGCCTGGCGCCGTGAAGCGGCATTCGACCTGGTGCTGTTCAGCCAGGAACTGTCAACCTTGCTCAATGCCGGCCTGCCGCTGATCGACGCACTGGAAAGCCTGGCGGAGAAAAGCCCGGCAGCGACAGCGCGCAAGGTGCTCGCCGAGCTGGTGCGCCAGCTGTACGAGGGCCGCTCGCTGTCCCAGGCGCTGGGCCAGCAACCGCGGGTATTCCCGCCGTTGTATGTGGCGCTGGTGCAGTCCAGCGAACGCACCGGTGCCCTGGGCGACGCCCTCACCCGCTACATCAGCTATCGCCAGCGCCTGGACCTGGTCCGGCAGAAGCTGGTGGGTGCCTCGGTCTACCCGTTACTGCTGTTGCTGGTGGGAGGCGGTGTGGTGCTGTTCCTGCTCGGCTATGTGGTGCCGCGTTTCAGCCAGGTGTTCGAAGGCATGGGCACCGAGCTACCCTGGCTGTCACGGGTGCTGATGCAGGTCGGCCTGTTTCTGCATGCCCAGCAAGCGCCACTGGCGCTGGGCACCGTCGGTGGGGTCGCGGCGCTTTGGCTGCTGCGCCGGCACCCGCGTGTACGGTACTGGGCCTCCTGCCAGCTGCGGCGCCTGCCCGCACTGCACCAGCGCCTGATGATGTACGAGCTGGCGCGTTTCTATCGCTCGCTGGGCATTCTGCTGCAAGGCGGCATCCCCATCCTCACCGCCATGGGCATGGCCCGCGGCCTGCTCGGCAACGCAGCAGCGCAGGGCCTGGAGCAGGCCAGCCAGCGGGTGGGCGAAGGGCTGCCGCTTTCCGATGCTCTGGCGGCCGGGCACCTGGTGACGCCGGTATCCCTGCGCCTGCTGCGCGCAGGCGAGCAGTCTGGCAACCTGGGCGAGATGCTGGAGCGCTGCGCCGACTTCCATGACCAGGAAATCGGCCGTTGGGTGGAATGGTTCGTCAAACTGTTCGAACCGCTGCTGATGACCTTCATCGGCCTGCTGATCGGCCTGATCGTAATCCTCATGTACATGCCGATCTTCGAGCTGGCCTCAAGTATTCACTGAATGGCCAGGCCCAGGCTTTCGCGTAACCTGAAGCCCACACAGGCGGTGTTCTGCGCCCAACCCGGGCCGCCATCGATAGTTGATCCCCACTTATCATTCAGCGTGATATTAACCTTCGTCCCGTTCGATTCGTGCCTCGCGCGCAACACACTCACACTCCGCCCACTACTAATACATTGGCGGAGTTCTCCATGGAACAATCACTCAAACCTTTGCGCTTCCCCCTCGCTGCCCTGGCAGTGGTGGTGATCAGCGCTTGCGGTCGAACCCCCGACGCCGTGCAGGCTCCCGCTGCGCCGAAGGTAAGTGTGGCCAAGGTGATCGAACAACCGATCACCGAATGGGACGAGTTCACCGGCCGCCTCGAAGCCCCGGAAACCGTCGAAGTGCGCCCGCGGGTCTCCGGCCAGATCGACCAGGTCGCCTTCACCGAAGGCGCCCAGGTCAAGAAAGGCGACCTGCTGTTCCAGATCGACCCGCGCCCGTTCCAGGCTGAAGTCCGCCGCCTCGAAGCCCAACTGCAACAGGCCAAGGCCACCGCCATCCGCAGCGCCAACGAAGCCCGCCGTGGCGAGCGACTGCGTGACAGCAACGCCATCTCCGCCGAACTGGCCGAATCGCGCAGCAGTGCCGCCGCCGAAGCCCGTGCCGGGGTCGATGCCATCCAGGCCCAGCTCGACCTGGCGCGCCTGAACCTCAGCTTCACCCGCGTCACCGCGCCCATCAGCGGCCGAGTCAGCCGCGCCGAGTTCACCGCCGGCAACATCGTCACCGCCGATGTCACCCCGCTGACCAGCGTGGTGTCCACCGACAAGGTCTACGCCTACTTCGACGCCGACGAGCGCGTGTACCTCAAGTACACCCAGCTGGCCCGTGAAGGCCAGCGTAGCCAGAGCACCCCGGTATACCTGGGCCTGACCAACGAAAGCGGCAACCCGCACCTGGGCCAGATGAACTTTGTCGACAACCAAGTCAACCCGCGCACCGGCACCATCCGCGGCCGCGCGGTATTCGACAACAGCAAAGGCCAGTTCACCCCGGGCCTGTATGCGCGCCTGAAGCTGGTCGGCAGCGCCCAGTACGACGCCATGCTGATCAACGACGAAGCCGTGGGTACCGACCTTGGCAAGAAGTTTGTGCTGGTCATGGACAAGGACAACAAGGCCACCTACCGCGCCGTGGAACTGGGGCCGAAGCTGGAAGGCCTGCGCATCGTGCGCAGCGGCCTGGGCAAGGACGACCGCATCGTGGTCAAGGGCCTGCAGCGGGTACGCCCTGGTTCGCCTGTAACCCCGGAAGAAACACAGATGGCCAGCGAACAAACCCTCGCCGCCCTCGCCCAGCAGCGCCAGGCCCTGGAGGCCAGCAACCCGGCGCCGAAGGTGGCGGGCAACAACGTGAAAGTCGCCAGCGCCCAGGCGCCACGCGGTTAAGGGACCCTACCGATGAACTTCTCGAAATTCTTCATTACCCGGCCGATCTTCGCCGCGGTGCTGTCGCTGGTGCTGCTGATCGCGGGTTCCATCTCGCTGTTCCAGCTGCCGATCAGCGAATACCCCGAAGTGGTGCCGCCCACCGTGGTGGTGCGCGCCAACTTCCCCGGCGCCAACCCCAAGGTCATCGGCGAAACCGTTGCCGCGCCGCTGGAGCAGGCCATTACCGGTGTGGAGAACATGCTGTACATGTCCTCCCAGTCCACTGCGGACGGCAAGCTGACGCTGACCATCACCTTCGCCCTGGGTACCGACCTGGACAACGCCCAGGTGCAGGTGCAGAACCGCGTGACCCGTACCCAGCCCAAGCTGCCCGAGGAAGTGACCCGTATCGGTATCACCGTCGACAAGGCCTCGCCTGACCTGACCATGGTCGTGCACCTGACCTCGCCGGACAACCGCTACGACATGCTCTACCTGTCCAACTACGCCATCCTCAACATCAAGGACGAGCTGGCGCGCCTGGGCGGCGTAGGCGACGTGCAGCTGTTTGGCATGGGCGACTACTCGCTGCGCGTCTGGCTGGACCCGAACAAGACCGCTTCGCGCAACCTGACGGCCAGTGATGTGGTCGCGGCAATCCGCGAGCAGAACCGCCAGGTAGCCGCCGGCCAGCTCGGCGCGCCGCCTGCCCCAGGCTCGACCAGCTTCCAGCTGTCGATCAATACCCAGGGCCGTCTGGTCAACGAGGAAGAGTTCGAAAACATCATCATCCGCGCCGGTGCCGATGGCGAGATCACCCGCCTGAAAGACATCGCCCGGGTCGAACTCGGCTCCAGCCAGTACGCCCTGCGCTCGCTGCTGAACAACCAGCCGGCGGTGGCCATCCCGATTTTCCAGCGCCCAGGCTCCAACGCCATCGAGATCTCCGACGAAGTGCGGGCGAAAATGGCCGAGCTGAAAAAGGACTTCCCGGAAGGGATGGACTACAGCATCGTCTATGACCCGACCATCTTCGTGCGCGGCTCCATCGAAGCGGTGGTGCACACCCTGTTCGAAGCCCTGGTGCTGGTGGTGCTGGTGGTGATCCTGTTCCTGCAGACCTGGCGCGCCTCGATCATCCCGCTGCTGGCGGTGCCGGTCTCGCTGATCGGTACCTTCGCGGTCATGCACCTGTTCGGTTTTTCACTTAACGCGCTGTCGTTATTCGGGCTGGTGCTCGCCATCGGTATCGTGGTGGACGATGCCATCGTCGTGGTGGAGAACGTCGAACGTAATATCGGGCTGGGCCTGAAACCGCTGGAAGCCACGCAAAAGGCCATGAGCGAAGTGACCGGCCCGATCATCGCCACCGCCCTGGTGCTGTGCGCGGTGTTCGTACCTGCAGCGTTCATTTCCGGCCTTACCGGGCAGTTCTACAAGCAGTTCGCCCTGACCATCGCCATCTCGACCGTCATTTCGGCGTTCAACTCGCTGACCCTGTCGCCAGCCTTGGCCGCGGTGCTGCTCAAGGATCATCACGCACCCAAGGACCGTTTCTCGCGGTTCCTCGACAAGCTGCTGGGCAGCTGGCTGTTCTCCCCTTTCAACCGGTTCTTCGACCGGGCCAGCCACAGCTACGTCGGTGGCGTGCGCCGGGTCATCCGCTCCAGCGGCATCGCCCTGTTCGTGTATGCCGGCCTGATGGGCCTGACCTACCTCGGCTTCTCGTCCACGCCGACCGGTTTCGTGCCGGCCCAGGACAAGCAGTACCTGGTGGCCTTCGCCCAACTGCCGGACGCGGCCAGCCTCGACCGTACCGAAGCGGTGATCAAGCGCATGAGCGAAATCGCCCTGAAGCAGCCTGGCGTGGCCGACTCGGTAGCCTTCCCGGGCCTGTCGATCAACGGTTTCACCAACAGCCCCAACAGCGGCATCGTGTTCACCCCGCTCAAACCATTCGATGAGCGCAAGGACCCGAGCCAGTCGGCGGCAGCCATCGCAGCCGCGCTGAATGCCCAGTTCGCCGACATACAGGACGCCTACATCGCCATCTTCCCACCGCCGCCGGTACAGGGCCTGGGCACGATTGGCGGGTTCCGTCTGCAAATCGAAGACCGTGGCAACCTGGGTTACGAAGCGCTGTACAAGGAAACCCAGAACATCATCGCCAAGAGCCACAACGTCCCGGAGCTGGCAGGTTTGTTCACCAGCTACCAGGTCAACGTGCCACAAGTCGATGCCGCCATCGACCGGGAAAAGGCCAAGACCCACGGTGTGGCGATTACCGACATCTTCGACACCCTGCAGGTTTACCTGGGCTCGCTGTACACCAACGACTTCAACCGCTTTGGCCGCACTTACCAGGTCAACGTCCAGGCCGAGCAGCAGTTCCGCCTTGATGCCGAGCAGATCGGCCAACTGAAAGTGCGCAACAACCTTGGCGAGATGATCCCGCTGGCGACCTTCCTCAAGGTCAGCGACACCTCCGGGCCGGACCGGGTCATGCACTACAACGGCTTCATCACTGCCGAGATCAACGGCGCTGCCGCCCCGGGCTACAGCTCTGGTCAGGCGGAAGCTGCGATCGAGAAGCTGCTGAAAGAGGAACTGCCCAACGGCATGACCTTCGAGTGGACCGACCTGACCTACCAGCAGATCCTCTCGGGCAATACCGCATTGCTGGTGTTCCCGCTGTGCGTACTGCTGGCGTTCCTGGTGCTGGCCGCCCAGTACGAAAGCTGGAGCCTGCCGCTGGCGGTGATCCTGATCGTGCCGATGACCCTGCTGTCGGCCATCACCGGTGTGATCGTCTCGGGTGGCGACAACAACATCTTCACCCAGATCGGCCTGATCGTACTGGTGGGCCTGGCGTGCAAGAACGCGATCCTGATCGTCGAGTTCGCCAAGGACGAACAGGCCAAGGGCCTCGACCCGCTGGCTGCGGTGCTGGAAGCCTGCCGCCTGCGTCTGCGGCCGATCCTGATGACCTCGATCGCCTTCATCATGGGTGTGGTGCCCCTGGTGTTCAGCTCCGGCGCAGGTTCGGAAATGCGCCATGCCATGGGTGTGGCGGTGTTCTCCGGGATGATCGGCGTAACGGTGTTCGGCCTGTTCCTGACCCCGGTGTTCTTCTTCCTGATCCGCCGTTTCGTCGAGCGTCGCCAGGCCCGCAAGGCTGAACACGCTCAAGTGCTGGAGAACCACGCATGAACCTGCTCAAACCCTTGACCCCAAGCCTGCTGGCAGTGGCCCTGGCGGCCTGTGCGGTAGGCCCGGACTACCAGGCGCCAGCCACCGAACCTGCACAATTGGGCAGCGATGTGCAGGCCAAGGCCTACGACCGTAGCCGCTTCGAGAGCCTGTGGTGGAAGCAGTTCGACGACCCGGTGCTGAACCAGCTGGTGCAGGCTTCGCTGGACGGCAACCGTGACTTGCGCGTGGCTTTCGCCCGCCTGAAGTCTGCCCGCTCGATCCGCGAAGACGCCGAAAACGACCCGTTCCCGGTGGTCACCAGCCGTGCCAGCAGCGATCTCGGCAAAGGCCAGATCCCCGGCCAGACCACCGAGCGGGTCAATAGCGAGCGCTACGACCTGGGCCTGGACATGGCCTGGGAGCTTGACCTGTTCGGGCGCATCCAGCGCCAGATCGAAGCCAGCGAAGCCCAGGAAGCGGTGGCCGCCGCCGACCTGCAACAGCTGCAGGTCAGCCTGATCGCCGAGCTGGTGGATGCTTATGGGCAGCTGCGTGGCGCGCAATTGCGCGAGAAGATCGCCCTGGCCAACCTCAAGACCCAGCAGGAATCGCGCACCATCACCGAAACCCTGCGCGATGCCGGCGTGGGCAATGACCTCGATGTGGTGCGTGCCGATGCCCGCCTGGCCGGAGTCGAAGCCACCGTGCCGCAACTGCAAGCCGAACAGGCACGGGCGCGGCATCGCATCGCCACCCTGCTCGGCCAGCGCCCTGACGCGCTCAGCGTAGACCTGTCGCCCAAGGCCCTGCCGGCCATCGCCAAGGCGCTGCCGGTCGGTGACCCGGCTGAGCTGTTGCGCCGCCGCCCGGACATCCGCAGCGCCGAGCGCCAACTGGCGGCCGCCACCGCCAACGTTGGCGTGGCCACCGCCGACCTGTTCCCGCGCGTCAGCCTCAGTGGCTTCCTCGGCTTTACCGCCGCCCGCGGCTCGCAGATCGGCTCGTCGGCGGCCAACGCCTGGGCACTGGGCCCGAGCATTACCTGGGCGGCCTTCGACCTGGGCAGCGTGCGGGCCCGCCTGCGCGGCGCCAAGGCCGATGCCGAAGGGGCACTGGCCAACTACGAACAGCAGGTGCTGCTGGCACTGGAAGAGTCGGCCAACGCCTTCAGCGATTACGACAAGACCCAACAGCGTCTGCTGTCGCTGATGCGCCAGAGCGACGCCAGCCGCAAGGCTGCAGAACTGGCCTCGATTCGCTATCGCGAAGGTACCGTGGACTACCTGGTACTGCTCGATGCCGAACGTGAGCGGCTAAGTGCTGAAGATGCACAAGCCCAGGGTGAAGTCGACCTTTATCGCGGCATCGTCTCGATCTACAAGGCCCTGGGTGGCGGCTGGCAACCGGAGACGGTGGCCAGCGCGCACTGATTCCACTGCCTCAACGACTCCTTTGGTTGGCTCCTCCCCCAACCGTTTGCCCCGCAGGCCATGGCCCGCGGGGCTTTTTTATGTTTGCCATCGTATTCACCCCAATACGCAGTGCATGGAATGCCACCGCAGGCCTGGCGCCTGGCCAACGGCGTGCCCGGTTCGGTTGCATTTACCCCCCGGCTGGCCCAAGCTCTGCCCTTCCCGCCGCCACGGATCGTCCGATGCCCAGACGCAACCGCTACCTGATCGCCCTGCTGTTGTCGATTCTGGTATCGGCCCTGTTCGGCTACCTGTGGCGCGACGCCCCGCCAACCCCGCCGACCTTGCCAGCACACAGCTACGCCAAGGCGCTGCGCCAGGCCCACGACGGTCAGCCCGGTGCCGCACGGGTGTTGTACCAGCAATTGCAACGTAACGACCTGCCTGCGATCCGCCGTGCGGCGCTGTACGCCGAGTTGCCCAACTACCCCTCGCCGCAGGCATTGAAACTGGCCCGCCAGGACCTGGAACATGCCGAGCCGCTGGTGCGTCGAGCGGCCATTGCCAGTATCCGCCGCCTGTTACCGCCAGCACAGCGCAGCCTGGTACTCGGCCCGCTGCTGGACGACAGTGAGCAAAGCGTGCGTTTTGCCGCCGTGGATGCCCTGCTGGGCCTCGATCCCGACGCCATCGGCCTCTATTTCGGCCCCCTGCAGTCAGCCCTGGAGCAATACCAGCAAGCCCTGGAGCAACAGCCTGAAGATGCCGAGGCCCAAGTGCACCTGGCGCGCCTGTACCTGCACGAAAACGACTACACGCACGCCGCTGTAGCCCTGCAGCGAGCGCTCGCGGTTGCCCCCGGCAACCTCGATGGCCTGGCGACTCAGGTACGCCTGCTCGAGCGCCAGGGCCACCACGACGCCTCCCGCCAGGTGCTGGGCAAAGCCCTGGCGCTGAGCCCCGACTCGGCCTTTCTGCAGTATGAGCTAGGGCTTTGGCTGAAGCGCCACGAACAGCGCGAGTATGCCTTGCTGGCCCTGTCCCGCGCCGTCGAACTGGACCCGGACAACGCCGATTACCGCTATACCCTGGCGGTCACCCTGCATGAGCTGGACCAGCTCGACGCCGCCCAGAAGCAACTGGAAACCGTGCTCAATCGGCAGCCAGCCAATCGCCGGGCACGGGTGCTGCTGATTCAGTACTGGAAAGAGTCCGGCCAGTTGCAGAACGTGCAAGTATCGCTCGCCGAGCTGGAGCGTCAGAACCCGGACGACCCTGTGCTGCAACAGGGCCTGTAGGCAGTACCTGAACTTAGTTGAACCCTGAGCCTGTGCCAGGGTCCAGTGGGTATCAGGCCACCCTGAAGGAGAGTCGTTTTGGCCAGTTCGTTGGCGCTGGATGAACGTGCCTTGATCCTCGCACCGCCACAACTGGCGGCGGATACCTCACGTCTGTTGTCTTCCGCCGGCATCAACAGCCTCTGCGCGGTCGACCTTGCCAACCTGCAGGCGCGTCTGACCGAGGGCGCAGGGTTGGCGATCATTGCCGAGCAGGTGTTCAGCCAAGGCCCAAGCACTTTGCTGCAGGCATTCATCGACCAGCAACCGAGCTGGTCGGATTTGCCCATCGTGCTGCTGACCCAGGGCGCCTGGTCGGCCGCTGGGGTGAATCATCATCCAGTGGGCAATCTTCTCTGGCTGGTCACGCCCTACGAAAATGCCCAGTTGCTGCACATGACCCAGTCCGCGCTGCGCAACCGGCGGCGACAGTACGTGACACGTGATCAACTCCATGGCATGCAGCAGCGCCTGGACAGCCGGCCTTCAACGCCGGAAGAAGTGCAGGACCGCGGTGAGTTCGCCCGCTGCCAGGCACGCAAGATGGAGGCCATCGGCCAACTGGCCGGCGGCGTCGCCCATGACTTCAACAACCTGCTCACCAGCATCAGCGGCAGCTTCGAACTCATCCAGCGGCGCCTGCGCCAAGGCCGCAGCGACGGCCTGGATGGCGTTCTGTGCATGGGCCGCGAGGCCGTTTCACGCGCCGCCCGCCTGACCCACCGCTTGCTTGCCTTCTCTTCCCGTCAATCGCTGCACAGCCAACGTATAGACCTGCATACCTTGCTCAAGGCAGAACGCCTGGGCGCTCGCCTGAGCCCGTCGATAACCCTGCAAGTGCACGCGGCCAAAGACCTGTGGCCCGTGGAGGCGGATGACCAGCAGTTGCAGGAGGCCCTCGACAACCTGCTGCTCAATGCGCGCGAGGCCATGCCCAACGGTGGCCTGCTACGCATCGAGGCGAACAATCATCACATCGCCACCGAGCAAGCTGCTGACGGCGCTTTGCGCACTGGCGACTATGTGCGCCTGCGAATCACCGACAGCGGCCAAGGCATGGCGCAAAGCACGCTGGAGCACGCCTTCGAACCCTTCTTCAGCACCAAGGCGACCGGCCAGGGCATTGGCCTGGGGTTGTCGATGGTGTACGGCTTCAGCAAGCAGTCCCATGGGCATATCACCCTCAGCAGCGAGATTGGCCAGGGAACCCAGGTGGAGCTGTATTTGCCACGCCATGTCGATCAGGCCCTGTCATACAGCGAACCGGTGCCAGCCAGGCAAGACGGCTGCAGCCGACACGTGCTGGTTGTCGAGGACGATCCCCATGTGCGCCAACTGCTTTGCCAGGCGCTGGGCGAAAACGGCTTCCCCTGCCAAAGCGCAGCCGACGCCAATGAGGGACTGAAGGTGCTACGCTCGGCACAACCGGTGGATTTGCTCATCACCGATGTGGGCTTGCCCGGCATGAACGGCCGACAACTGGCAGAAATTGCCCGCAGCCTGCGCCCACGATTACCGGTGCTGTTCATCACCGGTTACGCGGAAACGGCCATGGCCCGCGAAGGCTTCCTGGGCGCTGACATGCACCTGATCTGCAAGCCGTTCGAGTTGCAGCAGTTGCAGGCTCGAGTGACACACATTCTAGGTAAGCCTTGAAGCGCCTTACACGTCAAGCAGGCGTAGCGCCTCATCGGCAAGATGCGCCAGCGAAAACGGCTTGTTCAACAATGCCGTGCCCGGCTGATCGAGCAATTGCGCTTCAATCGACTGGTCCGCATAACCGGTGATAAACAGAATTTTCTGCTGTGCAAGCTGCATGCGCATGGCCTTGGCCACTTGCCGGCCACTGAACCCACCCGGCAAACCGATATCGGTGATGACCAGATCGAAAGGGCCGCCATGGCGAAAGCGCTCCAGTGCGCTATTGGCATCGCCCACATCCGTGACGTCAAACCCACGCTCAGTCAGGTATTCGCGCATGACCGCGCGCAGATCAAGCTCGTCGTCCACCAGCAGCAGGCGCTCGCCCCGTGCCATGCGCTGCGAAAGCGGTACCGGCGCGGGCTCATCCGGAACCGGCTCATGGCTCCTCGGGAAAAGCATAGAAACCCTGGTGCCCTGCTCCGGCGTCGACTCGATCCAGGCATACCCCCCCGACTGTCGGACGAAGCCATACACCATCGACAGGCCAAGCCCGGCCCCACGCCCGAGAGGTTTGGTTGTGTAAAACGGTTCGAAAGCCCTGGCGATATCCGCCGCGGCTATGCCATGGCCATCATCCTCGACATGCAAGGCCACATAGTCGCCCGGCGGCAAGCCACCTTCATCCGGGAAAAACGCGGTCAGCCGTTCGTTGACGCTGCTGATGGTGACATTGCCCTGCTCCAGGCACGCTTCACGCGCATTGGCACACAAGTGGATCAAGGCATTCTCTAGCTGGGGTACGTCCAGGCTCACTGCCCAAGGTGCAACGTCCAGTTGCCAGTGCAAACTCATCTCTGCCCCCAGCGCCCGCAGCAACAGGGGTTCGCTCAGACGTAACTGCCGATTGAAGTCCAGTGGCCGAGGGGCCAATGGCTGATGGCGGGAAAATGCGATCAACCGATGGGTCAGGTCCATGGCACGCTGCACCGAGTCGCGCGCAACGTCCACGTAGGCCTCCACACGCTCCAGCCGCCCCTCCTGCAGGCGCCGCTGCAGCAGTTCGAGGCTGCCGCCGATACCGGACAGCAAGTTGTTCATTTCATGGCCCATGCCGCCCGCCAACTGGCCAACCACCTCCATACGCTCACTGTTGTGCATCAGCGCCTCTGCCTGACGCGCAGCCTCTTCACGGTCTGCGGTGATGTCCCGGCCAACCGCCGTCAGCAGGCTGCCGTCAAACCTCGCACTCCAGCGAAACCAGTGGTAGTGACCATCGCGGTGTCGCAGGCGGATCTCCAGTTGCTCCGCGTGGCTGCATTGGAACAGCCCGGACACTGCCAATCGTACTTCGGTACGCTCTGTCGGGTGCACCAGCTCCATCACCGACATCGCCTGCACCTGCTCTTGTGTCCAGCCCAGAATGCGGTACCAGGCCGGGTTGGCGCCATGCAGTTTCAATTCTGGGGTGAGCATCATCATCGCTTCGCGCGACAGCAACCAGAACTGCTCTCGCTCGGCCACATGCTGCGCAACCTGGCGTTCAAAGCTCTGCACCTGCTCACGCCAATGGCGGTGGGCCTCGACGCTGGCCGTGGTCTCGATCACCGTATGCAGAAACCCCGCCACGTTACCGAGTTCATCGTGCAGGGGGGCATAACCGAATGCGCACCATAGTGGTTCAGCGCCTTCACTGCGGACGATACGCAGGGGTGGGTCCTCGACAAAATTCGAGTGGCCTTCCAGTGCCTTGAACACCCAGGGGCCCACTGCAGGCCAGATATCACTCCACAGGGTATCGAACGCCATGCCCAGCGCATCCGGTAATGCCCGCAACGCCCGGTAGCCATTGTTATGCACCACACACAGGTCCGCCCCCCAGACCACTGCACATGGGAAAGGTGACAAATGCATCATGTCCACGGCAATGCGCAACGAAGCAGGCCAGCGCGACAATGGCCCAAGCGAGGTACGCCACCAGTCGAACTGCGCTATCCGCTCCCCCATCGGCTCGATCGATGGCAAAACAGGCGACTGCAGGATGACCTGCGGCGCGGGCTCGCATGGCTTACCGTTAGCGACCAATATCGTGACTCCAGCAATGCTCAGGGTTGACCACAGCGCCGCCAAGCCTGGCACGCTCGCCCGTGGATGGATTCAAGTTAGCACAGCACGTCCGGCACACCATGGCGGACTTGCTGGTGGCAGCTATGCTATTTAGGTTTTCCCTCGGGCCAGGGAGCACCGGCCCATTCAGGTTGCCGACGGGAGCAGGGTCATGAGCAAGAAAATTCTGGTGGTGTTGACCAATACAGCGAAGTATCCAACCCTCAAACGGGCGACCGGGTTGTGGCTGGGTGAAGCCGTTCACTTTGTCGAGAAAGTCGAAAAGGCCGGCTACACGGTCGACTATGTCAGCCCACAGGGCGGTTACGTTCCCGTCGACCCGCACAGCCTGCAGATGGCCCCGGACCTGGACTGGCAGTGGTACGACGACAAGCGCTTCATGACGCGTCTTGGCAGTACCTTGGCCCCAGGGCAGGTGAAGGCTGACGAATACAGCGTCATCTATTACACCGGTGGGCATGGGGTGATGTATGACTTCGCAGACAACCATGCTCTGCAGGACCTGGCACGCAAAATCTACGAAAAAGGTGGCATTGTCGCAGCAGTCTGTCACGGCGTAGTCGGCCTGCTGAACATCAAGCTGAGTAACAACTGCCTGCTGCTCAAAAACCGCAAGGTGACCGGCTTTTCCAACATAGAGGAAAAACTGGCCGAACTGGACGACGTAGTGCCGTTCCTGACGGAGAACGAACTTGGGGCGCGCGGCGGTGAGTTCAGCAAACATGATGAGCCGTGGAAGCCGTACGTGGTCGACGATGACAGGCTGATCACCGGGCAGAACCCCGCTTCCACCGCCTTGCTGGCCGAGGCAGTGCTGAAAAAGCTCAAGGGCAGTTAGCTACATCAAGGCGCTCGCTTTCCTACCGCTTCAACTGCAGCCGGACTACAGCAGCCCGGTCAGCAAATACATAGGCTCAGGGCTCAGCTGTTCACCTCGGACAGTTTCAGAGCGGAGAACTATTAGCCTATGTCGAAGATCATGCACGCGGGGCGCAGCATGGTGGAGCTGCTGCTGCTCATTGCAGTGGCGCTGGTGCCTGTGGTTTCCGGTTTGCTGGTGATGGCTTTCCAGCTGGAAGCGAAACTTGCGGAAAACGCCAGCATTTCCGTTCAGGAGGCGGTTTTCAGCGTCGACAGTGCACTGGACAGAATGCACGAGACGGCCCTGCGCACCCTGCCATTTGCAGGGGAATCTTGCGATAACGTCAAAAGCGCCTTGCAGGACCAGGTTGCCATCCGCTCCATGGTCAGGTCGCTGACCTTGCTCAAAGACAATCAACCCTACTGCAGCACGGCTTCAGGTTCGCTGGAGCATTATTCATCATTCGCGTCGTCCGGCCAGCGGGTCGCACTGTCCTACGGCCCTCCTGACACGCGCCAGAAGCTGCTGGTCGACTTTCACCAGAAGGGCAAAAGCCATAGCATCATCGTGACAGCCTATGCCATGCAGATTCGCAATGAACTGGATGGATTTCTGGATGGGCTGACACTGCTGGTCGAATTTGGCGACCGCTACATATGGAGCAATGGTGACAGCCGTGACCTTGAGCGCCCCTCACAGTCCGAATTCTTTACAAGCGCCATGTCGGCCAAGTATGGATACACGGTCAAAGGTGGCTACCCAGAGGGTTTCACCGCTCAGGAAATCCGCCAGTCGGTGCTGCAGATCGTCCCCTCGCTGATGCTGGTGGGGATCGTGACCGGCTCGATCGTCTACCTGGCCCTGTTCAGGGCACGTGCCAACAGGCGGGGTACCGCCGCCGAACGAACATGACGACGACGGTACTCCAGGGGCGATCAGTCTGTGCTCAGCACGCCGCGGCGTACCTGGTCACGCTCGATGGATTCGAACAGCGCCTTGAAGTTGCCTTCACCGAAGCCATCGTCACCTTTGCGCTGGATGAACTCGAAGAAGACCGGGCCAAGCAGGGTTTCCGAGAAAATCTGCAGCAGCAGGCGCTTGTCTCCGGGCTGCGAGGCGCCATCGAGCAGGATGCCACGCGCTTGCAGTTGGTCGACCGGCTCACCATGGCCCGGCAGGCGCTCTTCGAGCATTTCGTAGTAGGTTTGCGGTGGCGCGGTCATGAAGCGCATGCCCAGCCCCTTCAGCGCATCCCAGGTCTTGAGCAGGTCATCGGTCAGGAAGGCCACGTGCTGGATACCTTCACCGTTGAACTGCATCAGGAACTCTTCGATCTGCCCTGCACCCTTGGATGACTCTTCGTTGAGCGGGATGCGGATCATGCCATCAGGCGCAGTCATGGCCTTGGAGGTCAGGCCGGTGTATTCGCCCTTGATGTCGAAGTAGCGGATTTCGCGGAAGTTGAACAGCTTCTCGTAGAACCCGGCCCAGTAGGCCATACGCCCACGGTAGACGTTATGGGTGAGGTGGTCGATGATTTTCAGGCCGGCCCCTACCGGGTTGCGATCCACGCCTTCGATGAAGTTGAAGTCGATGTCGTAGATAGAGCTGCCTTCCTCGAAGCGGTCGATCAGATAGAGCGGTGCCCCCCCGATACCCTTGATCGCCGGCAGGCGCAATTCCATCGGGCCGGTTTCGATTTCTACCGGCTGAGCGCCCAGTTCCAGGGCGCGGGCATAAGCCTCATGGGCATTGCGCACGCGAAAAGCCATGCCACATACCGACGGGCCGTGTTCAGCGGCGAAATACGAAGCGATGCTCTTGGGTTCATTGTTCAGGATCAGGTTGATGCCACCCTGGCGATACAGGTGCACATCCTTGGAACGGTGGGTGGCCACTTTGGTGAAGCCCAGTATCTGGAATACAGGCTCTAGTACGCCTGGGGTCGGCGAAGCCAGTTCGATGAATTCGAAGCCCATCAGGCCCATTGGATTTTCAAAGATATCAGCCATGTTCGTGTTCTCATCTGCAGCGAAAATTATTGATTGCGTGGGATGTGGAACAGGAACGGCGGTGAGCACGGAATGCCCCGCACGCTACGGGCGAGGTAGTCACCTATGATCAGCTTGAACCCATGGTATGTCATATGGACCCATCTCGGCGGGCTTGATCCTTCGGACGTGAAGGACCTTATTGTTGTATTCGTAAATCGATTCTACATTGCGTAAAATGGTTTGTCGCGTTTTAGTTGCTCGTACGCGGCGACAAACGGCTATCCTCTCGTTTTTACTCCATGATAGTCAGATCAGCATGCCCCTTACCGTCAAACGCCGCGCCGCACTCAGCTGGCGCACGCTCTTGCCCTGGGTCGTCGGCGTGCTGCCGGTCATGTGCGGCCTGGCCGTGATGAACTGGCAGGTCGAACGTGAAATGCAGGCCAGCAGCCACGCCACCACCCGCCAGGCGTTGGAGCACGTCGAACACATCCTCGACAACCTGTCCCGTGCCGCCAATTCGCTACTTCCACTGACTGACAGCCCATGCGAGCAGGCCCAGCTCATGCTGCGGGCCCAGGTTACCCGCAATGCCTTCGTGCGCTCGACCAACCTGTTCAGGCACAACAACCTTTATTGCTCCTCGCTGTTCGGCGAGTTCGAAGAACCGGTCAATCCTGGCGATTACGTCGACGGCAAGTTATGGCTGATGGACGGCAACTCGGTTACCCCGGGCCACCCGCTGCTGGTCTACCGTGCCAGCGACGGCGACCACGGTGCAATCACCACGGTGGATGGCGACCACCTGCTGACAGCACTGCGCCTGATCGGCCCCGATGAAGAATTGCAAATCCGCGTGGGCGACGCCTGGATGGGCAAGGACGGCGTGGTCCACAAAGGCGCCTCCCCTGCCGCCGCCAGTGCCAACGTGCTGATAGGCTCGACGCGTTACCCTTTCAGCGTGCAGGGCGGCTACAGTGCCGACAAGCAAGGCCAACTGTTACGCAGCCACTACCCTGGCCTGCTCAGCCTGCTGCTGATACTGGGTGCCCTGGCGGCGCTGGCATGCCGCTGGCAGATTCGCCGCGCCACCTCACCGCGTGCCGAACTGGACCGTGCCCTGCAGGCCGATGAATTCCTGCCGTATTTTCAGCCAGTGGTGCGCAAGGGCGATTACCGCTGGGCCGGTGCGGAAGTGCTGATGCGCTGGCACCACCCACGCGAAGGCCTGGTTCGTCCCGACCTGTTCATCCCCTATGCCGAACATAGCGGGCAGATTGTCGCCATGACCCGTGCGCTGCTGACACATACCGCGCAAAGCCTGGCGCCCTATGCCGGCCTGTTGGAAGACGGCTTCCATATTGGTGTCAACATCACCGCTGACCACTGCCGCGACCTCAGCCTGCTGGATGACTGCCGCACGTTCCTGCAGCACTTTCCGCCCGGCCGGGTGGTGCTGACCCTGGAACTGACAGAGCGCAAGCTGATCGAGCCTACGCCGGTCACCCTTGAGTTGTTCGAAAAGCTGCATGCCATGGGCGTGATGATTGCCCTCGACGATTTCGGCACCGGCCAGTCGAGCCTCAACTACCTGCGGCAATTCAAGGTCGACTACCTGAAGATCGACCAGAGCTTCGTTGCCATGATCGGCGCCGATGCGCTGTCAGTGCACATACTCGAGACCATCATCGAGCTGTCGGGCAAGCTGGACCTGGGCATCGTTGCCGAGGGTGTGGAAACCGACCTGCAGCGCGACTACCTGGCCGCGCACGGGGTGGACTTCCAGCAGGGTTACCTGTTCGCCAGACCCATGCCGGCCGCCCAGTTCCTCGAAGCCCTGGCCACTCGCCCGGGCGCAACGCAGTTGCCGCAAGATGCGCCCCCTGAGATCATGCGCGGCTGATCAACCCGCTCAATTCCCGTATTCGAGGCATTCGTGTCAAAAGGCATTGTTTCATCGGTCATGGCGTCCTGCCTGTTCGCTGTGATGTACTTCTATACCTCCCTGCTCAAGCCACTCGATGGCGAAGAAATCTTTGGCTGGCGCACCCTGCTGACACTGCCCTGCCTCACCTTGTTCATGCTTGTCTCGAAAGACTGGAAGCGGGTGGGCGAACTGATGGGCCGGGTAAAACGCACGCCGGTGCTGTTGCTCGGCATGGTCGGCACGTCCTGGCTGATGGGGGTGCAACTGTGGCTGTTTCTCTGGGCGCCCCTGCATGGGCGCAGCCTGGAAGTGTCGATGGGTTACTTCCTGCTGCCACTGGCCATGGTCCTGACCGGGCGGCTGGTATATGGCGAGCGGCTGTCACGCCTGCAGACGGTAGCCGTGGCCTGCGCCGCACTGGGCGTGGGCCACGAGCTGTACCAAAATGGCAGTTTTGCCTGGGAAACCCTGCTGGTAACGATCGGCTACCCGGTCTACTTCGTGCTGCGCCGACGCTGCCGCACCGACAACCTGGGCGGCCTGTGGTGTGACATGTGCCTGCTGCTGCCGTGGGCGCTGTACTTCGTGATCCAGAGCCCACTGTCCAGTGCTGACCTGCAAGCACACCCCGGGCTGTACGTGTTGGTACCGATCCTTGGCGCGATCAGCGCTTCGGCGCTTATCGCCTACGTGCTGGCCAGCCGCATGCTGCCATTCAGCCTGTTCGGCCTGCTCAGCTACGTCGAACCCGTGCTGCTGGTAGGCGTGGCGTTGCTGCTGGGCGAAACCATCGGCCCGGATCAGTGGCTGACCTACCTGCCAATCTGGGCCGCAGTACTGGTGCTGGTGCTTGAGGGCTTCAAGCACCTGCTACGTCAGCGTCGCCGTTCGGTGTAAGCCGAACCTGGCGTACCCGTCGCTCTTCAACCGCCTCCACGGTCAGCATCCAGCCATTCCAGGCTAGCCGGTCACCGACCATCGGCAGGCGGTCCAGCAAGCTCATCACCAGGCCCGCAAGGGTCTGGTAATCCTCGGTAGCACGGGCGCTGAAGCCAGTACGCGCCTGCACCTGGCTGAGGTTCAGCGCACCGCTGACCACAAAGCCTTCCCCCTCCTGAACGATGCCCGGGCCTTCAACCTCACTGGCATCCGGCAGCTCACCGGCAATCGACTCAAGGATGTCGGTCATGGTCAACAGCCCGGTGAAGTCACCGAACTCGTTGACCACGAAGGCAATATGGGTCGACTGACCGCGCATTTGCTCCAGGGCATTGAGGATGCTGAAGCTCTCCAGCAGGTTCAACGGCGCCCGGGCCATGCTTTCCAGGTCGGGCTGGCTGCCCGAGAGCAGTTCCTTCAGCAGTTCCTTCTTGTGCACAAAGCCCAAGGGCTCGTCCACGCGACCATCGCGGATCAGCGGCAGGCGCGAGTACGGCGAATTGGCCAGGGCCTGGGCAATGGCGTCGGCCGGTTGCGCCAGGTCGATCACATCAACCTCGGCACGGGCAGTCATCACCGTACGAATAGGCCGCTCGGCCAGGTTCAGCACGCCGCTGATCATGACCCGCTCACGGCGGTCGAACAGCACCTGTTCCCCGCCGCCCTCGACCAGGTCGGCAATCTCCTCGCCGACCTCGTCAGCCTCGACCCGGCGGCCGCCCAGCAGGCGCAGCACGGCATGGGCAGTACGTTCGCGCAACGGCCTGTGCTGTTGCAGGCTGCGCTTGCGGCGGGCACGGGCCAGCTGGTTGAACAGCTCGATCAGGATCGAGAAGCCGATGGCCGCGTACAGGTAGCCTTTGGGGATATGGAAGCCCAGGCCTTCGGCGGTGAGGCTGAAACCGATCATCATCAGGAAGCCCAGGCACAGCATGATCACCGTGGGGTGGGCGTTGACGAAGCGGGTCAGCGGCTTGCTGGCAACGATCATGATACCGATCGAGAAGATCACCGCGATCATCATCACGGACAACTCATCGACCATGCCGACCGCCGTGATCACGGCATCCAGCGAGAATACCGCGTCCAGTACCACGATCTGGGCAACGATCGGCCAGAACGCGGCATGGCGCAGCGTGCCACTGGCCTGGGTTACGTGACCTTCCAGGCGTTCGTGCAGCTCCATGGTGGCCTTGAACAACAGGAACACACCACCGAACAGCATGATCAGGTCACGGCCAGAGAAGCTCTTGCCGAACACTTCGAACAGCGGTGCGGTCAGGGTGACCATCCACGAAATGCTGGCCAACAGGCCCAGGCGCATGATGAGCGCCAGGCTCAGGCCAATGACCCGCGCGCGGTCGCGCTGATGGGGCGGCAACTTGTCGGCAAGGATGGCGATGAACACCAGGTTGTCGATACCCAGCACCAGCTCGAGGACGATAAGCGTCAACAGGCCTAGCCAGGCCGTGGGGTCGGCTAGCCATTCCATTAGTGGGTACTCACGTGGGACACGTCACAAGGACGGGGGAAGGATGGCCAGAAAGGCCGAAGACTGGGGGGCTCCGCGAAGGTGCTCATATAGACCTTGATAACAAATTGGGAGAACGATACTACAAGCACAGCAGGTTTCTGTAGTAGCGCAAAACTATTACAAAACCTGTAACAACCCTGCATCGCCATTAGCCCTGCAGGCGCGGGTTGTGCGCAGGTACTTTTGTTCAATACATCAGAACGCCAGCCACGCGAGGATAAGGCCTCCCCAACCACGCGGATCTTCCTCATGAGCCTATACCTGTCCATGGCCGCCTTCGCCCTTGCGGCCTCGATCTCCCCCGGCCCGGTAAACATCGTCGCCCTTGGCAGCGGTGCCCGCCATGGCCTGCGCGCCAGCGTTGCCCATGTGGCCGGCGCCACGCTGGGGTTCTGCCTGTTGCTGGTGCTGGTCGGGCTGGGCCTGCATCAACTACTGTTACGCTGGCCCTTGCTGGGCCTGATGTTGCACTGGGGCGGTGTAGCGTTTCTGCTGTACATGGCGTGGAAGCTGGCCAGTGACGACGGTAACCTCAACAACGCACAGCCTACCCAAGCCCCTTCAGCCTGGCACGGCGCAGCGATGCAGTGGCTGAACCCCAAAGCCTGGTTGGCAGCCGTTGCCGGGGTGGGTGCCTACACCGGCGGTGAACAGCACTTGCTGTGGCTGTTTACCTGGATCTACGGGCCGATCTGTTTCATCTCGGTAGCCTGCTGGGCCTGGGCCGGCAGCGTGATTCGCCAGTACCTGGACAACCCACGCCACCTGCGCATGCTCAATCGGAGCCTGGCCGTGTTACTGGTCGCCAGCGCGGTTTACCTGATCCTTTAAGGCTTGCACGGCTCCTGCAGGAGCGCCCAGGCTAGCGACGGCATTTCTGTAATGCCCCGGTGTCGCCGCCAGGTGCTGTTTGAATGCCCGCTGCAGGTGTGCCTGATCAGCGAACCCGGCCTCCTGTGCAACTTCAGCAATTAAGCGGCCCTGGCGCAACTGCGCCCGGGCCAGTTGCACGCGCTGGTCTAGCAGGTAGCCATGCGGCGTCAGGCCGAAGCGTTGGCGAAAGGCACGAATCAGGTAGGACCGAGACAGGCCGCAAGCCCCGCAGATGTCCTCGAGGCTGAGCGGGTCACTGCGATGGGCGCGTATGAACGCTGCCGCTGCATCCAGCCGTGGGTTGCCCTCGCCACCCTCGCTGGCATTACCGCCAAGCATGCCCGGCAACTCGTGAAACAGGGCCGCCAGGCGGGCTTCGCGATCAGGCAGCCTGGCATCGAACAGGTCGGCAAAGGCCTGCAACAGCCGCCGATACAACACAGGCGAGCGGCTCCAGGTCTGCGTGGGCAGGGTAAAACCCACTGCTTGCAACCAAGGCTGATCGACGAACAGCATCAGGTAAGACCAGGGTTCCCCGGCAACAGGGTTGCAGGTATGCACCACGCCTGGGTTCATCAACACCGTGGTACCCGCCCCAACCTCAACGCACTGGTCACTGTTGATGTAAGTGCTACGTCCCCCCGTGATCACCCCGATGGAGAAACTCTCGTGAGAGTGCGCGGCGTAGCACACCTTGCGCCCGTCCCCTACCTGTCGGGCTTCGACGAACGGCAAGGCAGGGTCGCGCCAAAACCGTGATACCTCGATCATCCTCTACTGCCCTGCCCGCCGCTGATCCATGCACGGATACTACACATTTATCGAGGGAACAGATCCAACGTGCGCTCCACCTCGTCAATATCGATCCGGAAACCATCGCCTTCCGGTAGGCCTACCACAAAGCCGAAATGCTGGTGATCACGATCCGTCAGGTATTTGTAGTAACTGACGAAACGGTTCGGCGGCTGCAAAGTCAGCAGACAGCCTCCCGCCTGCAGCACATTCACGCCATGCACCAACTGGCTACCCTCCACCCCGATGACCACTTTAGCCCCGGCGCAGGCCGCGACAATACTCGGCACATCGGACTTCAGCGGGTTGACGATGCGAAAACCGCGGGTCGTGCGCAGGTGTTCGGCAAGCTCCAGCTCGTTGCGCAACAGGCGCAGATCACCATCACCGCCCCGCAACAGGAAAACCCCCGGGTGCTGCGTGTGCGTCACATGCGACAGCAGCTTGTCACCCATGGCTCGGTAGCGAGCATGCCGGCTGCGGTTGTTGCTCTGGTCATCGAACAGCACCAGCTCACGGAAGAACGCACTGCGCAGGCGCAAAGGCTTCATGTCCAGCCAGTCTTCATAGGCCGGTGCCTGGGTGAACAGCGGATACCTGGCAGAGGGGGCGGTGGTCACCGGGATGCCCTCGTTGCAGGCCAGCGCATAGGTCGGGCAATCTTCCATCAGCCAGGTGCCGAACCAGGCGTTACCGTTTAGCGTGCAGTAGATCGCAGCGCGGTCGATTTCATGGTCGATGAGGATGGTCGGGAAGGTAGTCGGCTTCTGTGACAGCCAGTGGCTGGCCTTGCCCTTGTACAATGCCCCATCGACCAGCCATACATCCTTGATCAGGTAGCCACGGGTTGGCCCTTGCAACGTGTGGATACCTCCCGCCATGGTCTGCGCCGGGTGCACGTAGGGGTAAAACCGCTTGCCTTCCCAGCCCGTCACCCGATCCAGCTGGCCAGGCAGGAAAATGGCCGGCGGTGAAACCGTGGCTTCGCCCGGGGCAATGTCCCAACTCTTGGTGGCGACGCTCTTGAGATCGATCGCCGTTTTTCCACCCAGCCGTTTGCGCGCCATGTATCGGTAGGCGGCCAAGGTCCAGGTGTGTTGCCTGGCTGCGGGCGATGCACTGAACTGCGAGATGTCGCTTCCCATGAAGCGTCCCCCCCTGATGACGAAGACTGGAGCCCGGCGCCCGGCGCCAGATCAAAGCATCCCTGGCAGTTACTCAACTACTCGTGACTCTTTCCATGGTGGGCGGTGACTGCAAGCTGGCGTAACGGCTGCGCAATGTTTCCACAAACGGTTCGCCTGCCCCGCTGCCTCCGTAGAGATAAATCTTGTGCAGGCCACCAAACACCATTTCGTGATAGCGGCTGGCAACTTCCTCATCGCTTGGGCCATCGGGGAGCCCCAGATGCAACGTCAGCTTGTCGCCTTCGACCGCGAACATCGGCGTGTCCCACAGGAACTTTGCCGTACCGGTCTTGGGCAGGCGGACAAACAGGTACGCATGGTTACCCAGCGAGTCGATATCACCACCGCGGCGGCGTTTCCACTTCAGCAGGCCGTCGTCCGGGCGCGCCAGACACAGGCCGATGTCGTAATAATCGAAGCCCTGTTCCAGTGCCCATTCAAGCGCCATGAAAGTGGTGATCGAATTCACCTCGCGCAGTTTCTTCGCATCGGAAAACACCGCCTCGCAATAGCCAAAGCGCAACGTGCTCCAGTAACGCTTGCCGCTGCGTACCACTTCACACCCCAGGTGGCAGCCAATCACCTCATCGCCCAGCATGATCAAGTCAAGCCGGCCGACACTCTTGGCAATACGGAACACCTCTTCGGTAGGAAACTGCGCGGCATGAATGCCCTGACGGGCCGAAGCATAAGGGCGCAGCAGATCCCGGTCGGCCATGGCTATTTCTTCGTCCGAAAGGGCTTGGCGCATGTGATAAAGCGGCCGGTTCTTGCGAATGCTGCGCCGCAGTTCGCTGTCGTAGCGGGCAGTGATGTCTTCCAGTGGGCGCCCCAGCGGCACCACGGCGCTCAGGTAGTGCGGCACTGACAGCGACCCCGACGTGGGCATTTCGCTGATGACCACGACGTGGCTGGCAGCCGCCGTGGCACTTGCACCGTCAACGATCGAGGCGCTGCCCTGGCCCTTGCCACCGATCAGCAGCTTGGCCATTTCCCGTTGCTGCTTGCGGCCGATGTAGAGGATTTCGTACGGGCTCTCCTGTTGCGGGCGGAACCTGGCGACTTCCCAACGCCAGAGACAGGCACGCGCCAACATTTCTCGCACTTTGCTGGCCAGCAGCCTGATTTCGTAGCGCAGGGAGGGCGACAGGAGCTTGCGCGCCACAGTCGTCAAGGTCTTTTTCATTTCTTCTTCGACGTCCTTTGAAGTGCACTGTTGGCCAATCGGAACAAGAGAAAAAACCCGGCAAAAACACTTAAAACTTTGATTTTTATTGTTTTACTTGAAACTTTACTATCACATTCAGTAACAATTTAAGATGCCTGCAAACGCTTTGGCAAGCGGCTTCTGGCTGACTTTTGATCAAGTTTCATGGCGTCAAATTCCCCGCATCAGACCAATGCTCAACACAACTTTTGCTATAACCATGCCCATCAAGCGTCCGCTGGCTACTTCGCTATCAATGAGAAACCTTTAAAGCCTACTTGCATCAACGCCTTTCAGTTCGCTGACTGCTTGCCGGGTAGGCATTGGCGGCCATGTTGAACCAGACTGGTGTTTTTCCGACAGCCAGTGCATGCTCGTAGCTGAAACGATTCAACTGACTTGAAAACCGCCCTTTGATGTGAGGTGCAGTACCCATGGACCGTTTGCTCGATTCACTCTTCCCCAGCGCCGAGAACATCCCGGAAACCTGGCGCCTGGGAGCCCCACTGGAACAACGCGACTACCTGGTCAACGGTGAGCTCAGGCGCTGGGACGGCCCGTTGGCCACGGTGCGCAGCCCGGTGTGGCTCAAGCAAGGCGACGAAGAGCATCAGGTCATACTGGGCAGCGCCCCGCTGCTGGATGCCGAGACCGCGCTTACCGCCCTCGATGCCGCCGTACAGGCCTATGACAAAGGCCGTGGCGCCTGGCCGAACATGCGCGTGGCCGAGCGTATCCAGCATGTGGAATCCTTCCTTGCCCGCATGCGTGAACAGCGCCAGGCCGTGGTCAAGCTGCTGATGTGGGAGATCGGCAAGAACCTGAAGGATTCGGAAAAGGAATTCGACCGCACCTGCGACTACATCGTCGACACCATCAACGCCCTCAAGGACCTGGACCGCCGCTCCAGCCGCTTCGAGCTGGAACAAGGCACCCTCGGCCAGATCCGTCGCGCCCCGCTGGGCGTGGCCCTGTGCATGGGGCCCTACAACTACCCGCTGAACGAGACCTTCACCACGCTCATCCCGGCGCTGATCATGGGCAACACCGTGGTGTTCAAGCCGGCCAAGTTCGGCGTACTGCTGATCCGCCCCTTGCTCGAAGCGTTCCGCGACAGCTTCCCGGCAGGCGTGATCAATGTCATCTATGGACGCGGCCGGGAAACGGTGAGCGCGCTGATGGCCAGCGGCAAGGTCGATGTATTCGCCTTCATCGGCACCCACAAGGCCGCCAGCGACCTGAAGAAACTGCACCCACGCCCGCATCGTCTGCGCGCCGCACTGGGCCTGGACGCCAAGAACCCGGGCATCGTGCTGCCCCAGGTCGACCTCGACAACGCTGTCGAAGAGGCCGTCACCGGGGCGTTGTCGTTCAACGGCCAGCGCTGCACGGCACTGAAGATCCTGTTCGTGCACGAGGATGTGGTCGAGGCCTTCCTCGACAAGTTTCAGCACAAATTGGCGGCGCTCAAGCCCGGTATGCCGTGGGAACCTGGCGTGGCGCTGACTCCATTGCCCGAGCCTGGCAAGGTCGACTACCTCGATGGCCTGGTTGCCGATGCGACGGAAAAGGGCGCGCGCGTACTCAACGAAAATGGCGGGAATAGCCGCGGCTCATTCTTCTACCCGGCCTTGCTGTACCCGGTCAGCCGGGAAATGCGCGTGTACCACGAAGAGCAGTTCGGCCCGCTGGTACCGGTGGTGCCCTACCGCGACCTGCAGACAGTGATCGACTATGTGCTGGACTCCGACTACGGCCAGCAACTGAGCCTGTTCGGCAACGACCCGGCCACCATCGGCAGCCTCGTCGACATCTTCGCCAACCAGGTCGGGCGCATCAACATCAATGCTCAGTGCCAACGCGGCCCTGACACCTACCCGTTCAACGGCCGCAAGAACAGCGCCGAGGGCACGCTCTCGGTGGATGACGCTTTGCGTGTGTTCTCCATCCGGACGCTGGTCGCCACCCGCTTCCAGGAGGCCAACAAAGCGCTGATCAGCGAGATCATTCGCAACCGCCAGTCGAGCTTCCTGACCACCGACTACATCTTCTGACCGCCGCGCTTATAGACAATCGATCTAGCGTCACTGTCGATTTTCCATCTGGGCGAACGACTCTAAGCAACAGGGCGCCTTTCGGCGCCCATTGCACAGGAGAGTCGAACATGGCAGTCAAACCCATCCCCGAAGGCCAGCACAGCATCACGCCCTACCTGGCCATCAACGACGCCGCCAAGGCCATCGAGTTCTACAAGCAAGCCTTTGGTGCGGTGGAAATGTTCCGCCTCGATGCCCCAGGCGGTCGCGTTGGCCATGCCGAACTGAGAATCGGCGATTCGTCGCTGATGCTGGGCGACCCTTGCGACATGGAAGGCGGCCTCACCGCCAGCCAGAAGCTCAACGGTGCGGGTGTTGGCCTGCACTTGTATGTTGAGGACTGCGACAAGGTCTACGCCCAGGCCCTGGCCGCCGGGGGCATCCAGTTACATCCCTTGACCGACCAGTTTTACGGTGACCGCAGCGGCACCCTGAAAGATCCGTTTGGCAACATCTGGTTCGTGTCCACCCACAAAGAGGACCTGACCCCCGACGAGATTCGCGCCCGTGCCGCGAAGATGTTCGGCGGTAGCCAAGCGACGAGTTGAAAGCCGCGCGACTTTGCTTGAAGCTTGAGGCTCGTAGCTTGGAGCTGCTTCATGCGAATCATCGACAAAACCGCCACCCAGGTGCGCAGCCTGACCCCCGCTGAAGAGGAACTGCTGGTCGGCTTTGCCACCGGCAGCCTCGCCGGCCCGCGCCTGCTACAGGCCAACCAGCTACTGATGAAAGTACGCAACGCCAACCAATGGCTGGCTTGCGACTGCCGCAACGATGCCTTGCCGGTGCTCAATGTCACCCTCAACGGCAGCACCGGCACACTTTTCCTCAAGAACAACCCGGGCACCGCCGAGCACGCGCCTGGCTGCCCGTTCACCAAGGACGAGCGGGAAGCCGCCGAACGTGAAAACGACCCCGCCCCACCCGCCGCCTGGCTGCCACCCGATACACCCTTGCGCCTGATCAGCGACTTCCGTGCTGGCACGGCCGGTGGCGCCGGCGATGGCAACGACAGACGCGAACAGCAGCGCCTGCTGTCACTGCTGCTGACCTGGATTGAAACCAGCGGACTCAACCTTTACGCCACCCACCTGAAGAAAGACCTGACCACACAGTTTGCCGAGTTGCGCAGCGTGGCCAGCCGCTATCCGCTGCTGGAGCGGGTGCCCGCCAGCAACTACTTGGAAACCCGCCTGGACATGAAGCACATGATGATGCTCAAGTCCCGCCTGCGCGAAGCCTCTGTGTTCGGCAACCACCGCCGCCACGGTCTGCTGCTGGACTGCATCGACCAGCTAAAAGGGCGCAAGTTGTTCAACAACCGCAGCGAGGACGGCTTCGACTTCCAGGGGCATCACCTGTACTGGGGCGGGAGCCGCACCAGCGGGCCGTTGCTGGCGCTGATGATCTACTCGCCGACCAGCGCCGGTAGCCATTTCTATGAGCTGATTCATGTGGCCAGTGTGCCCGTGCTGTCGCGCGCGCACCTGTTCCCGGTGTACCGCGATGAAGAGCGCGAGCCGCTCAAGGCATTGGTATCGCTGATCGACTGGATGGCCAGTAAAGGGGTGAAAGTGCAGATGCGTCGCCCCGTGATCGGTGGGCAGGTGATGGATGAGCTGGTGCTGACCTCGGACCAGGACCGGGTGTTGTCAGTGTCGCTGCTGGAACAGCCCATCGGCCCCGAGCCGGATACCGAGAACTTCAAGCGCTACGCCGACTTCAAAAGCCTGGAAACGTTCCGCAAGTTCGTTGCGGGCTTTTTCATGCGCGAGCGTTGAAATTGACTCGCGCAGTTCCCTGCAGGAGATCGCCCTGCCCTTCGGGCGGGGCGGTCACTCAGCGAACACAGGCGGCAAGCGGCTAGACAAGGGTGCATTGGCCGCACAGGTGCCTCAACCCAGGAACAGCTTGTACGCCGGGTTGTCAGTCTCGTCCCAATACCGGTACCCCATCTCGTCCAGCGTCAACGGCAAGCGCGCCAATTCGTCCGCTGGCACTTCCAAGGCAGCGAACACCCGCGCCTGCGCCGCACCATGGTTGCGGTAATGGAACAGGCTGATGTTCCAACGTTTGCCCAACCGCTCCAGAAACCCCAGCAACGCCCCTGGCCGTTCGGGGAACTCGAAGCGCAGTACCCGCTCATCAGCCCCTGACGCGGCATGTCCGCCGACGGTATGGCGCACATGCAGCTTGGCCAGCTCGTTGTCGGTCAGGTCCAGCACGCTGTACCCCTGCTCCCGCAAGCTGGCCAGCAACTGCTCACGTGGGTCGTGCACCGGGTGGGTCTGCACGCCCACGAACAGGCGCGCCTCCTTCCCGGGGTAGAAGCGGTAGTTGAATTCGGTGATCTGCCGCTTGCCCAGTGCGTGGCAAAAGGCCCGGAAGCTGCCCGGCTGCTCCGGAATCGTCACGGCGATGATCGCCTCGCGCTGCTCACCCAGCTCGGCCCGCTCGGCCACATGGCGCAAGCGGTCGAAATTGACGTTGGCCCCGGAGTCGATGGCCACCAGGGTCTGCCCCTGCACACCTTCACGCGCCACGTACTTCTTGATACCGGCCACGGCCAAGGCCCCGGACGGCTCGGTGATCGAACGGGTGTCGTCGTAGATATCCTTGATCGCCGCGCACAGCTCGTCACTGCTCACCGTCACCACCTCGTCGACGAAGTGGCGGCACAGCTCGAAGCAATGGGCGCCGATCTGCGCCACCGCCACGCCGTCGGCAAAGGTTCCGACCTGCGGCAGGATCACGCGCTCGCCGACGGCCATGGCAGCCTGCAGGCAGTTGGAATCTACCGGCTCGACGCCGATCACCTTCACGTCAGGGCGCAGGTACTTCACGTAGGCGGCGATACCGGCGATCAAGCCGCCACCGCCCACGGGCACAAAGATAGCGTCCAGCGCCCCCGGGCGCTGACGGAGGATTTCCATGGCCACGGTACCCTGCCCGGCGATCACATCCGGGTCATCGAACGGTGGCACGAAGGTCGCGCCTTCGCTGTCGGCCAGCTTCAGCGCGTGGGCCAGCGCATGGGGGAAGCTCTCGCCATGCAGCACCACGTGCCCGCCCCGCGAACGCACGCCTTCCACTTTCAACGATGGCGTGGTGGTGGGCATGACGATGGTTGCCTTCATACCCAGATGCGATGCGGCCAAGGCTACGCCCTGGGCATGGTTGCCCGCCGAAGCGGTGATCACCCCGCGCTCACGCTGCACATCGGTCAGTCGCGACAGGCGGGTGTAGGCACCCCGGATCTTGAACGAAAACGTAGGCTGCAGGTCTTCGCGCTTGAGCAACACCTGGTTGCCTAGGGCGGCAGACAAGGCCGGGGCCGCTTGCAGGGGCGTTTCAATGGCCAGGTCGTACACCGGCGCGGCAAGAATGCGCCGCACCTGCTCCGACAGCAGTTGCTGGGGGGTGACGGTAGTACGAGGGACACTGAAGCTGGTCATCGATGACTCCTTGGCTATTTTTACGTTGCCCAAGAGTCAGAGAGAAAAAACCCGCCTCCAGGGCGGGTTCGGTGCACGTACGCGCTAGCCCGCCAAGCTGATAATGGCGGTAATAATAATGGCGTTCACGTGCGGGAATGTATTCATTGGGGTAGGAACTTAGCCTGCCTCGCAGCCGAAAGTCAACACTTGGCCTGCTGCGCCGAAAGCGGCACATCGAACACCTTGTCGAAGCCCCACTGGAAGACAAAGGCGTAAACGAAGAAGAACACGAACAACGCCAGATTGGTCAGCAGTGCGGCCCACAGGCTCACGTCCAGCCAGTACGCCACCAGCGGCAACAGGATCACCACCAGCCCACCCTCGAAGCCCAGCGCATGCAGCAGGCGCCGCAGGAAGGTGCGCTCACGTTTGGGCTGGCGCGCTTCCCAACGTTCGAATACCCAGTTGTAACCCATGTTCCAGCTCATCGCGATGCCTGACATCAGCACCGACAGCACGGTCGACTGCGCCATGCCGGCGCCGAACGCCAGCTCCAGTGCGGGCGCCACACAGGCGACGGCGATGGCCTCATAGAGAATGGCCTGGACGATCTTGCGGGCCTTACCTTGCATGTTCAGCTCCCTGAATGAACGACCTGTAAAGCTACAAGATGCAGCCCGCAAGAAACAGCCCGAAATTTGGACAATCCCGCGTTCGGCTGCTTGTATCTATTCCGTACATGACAGTGACATCTCCTGCACCTTCGTCGAGGGAACGAGCGAGGATAAGACGATGGCCCACTCTGCCCTGCCGGTGGCTGACACATGAGCCTGGTATTTATCGATTTTCTCACTTACCTGCTGTTCGGCCTGAAGCTCCTGGCGATCACCCTTGCCTCGTTGATGTTCCTGCTGGGCCTGGACGACCTGTTCATCGATCTGTGCTATTGGGGGCGCACGCTGATCCGGCGTTATCGCATCTACGGCAAGTTCGAAAGGGCCGATGAGAAGCGTTTGTACGAAGTCCCGGAAAAACCGTTGGCCATCATGGTCCCCGCCTGGAACGAAGTCGGCGTGGTCGGTGAAATGGCGCGCCTGGCCGCTTCGACCATCGACTACGAGAACTATCAGATCTTTGTCGGCACCTACCCCAACGACCCGCAAACCCAGGCTGACGTGGACGCGGTGTGCCTGCACTTCCCCAACGTGCACAAAGTGGTCTGCGCCCGCCCCGGCCCCACCAGCAAGGCCGACTGCCTGAACAACATCATCGACGCGCTGCTGCGCTTCCAGCAGGACGCCGGCATCGAGTTCGCCGGTTTCATCCTGCATGACGCCGAAGACGTGATCTCGCCGATGGAGCTGCGCCTGTTCAACTACCTGCTGCCGAGCAAGGACATGATCCAGATCCCGGTGTATCCCTACGCACCGGAGTGGAAGGGCTTTACTGCCGGCCACTATGTCGACGAGTTTGCCGAAAACCACGGCAAGGACGTGATCGTGCGCGAAGCGCTGACCGGCCAGGTGCCCAGTGCTGGCGTCGGCACCTGCTTCAGCCGCCGCGCCATCAGCGCACTGCTCGAGGACGGTGACGGCATCGCCTTTGACGTACAGAGCCTGACCGAGGACTACGACATCGGCTTTCGCCTGAAGCAAAAAGGCATGAAGTGCATTTTCGCCCGCTACTCCATCACCGACCCGGCACTGACCCTGAAGCAGGATTGGCGCCCAGGCATGAGCCGCGAATTCTCCCAGGTGATCTGTGTGCGCGAGCACTTCCCGCGTGACTGGCAGCATGCCATCCGGCAGAAGTCGCGCTGGATCGTCGGCATCGTGTTCCAGGGCACCAGCAACCTCGGCTGGAGCCGCAAGGGCGCGCTCAACTATTTCCTCTGGCGTGACCGCCGCGGGCTGTTCGCCTACCTGCTGAGCTTCCTGGTCAACCTGTTACTGCTGGTGTTGCTGGCCATGTGGCTAGTCACGGTGATTGCGCCTGAGTCGTGGCGCTTCATGTCGATCCTCAGCGACAGCTGGTTGCTGTCGACCCTGCTGTGGCTGAACGGCCTGATGCTGCTCAACCGGCTGTTCCAGCGCGCCTGGTTCGTCACCCGCTTCTATGGCATCGGCGAGGGCCTGCTGTCGGCACCGCGAATGATGTGGAGCAACTTCGTCAACTTTTTCGCCAACCTGCGTGCACTGCGCCAGGTAATGGAAATGGGCGATTCGCGGCGCGTGGCCTGGGACAAGACCACCCACGAGTTCCCCGCCATCGCCACCCCGGCTCGCACACCACTGGGCCAGCGCCTGGTGGCCAAGGGCCTGATCACCGACGAACAGTTGCAGCAGGCCATCACCAGCCCGGTTCGCAGGCGCCTGGGCCGCGAGTTGCTGCTGCGTGGCTGGCTGAACAGTGAGCAGTTGGTGGCCACCCTGGCCGAACAACTGGACCTGCCCTGGGCACCGCTGAACCCGTTCAAGCTCAGCCCGCAACTGATCGCCAAACTGCCGCGCAAGCTGGCCACCCATTACGGCGTATTGCCCGTGGACGAAGACGGCGACACCCTGATCCTGGCCAGTGAAAGCCCGGTCAGCCAGGTGTCGCTGGGTGTGATCAGCCGCCAGCTGAAACGCCCGATAAAGGCACGCCTGGCCCCCCAGGGCCGGGTCACGCTGGGCCTTCGCTACCACTACCCGAGCCCCTGGCAGCATCAAGAAACCCGAGACATGCTGGCTGTGCTTGAACGCCACCAGGACGATGAAGCGCTGCTGGAGCGGGTCAGCCATCACCAAGTCATGCTAGGCGCGCTGCTGCAGGTGCGCGGCATGGTCCCTGTCACCCTGTTCAACCAGGCGTTGATCGACTTCGACCCCGAACACCAAAGCCTCGGCGAGCACCTGATTGCCCGCGGCATCATCACCAGGCAGGTGCTGGAGCAGGCCCTGATCGAACAGGCCAGTGAACAACAAGTGGCGATTGATCTGACCCGGGAGGTGGCATGAAGCCGCGTTTTTCCCTTGCTTTCACTGGCCTGCTGCTGTGCTCCGCCGTCCTGCCCGTTGCCGCTTCGGCGCCGATGACCGACTTCCAGCGGTTCACCAGCTTTCCGTTCATGGACCGCAGCTATCGCGAGGCCAGGAAAGACAACTGGGCTGAAGTCGAGCGCCTGACCCGCCATGTGCTGGGCCGGGTACCGAACAACGACGAAGCCCGCGCCCTGCTGGTCGAAGCCCTGGCCCACCAGCGCCGTTACAAGGAGGCCCAAGCGCTGGCTGAACAGCTAGGCGACAGCCCCGAATATGCCGACGCGCTGCTGGAGCTGCGCCTGACCTGGATCGAGCAGGACCCGCCACCGGCCAGCCAGGTGGAACAATGGCTGGCCGCCAGCGACGGCAACCACCGGGTACAGCTGTGGCAGGCCTACAGCCTGAGCCTGGCCAAGTTTGGTGGCGCCGCCAAAGCGCTGGACTGGCTCAACCAACTGCCGCCCGGTGGGGACGGCCAGGTCCTGCGCCTGGCCCGGGCCACCTTCGCCGAACAGCTGCGCAACTGGAAAGAAACCATCGAGCAACTGCAGCCGCTGGCCGACACAGGCCAGTTGCCTGCCCAGGACTGGCAACGCCTGGCCAATGCCTATATCCAGCAAGTCGACGAAAAGGGCCTGACTGCGCTGCTGGCCCACGCCCCCTCCCCCGCAGCGGCCAACCAGACGCGGCTGGCCATGGCCAACCGCGCCATTGCCGTCGGCCACCACCAGCAGGCCCAACGCTGGCTGCAGTCGCTACCGCCTGATCAACTGCAGCAACCCGAGCAGCGCCAGCAACTTTGGCAACTGGCCCGCGAAGGCGACGATGCAGCGCTGGTGCGGCGCCTGAGCAACGACCTGCAGCGCCCCTGCCTTGAAACGGTCGACTGGCTGTCACATCAAGACCCGGACCTGGCCCGGGAACAGTTCAAGGCCTGCCCCGCCAACGCCGACCCTCAGGCCTATGCCGTGCTCAAGCAGCGCCTGTATGGCGCCCCGCCGCAGCCCCCGCAGCCGCGCACCGCCGCAGAATGGGAACAACGCTATCGGCAGACCGGCGACCTCGCCGCCCTGGAACAAACCACCTTCCTGTTGACCGAACAGGGCCACGGCGATCACGCACGGCACTTACTGGAGCAAGCCTACGACCGCCACCAGGGCCGCCTCGGCCCATCGCTGCTACAGCGTCTGGCCAACCTGTATGCCCGTGACGACGGGCCCCTGGACAGCCGCCGCATGCTCGGCCTGATACCCCGGGTCAACGCCGACACCCGCGCCCAGTTGCTCGGGCGGCTGGCCGAGGCCGGCCAGTGCGATGCCGTGCGCCAGGCAGTGCCGGCCACCCCGAGCGAATCTGGCCAGTACCGCGCCCTCGGCCGTTGCGCCATGCCCGACCAACCGGGTGCGGCGGTGGTCTACTACCAGGCTGCCGAGCGTTTGGGCGACCCTGGCAACCGTCTACCGCTGGCCTACGCACTCGAAGCGGCCGGCGACTCCGAAACCGCCCAGCCGATCTGGCGCAGCCTGCCAGACAGCGCCTTTACCGATAATGCCCGCCTCACCGCTGCCCGCGGCGCGCTGAATGCAGGCGACGCCGATGCAGCACGCCGCTACTGGGACGCTGCCGCGCACCAGAGCGCTGATGACTGGGCGCTGGGCGCCGCCATCGCCGAGCGCCAAGGTGACCCGCAGGCCGCGCTGGGCTTCCAGCGCCAGGCTCTGGCGCACAGCCCGCGCCCCGACCACTACTACGCCGCATCCAGCACCGCACAACTGGCCGGCGACAGTGCGCAGAGCACCGCCTGGCTGGCCGAAGCCGTGCGCCTGGCCCCCGACCAGCCGCGCTATCGCGCCGACTACGGCATGCGCCTGGCTGGCTCGACAGACAAGGCTCAGCGCATGCAATCGATCCCCTACCTTGAACACGCCACTCACGACTTCCCCGAGGACTACCGCCTTGGCGAAACACTCGCCTTGCGCTACGACGAACATGCCGACAGCGCTGCGGCACGCCGCGAACTGCGCCGCATCCTCGACGTAGAGCAGAACCTGGTCGACGGTGATGACGAATACGGCAGCCTGGAGGCACGCAAGTACCGCCAGCGCCGCGCCCACGAGAGCCTGTCACGTCGCGACACCATTACCCTGGCCAGCACCTGGTCGCCGGCCGGCACCTCGACCAACGACAAGTTTCTCGACAACGGCCAGCGCAGCGGCAGCTCGCGCCGGGCGCAATCGCAGAACGTGCAACTGGCCATGTGGGACCATGCCCTGGGCGAGGAGCCCAGCCGCAATGGCAGCACCCTGTCAGTGTATGGCCGGGTACTGTTCGGCGGCCAAAGCCGCACCGACTATGCCCAGAGCATGGGAACCGGTGTCGGCTTGCGCTACAAGCCGCTCGGCCAGGCCAACCTCAACCTGTATGCCGAGCTTTACCACCAGCGGCAGATCGACGAAGCACACTATCGCGGCCTCAGCCTTGGCCAGTTACTGAGCCCGGCCAAGGTCGGCGGCAACTGGGGCGATTTGCGCCACCACGCCGAATCGAGCAATGACCTGCTGCTGCGCGCCACCGCCTCGTTCCTCGACCAGGGAGGCTGGCGCAATGATTGGCGCATCGATGAGGACGACTGGAACGAACGGTTCCTCTACCTCGATGCTGCCTGGTGGACCCGCGCCGGCGACCATGCCTGGCTGTCGCGCTACCAGCAGGGCCACGCCTGGAAGCTGCCGGGCAGCTCGCCGCAAACCCTCATGCCCTACGGCTTTGTCGAGTTCTCCAGCCAGGACCCCAGCAACGACTGGCGCCAGGACGCCCGCGCCGGGGTTGGCGTGCGCTGGCAATGGTGGTTCGACGACGACCGCTACAACGCCTACCGCGGCTCGCTGAAAGTGCGTGCCGAGTACCAGCAATCGCTGGGCGGTAACCTCTACGAGCGCGCCAACGGTGTGCTGGTCGGTGCGGAGATGACCTTCTGATGCGTACGCTCATCGCCTTCTGCCTGCTGGCCCTGTGCCTACCGGCCACCGCTGACCAGCGCCTGTTCTACCAACCCCTCAACCGCGATGCCAGCGTCACACCCGCCCAGTGGCAGCAACTGTGGCAAGCCACCGCGGCCCAAGGTGGCAAAACCCTGATCGTGCAATGGAGTGCCTATGGCGACAGCGATTTCGGCGGTGCCCAGGGCTGGCTGGCCAACAGCCTGCGCACCGCGCGTGCCGAGGGCTTGCAGCTGGTGCTGGGGCTGTACATGGACCCGGCCTACTACCAGCGCCTCGACGAGCTGGATGGCGAGGGCCTGAACAGCTACTGGAAAGCGCAGCTGGGGCGCTCGCTCAGCCAGTACCAGCAACTGCGCCAGGCCTGGCAGTTGCCAGTGGACGGCTGGTACCTGCCCATGGAGCTGGACGACCAGCATCTGCGCGAGACCGAACGGCGCGATGCGCTGTACAGCCAGTTGCAGGCCTTCAACCGCCAGTTGGACAAGCCGTTGCATATCAGCGCCTTCAGCACAGGCAAGCTGACGCCGCGGGTCAATGCCGTCTGGCTGGATCAACTGGCCGGCTTGGGCTTGACTGTGTGGTGGCAGGATGGCGCCGGCACCGGGCGTTTGCCGGCGTTGGTGCGTCAGGGTTACGAGCAGGCGTTGCCGTGCCGGGTGGGTGTGGTGCGCGAGGCGTTCCGCCAGGTGAGCGCGCCGGAGCAGGCGTTTCGGGCGGAGCCCGCCGAGCCCAGGGTGGGTAGCGGGTGCCATGCCGAGGCAGTGTTTGCCTTGCGCTACCGGCCCTGGGCCCGGGGTATCTTGCCACAGCAATGAATTACCAGGGCCGGCCTCTTCGCGGATAAACCCACAGGTCCCCCACACCGTACGGTCCCTGTAGGAGCGGGTTTACCCGCGAAAGGTCCAAGCCTGAAAAAGTAGTAGCCTCAGGAGCCCACCGATGTTCAAGACCATCGAAGCCCACATACGCCAGCAGGTCGCGCCCGCCGCCCTGCGCGCCGAGTTCCGCCAGCACGAATTCGAGTCCATGCGCTCGTTCTGCCTGCTGGTATTCTCGATCAGCGTCCTGATCTGGCTGGTCTTCGACCTGATCGTCAGCTTCCTCGGCGACCAAGGCTTCACCTGGCTGTCCTTCCTGTTCATCGCCCTGCTCGGCAGCCTGATCGTAGTGCTGCATTTCACCCGCCGCAGCCATCACTTCGACGTGCTCAACCTGCTGTTCATTACCGTCATCACCCTGGGCATGCGCCTGGTGATCGAAGGCATCCCGATAGCCCTGCGCCCGGTGTGGTTGGTGCTCGGGGTGTCCACCGTGCTGTATGCCATGTCGGTGCTACCGGTGCGGCGCTGGTCATTCTTCTGCGCCATGGTCATCACCTGGGTGATGCTTAATCCGTTCTACCACACCCGCATCGAGCCCGATGCGCTCGAAGGCGCCATGCTGATCAGCTATGCCGTGTTTCTAAGCGGCCTGGTCAGCTACAGCTACCTGCAGATCCGCAAGGCCAAGCTGCACAATTTCTACCTGTCCAAGGTGTTGCTGGAGCAAGCCTACGTCGATGCCCTGACCGACATTCCCAACCGCCGCTCGTTCATGGCCCAGGCCGACCGCCAGCTGCGGATGGCGACGTCCGGGCAGTACCTGGCCATGATCGATATCGACAATTTCAAGCGGGTCAATGACCGTTTCGGCCATGACGTGGGCGACGAAGTGCTCAAGCGCGTGGCCCTGCATATCAAGACAAGCATGGCCGATCAGGCGTTTGCCCGGCTGGGAGGTGAAGAGTTCGCGATCTTCTTCGAAGGGCTGGATCAGCAAGGGGCCGAGCAGCGAGTGGCCGCGCTGTGCCAGCGCGTGCGCGAGGACGCTGGCGAGCACCCGGTCACCATCAGCATTGGCCTGGCCAAGGTAGACCGGGGAGAGAGCCTGACCACCGCGCTGGTCCGCGCCGATCAGGCATTATATGAAGCCAAGCACACTGGCAAGGACCGCTTTGTGTCGTGGTCCAGCGAGCTGGCAGAGCAGGATTAGCAGGCCCGTCTCTTCGCGGTTGCAGCGCCCCTATCCGCCGGCGGGCAAACGAATCCTGAACTGCGCCCCACCCAGCGCCGACTGCGCCAGGGTCAAGGTGCCACCCTGCCCCTCGATCGCCCGCCGGCTGATGGCCAACCCCAGGCCAAAACCACCGGTGTTGCGATCGCGACTGCGGTCCAGACGGTAGAACGGCTGGAAAACCCGCTCGCGCTCCTCCACAGGGACGCCAATCCCGTCATCCTCCACCGTCAGCAGGCAGGCGCCATCGGCTTCCAGGCGCAAGCGCAGCAACAGGCTTTCATCGCAATAGCGCATGGCATTGCGCACCAGGTTCTGCACCGCGCGCGCCGTCAGTCGCGGGTCCAGTACAAAGCGCGGCAACTCACCCTCGGCCCGCACTTCCCACTGGATACCCCGGCCATCGAGTTCCTCGGCAAAGCCCCCAAGCACACTGTCGACCAGCTCCAGCAGCGATACCTCCACCCGCTCCCGCGCCTGGTCGGCGTTGTACAACCGGCTATAGGACAGCAGCTCCAGCACCAGTTCATCCAGCTCGCGCACATGCCCGACCAGTTCCAGCAGGCGCTTGCGGCTGGCTGGCGGCACTTCGTCGAACAGCAGCACCAGGCCGAAGTCCAGCCGGGTCAGTGGCGTGCGTAACTCGTGCGATACCGCATTGAGCAGTTCACGCTGCTGGTTGACATGGCGTTCCAGGTCACTGGCCATGGTGTCGAATACCCCGGCCAGTTCACCAATGTTGGAGTGAGGCGAAATGTGCGTACGCTCGGCCATCTGCCCCTGGCCCAGGCGCCGAGCGGTCTCCTTGAGGCGCTCCAGATCACGCCAGTGCGGCCAAACCCACAGTAGCAGGCAACCCAGCATGGCTGCACCAATCAACACGGTCACGCCCCACGACAGCACGTTGATGTCCAGCGGGTCTGGCGGGGAATGCAGGCGTATCAGCCACTCCTTGTCCAGCGGCGCCAACACCGTCTCGTAATAGCCCCACTCGGCAATGCGCACTGCGTACAGGCCATGCTCCAGGCGCGCCTGCTCCTCATCGCTCAAACCGGCCTGATCCCTGCGCAGCAGCTGCAGTTCCAGTGGCGCGAAATCACTGGCCAGTTCCTGCTCCACCGCTGGCCACTGCTCGCGCGGGGCCTGGCGGAACTGGCGCACGATCAACGCTTGTACACCCTTGGCCTGATCCAGGTTGTAGGCCATGAACCGGTCGCGGAACAGGCCGACGATGGTGTCAGGGATGAACAGCAATGCACCGGCATAGGCGACGATGATCACCAGGTACAACCGCACCAGGATCTTGAGCATGGCCGATCAGCACTCCCACTCGACACGGCTGAACAGGTAGCCCTTGCCCCACACGGTCTTGATCTTGCGCGCTTCGCCGGCGTTGTCGTCGAACTTGCGCCGCAGTTTGGAAATGGCCACGTCAACGGAGCGATCGGTGCCATTGAACTCGATGCCACGCAGCTGTTGCAGGATACGGTCGCGGTTCATCACCTCACCAGCATTGCGCGCCAGCACCACCAGCAGGTTGTACTCACCGCTGGACAGCTCCACCTCCTCGCCGCGCCAACTCACCGTGCGCTCGGCCAGGTCGATACGCAGGCCACCAATCAGGATCAGGTCGTTGTCCAGGCGCGGTTCGTTGACACTGCTGCGGCGCAGCAGCGTGCGCACCCGGGCCAGCAGCACGCGTGGCTCACAGGGTTTGGTCACGTAGTCGTCGGCCCCCATTTCCAGGCCTAGCACCTGGTCATGGCTATCGTCGCGGGCCGTCAGCATGAGGATTGGCAGGGTCTGCGACTCCTGGCGCAGCAGCCGGCACAGCTGCAGGCCATCGATGCCCGGCAGCATCAGGTCAAGGATGACCAGGTCAGGCCTTTGCCGACGGTACTCGTCCAGCACATGATCGCCCCGGGCGATCACCTGGACATGGAAGTCGTTGCGTTGCAGGTAGCTGGCGATCAGCTCGGACAGGGCGCTGTCGTCTTCGACCAGGAAAATGTTCGGCATAGGTGCTTGGCGTCTGGGTTGAAGTAAGCCTGTGGCGAGCGCTTCGCGGGTAAACCCGCTGCTGCAGGTCCCCGTAGGAGCGGGTTCACCCGCGAAGAGGCCAGCACAGGCCCATGCAGAATATAGAACCCAACCACTCGACAGGATCATTCTTCACACTTTTTCACACTCGCCCTACAGGTATTAACAGCCGCCCAGGCAGCGTCTGCCTTAGCATATACACGGTCATCATCGGAAGATCCGCATGCCTACTACCCTCTCCCCGTGCCTGCGCCCGTTGGCGCTCATGGCCTTGCTGAGCCTGTCCCTGGCCGGCTGCAGCGACAGCGCCGAGCCAGACGAACAGGCCCCCACCGCGCAAGTGCGCGTAGAAACCCTGCAACTGCAGCCACTGGCCATCAGCAGTGAACTCAGCGGCCGTATCCTCGCGCCACGCACCGCCGAAGTGCGTGCGCGGGTCGCAGGCGTGGTGCTCAAGCGGGTGTACCGCGAAGGCAGCGACGTCAAGCAGGGTGATGTACTGTTCCTGATCGACCCGGCGCCGTTCAAGGCCGACCATGACAGCGCCCGCGCCACACTGGCCAAGGCCGAAGCCACCCGGTACCAGGCGCGCCTGCAAGAGCAGCGCTACCGCGAGCTGGTCGACGACAAAGCCGTCAGCCGCCAGGAATACGACAACGCCAAGGCCAGTTTCCTGCAGGCCGATGCCGAAGTGGCCGAAGCCAGGGCGGCGCTGGAGCGCGCCCGGCTGAACCTCGGCTATGCCACCGTGACCGCGCCGATCTCCGGCCGTATCGGCCGCGCCCAGGTCACCGAAGGCGCGCTGGTCGGGCAAAACGAAACCACCCCGCTGGCGACCATCCAGCAGCTGGACCCGATCCATGCCGATGTCACCCAGTCTACCCGTGAGCTCAACGCGCTGCGCCGCGCCCTGCGCGCTGGCGAATTGCAGCAGGTGGGCGACGGCCAGGCACGCGCCACGCTGATCCAGGATGACGGCAGCGCCTACCCGCTGCCGGGCAAGCTGCTGTTCTCCGACATCAGTGTCGATCCTAGCACCAACCAGATCACCCTGCGCAGCGAGTTCCCCAACCCGGACCTCGACCTGCTGCCTGGCAGCTACGTGCGGGTACGCCTGGAGCAAGCGGTGCAACCCAAGGGCCTGAGCGTGCCGCAACGCGCCATCCTGCGCGACAGCGCCGGTGTGCCCAAGGTGCTGGTGGTAGACCAGCACGCCCGGGTCAGCGACCGCCAGGTTGTACTGGGCAGCGCCCAGGGTGACCGCTGGATCGTCAGCGAGGGCCTGGCGGCCGGTGAGCGGGTGGTGGTCGAGGGCCTGCAGCACGTCAAGGCCGGTGACCAGGTGCAGGTCGACAACACGCCCGCTGCCCCACCCATCGCACAGCATACCGGCCAGTGAGGGCCTGATTCATGCCGCAATTCTTCATCGATCGCCCGGTATTCGCCTGGGTGGTCGCACTGTTCATCCTGCTGGCCGGCGCGCTGGCCATCCCGCAACTACCGGTGGCCCAGTACCCCAACGTGGCACCGCCGCAGGTGGAAATCTACGCCGTGTACCCGGGCGCCTCGGCGGCGACCATGGACGAAAGCGTGGTCAGCCTGATCGAACAGGAGCTCAACGGCGCCGACAACCTGCTGTACTTCGAGTCGCAGAGCAGCCTGGGCAGCGCTACCATCACCGCCACCTTCGCCCCGGGTACCCACCCGGACCTGGCCCAGGTCGACGTGCAGAACCGCCTGAAGGTGGTCGAGTCGCGCCTGCCGCGCCCGGTCACTCAGCAGGGCCTGCAGGTGGAGAAAGTGTCCACCGGCTTCCTGCTGTTGGCGACCCTCACCTCCGAAGACGGCAAGCTCGATGAAACCGCGCTGTCGGACATCCTTGCACGTAACGTGATGGACGAGATCCGTCGCCTCAAGGGCGTCGGCAAGGCCCAGTTGTATGGCTCCGAACGGGCCATGCGCATCTGGATCGACCCGCGCAAGCTGATCGGTTTCAACCTCACGCCCAACGATGTGGCCGAAGCCATCGCCGCGCAGAACGCCCAGGTCGCCCCTGGCAGCATCGGCGATCTGCCCAGCCGCAGCACCCAGGAAATCACCGCCAACGTGGTGGTCAAAGGCCAGTTGAGCAGCCCCGACGAGTTTGCTGCCATTGTCCTGCGTGCCAACCCGGACGGCTCCACGGTCACCATCGGGGATGTCGCCCGGGTTGAAATCGGTGCCCAGGAATACCAGTACGGCACGCGCCTGAACGGCAAACCGGCCACGGCCTTCAGCGTGCAGTTGTCACCCGGCGCCAACGCCATGGAAACCGCTACCCTGGTACGGGCGAAGATGCAGGACCTGGCGCGCTACTTCCCGGAAGGCGTCAAGTACGACATCCCCTACGACACCTCGCCGTTCGTCAAGGTGTCGATCGAGCAGGTCATCAACACCCTGTTCGAGGCCATGCTGCTGGTGTTCGCAGTCATGTTCCTGTTCCTGCAGAACCTGCGCTACACGCTGATCCCGACCCTGGTCGTGCCAGTGGCATTGATGGGCACCTTCGCCGTGATGCTGGCCATGGGCTTCTCGGTCAATGTGCTGACACTGTTCGGCATGGTGCTGGCCATCGGCATTCTGGTCGACGATGCCATCGTGGTGGTGGAGAACGTCGAGCGCATCATGGCCGAAGAAGGCTTGCCGCCCAAGCAAGCCACGCGCAAGGCCATGGGCCAGATCAGCGGTGCAATCGTCGGCATCACGCTGGTGCTGGTGGCGGTATTCCTGCCCATGGCCTTCATGCAAGGCTCGGTGGGGGTGATCTACCAGCAGTTCTCGCTGTCGATGGCGGTGTCGATCCTGTTCTCGGCGTTTCTCGCCCTCAGCCTGACCCCGGCATTATGCGCCACCCTGCTCAAGCCCGTGGCCAAGGGCGAGCACCATGAACGCAAAGGCTTTTTCGGCTGGTTCAATCGCCGCTTCGAAAGCATGAGCAACGGCTACCAGCGCTGGGTGGTGCAGGCGCTCAAGCGCAGTGGCCGCTACCTGCTGGTGTACGCGGTGCTGCTGGCGGTGCTGGGCTACGGCTTCAGCCAGCTGCCTACGGCGTTCCTGCCTACCGAAGACCAAGGCTACACCATCACCGACATTCAGCTGCCACCGGGCGCCAGCCGCATGCGCACCGAACAGGTAGCCGCGCAGATCGAGGCGCACAACGCCGAAGAACCGGGCGTGGGCAACACCACCTTGATCCTCGGCTTCAGCTTCTCCGGTAGCGGGCAGAACGCGGCGCTGGCCTTCACCACCCTCAAGGACTGGTCCGAGCGCGGCGCCGACGACAGCGCCCAGTCGATCGCCGACCGCGCGACCATGGCCTTCACCCAGCTCAAGGACGCGATTGCCTATTCGGTACTGCCGCCCCCCATTGACGGCCTCGGTGAGTCGACCGGTTTCGAATTTCGCCTTCAGGACCGTGGCGGCATGGGCCACGCCGAGCTGATGGCAGCCCGTGACCAGTTGCTCGAAAGCGCCAGCAAAAGCAAGGTGCTGACCAACGTGCGCGAAGCCTCGCTGGCGGAAAGCCCGCAGGTGCAACTGGAAATCGACCGCCGCCAGGCTAATGCGCTGGGTGTGTCGTTTGCCGATATCGGCACGGTGCTGGACGTGGCCGTGGGCTCCAGCTACGTCAACGATTTCCCCAACCAGGGCCGCATGCAGCGGGTGGTGGTGCAGGCCGAAGGTGACCAGCGCAGCCAGGTCGAAGACTTGCTGAACATTCACGTGCGCAACGACAGCGGCAAGATGGTGCCACTGGGCGCGTTCGTGCAGGCCAGGTGGGTCAGCGGCCCGGTGCAACTGACCCGCTACAACGGTTACCCGGCGGTATCGATCTCAGGCGAGCCTGCCGCCGGCTACAGCTCGGGCGAGGCCATGGCCGAAGTCGAGCGGCTGGTGTCGCAGCTACCGGCCGGTACCGGCCTGGAATGGACCGGCCTGTCACTGCAGGAGCGGCTGTCCGGTAGCCAGGCCCCCCTGCTGATGGCGCTGTCGCTGCTGGTGGTGTTCCTGTGCCTGGCAGCGCTGTACGAAAGCTGGTCGATCCCGACTGCGGTGCTGCTGGTCGTTCCGCTCGGTGTGCTCGGTGCGGTGCTGGCGGTGACCTTGCGCGGCATGCCCAACGACGTGTTCTTCAAGGTTGGCCTGATTACCCTGATCGGCCTGTCGGCGAAGAACGCCATCCTGATCATCGAGTTCGCCAAGCATCTGGTTGACCAGGGCGTGGACGCCGCCGACGCCGCCGTGCAAGCGGCCCGCCTGCGCCTGCGGCCGATCGTGATGACGTCGCTGGCGTTCATCCTCGGCGTGGTGCCCCTGGCCATCGCCAGCGGCGCAAGCTCTGCCAGCCAGCAGGCGATTGGCACCGGGGTGATCGGCGGCATGCTCAGCGCCACCCTGGCGGTGGTGTTCGTACCGGTGTTCTTCGTGGTGGTGATGCGCCTGTCCGGGCGACGCCAGGCGCATGACAGCGACGGGCAACCCGTGCCCCGCGAAAGCTGACTGGACAAGCCCCGCCTGAAATGGGAGGGTTCTCGGCAATGACTGCCCGGAACCCTTTTTCATGCCTGACGCACTCCCCCCCTGCTCCATCCTCATTCTCGCCGGTGGCCGCGGCCAGCGCATGGGCGGCCGTGACAAGGGCCTGGTGGACTGGCAAGGCGAGCCGTTGATTGCACATGTTCATCGAGCGGTGCGGCCACTGAGCGACGACCTGGTGATTTCCTGCAATCGCAACCAGGCGGCATACCAGGCATACGGCGACCGGTTGGTGGGCGATGCAGAAGCCGACTTCCCCGGGCCGCTGGCGGGGGTGATTGCCGGGCTCAGGGTGGCACGTCATGCGTGGGTGGTGGTGCTGGCTTGCGATGCGCCGCTGGTTGATCGCGAATTGATCGAGGGCCTGCTGCGGTTGGCAGTGGCCGGTAACAGCGCGGCAATGGTGCGTCAGGGTGGTTTCTGGCAGCCGATGTTCAGCGTACTGCCCAAGCGGGTGTTGCCGGTGCTGGAGCAGGCCTGGGCAGCGGGTGAGCGGAGTTTGCAGAAGGCCCTGCTGCGCGAGGCGGTGCAAGGGCTGGAGTGCGCCGAGAGTGATCGCCGGCTAAGCAACTTCAACAGCCCGGAGCGGCTGCAGGACTGAGGGCATGACACCGTTAACACAGGTAGTTCACTGGCCAGCAGGGCCGCCCTTTCGCGGGTGAACCCGCTCCTACGGGCGAGCGCGCAGGCGGTTCAAATCTTGGGCAAGGCCGTTGCTTTCAGCTCTTCGACACTGATCTCGCGCATCCGGAATTTCTGCACCTTGCCCGTCACCGTCATCGGGAACTCGTCGACAAAACGGAAATACCGGGGCACCTTGAAGTGCGCAATCCTTGCCCTCGCCCACTCACGCAACTCTACCTCACTGACAGCATGCCCCGGGTGCAGCCGCACCCAGGCCACGATCTCTTCACCGTACTTGCTGCAGGGCACGCCAATCACCTGCACATCGGCCACCGCCGGGTGGGTGAAGAAGAACTCCTCCAGCTCGCGCGGGTAAATGTTCTCGCCGCCGCGAATGATCATGTCCTTGCTGCGCCCGACAATACGCACATAGCCCTGCTCGTCCATCACCGCCAGGTCGCCGGTGTGCATCCAGCCCTCTGCGTCGATGCTCTCGGCGGTGGCTTTGGGGTTGTTCCAGTAACCCAGCATCACGCTGTAGCCGCGGGTGCACAGTTCACCGATCTCGCCACGCGGGACAGTGTTGCCTTCAGCGTCCACCACCTTGCTCTCCAGCCGGGGCTGGGTGCGACCGACGCTGGTCACGCGACGCTCCAGGTCGTCAGCGGCACCGGTCTGCAAGGACACCGGGCTGGTCTCGGTCATGCCATAGGCAATCTGCACTTCGGCCATGTGCATCTCGCCAATCACCCGGCGCATCACCTCGATCGGGCAGGTCGCACCGGCCATGATCCCGGTGCGCAGGCTCGACAGGTCGAATTCACCACGCTGTGGATGGTCCAGTTCGGCAATGAACATGGTCGGCACGCCATACAGCGCAGTGGCTTTTTCCTGCGCCACTGCGCGCAGCGTGGCCAGCGGGTCGAAGGCATCGCTGGGGTAAATCAGTGCGCTGCCGTGTGTCATGCAGCCAAGGTTGGCCATGACCATGCCGAAGCAGTGGTACAGCGGCACCGGCACCACCAGCCGATCGTGCTCGGTAAGGCCCAGGCTTTCACCGACCATGTACCCGTTGTTGAGGATATTGCTGTGGCTAAGGGTGGCCCCCTTGGGGAAACCGGTGGTGCCTGAGGTGTACTGGATGTTGATCGGGTCGTCGCAACGCAGTTGTGCCTGGCGCGCGGCCAGGGCCCCGCCGCTGACGGCCTCGGCACGGGCCTGCAATGCGTGCCAGGCCAGAAACCCCGGCGGTGGCGACAGCGCCAGGCTGACCACGCCACGCAGTTCGGGGAACCGCTCGCAGATCAGCGCACCCGGTTGGCTGCTGGCCAGGCCCGGGAGCAGGCCCTGCAGCATGGCGTGGTAATCGGACGTCTTGAATGCGTCGGCACAGATCACCCAGCGGCAGCCGGACTGGCCAAGGGCATAGTCCAGTTCGCTGGAGCGGTAGGCCGGGTTGATGTTGACCAGGATCGCGCCGACCTTGGCGCTGGCGAACTGGGTAATGCACCACTCGGCGCAGTTGGGCGCCCAGATACCAAGACGGTCACCGGGCTGCACGCCCAGGGCCATCAGCGCGCGGGCGTGCTGGTCGACGGCGTCGGCCAGTTGCCGCCACGTGTAGCGCAGGGCCTGATGGTGAACCACCAACGCCTCACGGTCGGGGAAGCGGGCCACGGTGGCGTCGAAGGCGTCGCCGATGCATTGGGTCAGCAGGGGCTTGTCCTGGGTGCCCTGGGTGTAGCTTGGCTGGGGCATGGGCGTTCTCTTGTTGTTCTTGTGTTTTCTGTGCTGGCCTCTTCGCGGGTGAACCCGCTCCTACACAGGAGGCGCCACATTTGGGGCCTGTGGAGGTTTTCGTCGGCGCGGGTTTACCCGCGAAGAAGCACACACCGGTTTAGCGAACGAACACCTGCGGCGTCGTGGTAGACATGTCACCACCCGGCAACTTGATGTTCTTCACCTTTTCCAGCGTATCCGGGTTGAACACCGCCAGGTCGTTGAAGGTGCCGCCCAGGTAAAGCTTGTCGCCCTTCTTGTCGAACGTCACGCAGTAGTAGGTGTGCTCCAGATTAGCCGCCTTGATCAGCTTGCGCTGTTTGATGTCGTACTTGGCCAGGCGGTTGAGCACGCCGTAGATCTGGTTCGGGTCTTTGGGCGAGCGCAGGCCGGTGAAGTACAGCTCGGTCAGGTCGGCGAACTCCTGGGTGTGGGTCTTGCCGGTCTTCAGGTCGATGCTCAGGTAGCCATACAGCGGTTCGGCGGTGGCCGGGTCCTGCTTGTCATCCTTGAACCTGGCAATGGTGTACAGCATGGTGAACTCATGGCGCGGGCTCTGGTGCGGCCAGAAGTACAGCACGTCCGGGGCGCTGTAGCCTTTGCGGTTCCAGTTGCGCAGCGGCAGGGCTACCGAGTATTTGCCGGTCTTCAAGTCCATCTTGTAAATGTCCGGCCCGGCAACGTACAGGCTGCCATCGTCGGAGGCGCGCATCAGGTACACCTGGCGCGGCATCGGGAAGGTGCGTACGGGCTTGGCCTGAAGGCCATCAGCGGTGCTGAACACCTCCAGCCGCGGTGGTTTGACCACGTAATGGTCGTTCAGCCTCTGGGTCGGGTTGACCGTGGCATACACCTCTTTGCCGTCTGGGCTGATGGCGAACGAATAGATCGACCGGCCGACTTCACCGGCTACGCTGGACAGGTTGGCGTGGAAGGTGTTCTTGCAGGTGTCCAGGTCGATGCCGTAAATGTCGCCGTAATGGTTGTTGAGCACGTAGGCGGTGCGGTTGTCCGGCGCCATCATTGCGGTGCCAGGGCCGAACTTGTCGGGCATCCGGCAGCTCTTGTAGACCGTGTCACTGGCCACATCGACCACATGCAGGTTGTTCGGGTAGTTGGTCACGATCATGTATTCGTGGCCAGCCTTGAGTGCCGGGCCAGTGTCGTCGGCCTGTGCCTGCCCGGCGCAAGCCATGGCGGCGATGGTGAGCGCCAATGGCGCGCAGCGTCCAGCTTTCATGCGGTTTCCCCTTGTCATTCTTGTTGGGCCGTCACTTGTCTTTCGGGAACACGGTGCCGAGGTTGCGCCAGTCCTCTGCCGAGTTGGACGCCTGGGCGTTCCAGTCCTGGTAGGTGCTCATCATGTCCGGCACCTGGGCCGGCCACCAGCAAGGGTCGGAACAACCATAAAGGTCAGCCTCCATCGGCTGGCACAGCGAGCTCACGCCGCCAAAGGCGTCCACCTCCCAGCCCGGGTCGGTAGTGGCCGTGCAGCCTGCCACCGCGCTCATTGCCATCACTTCTTCGACACGGTCTTCGGCGGCGGCCTGCTCCAGGATGCGCGCCTTGTTGTTCAGGGGCTTCAAGTGCTTCATGTCAATGCGCCTTCCGCGGGGTGATGTAGCGATCGATGAAGGCCGGGTTGACGGCCATGATGCGGCTGTAGACTTCAATGCCGAAGTCCACCCAGTCGCGCATCAGTTCGCAGTAGTGGTAAGTCGGGTGCTGCGGGTCGCCGTAGCGCGCATAGCTTTCGTGGTAGCAGCCGCCGGAGCACAGGTTGCGAATACGGCAGCTTTCACAGCCGGTGTTGCTGCGGTCCAGGCGCTGCGACAGGAAGTCGTTGAGCTGCGCCTGCTTCACGCCCTGGTGCACGTTACCGAAGGTGGGCAGGCTGGAGCCGGTGAAGCGGTGGCACAGGTTCAGCTCACCTTCGTGGTCCACCGCCAGCATCTTCAACCCGGCGCCACACGGCAGGGCCTTCTTGTGGCCTTCGTGGATGTCGGTGATCAACTGGTGCAGGTTGGAGAAGCCGATGTTGCGGTGCTCCAGTGCCGCCTCCAGGTAGCGCCGGCCGAGTGCCTTCATGTTGGCGAAGACCTGCACCAGCTCTTCGCCAGTGAGGTTGAAGTCGGCCATGTCGCCAGAGGTAACCGGGGCAAAGCCGACCTCGGCGAAACCCATTTCGTTGAACAGGTGGTTCCAGATGGTTTCAACGTCGGTAATGCCACGGGTCAGCGTGACCCGCGCCCCCACCGGCCGGCTGGTGTAGCGCGACAGCAGCAGGTCGGCCTTGCGCCGCACCACGTCATAGGTGCCCTGCCCGCCCACGGTGATACGGTTGCGGTCGTGCACGGTCTTGGGGCCATCGATGCTGATCGACAGGCCAAAGCGGTGGGCGTTGAGCCAATCGATGATTTCTTCGGTCAGCAAGGTAGCGTTGGTGGTCATGATGAACTCCACCTGCTTGCCCGCCTCGGCGAACCGCCGCTCGCAGTAAGCCACCATGTGCTCGATCAACGGCCGGTTGGACAGCGGTTCGCCACCGAAGAACACCACGCTGTAGCGCTGCTCGTTGGGTGATTCCTTGAGCAGCATCTCCACCGAGGCTTCGGCGGTGGCGGTACTCATCTTCTTGCCGGCGGAAGGCTTGTCCAGGTCTTCCTTGTAGCAATAGGTGCAGCTGAGGTTGCAACCGGTGTTGACGTTGAGCACCACGGTGTTGAGCGCGGTGCGCTCGACTTGCCTGAGGGCGATTTCCGGGGTCAGCGGCGAGCCGTCGCTGACCAGCTCCAGCGCGATCAGTTCGCGCAGGGTGTCCTGGATATCGTCGCCAGCAAACTGCTGGCCAAGGCGCTGCATCAGCTCCTCGGCCGAGCAGCCTTGCTGGCGCAAGGTGTCGATGATGCCGCCGGTCACCGCGTCAGCGGTGAACAGCGAACTGCTGGGGATATGGAACAGCATGCGGTCGGCATCAACCTGTACTTCGTGCAGGTTGCGTTCGACCAGGTTCAGTAGTACGCCCATGGCGACCTCCCGATAATCGATCCGTTGGAAAACCGTTGCAGCCTGCCGTTACGGCAGCGGCGGGTTGTTCCAGCGCTGTACGGTGACGATCATGTGCCCTTCGCCGGTCTGGCCACCGTCGGCCAGCGTGGCGATGACCTTCAGGTTACCGGCGTTGTTGGTCATCATCTTGCGCTCAGGGTTGGGCCCGGCACCGCCTGGCACGAACACACCGTCGGCCTGCATCTGCCCGGCGAACTTGACGTCTTCATCCTCGACAGCACGCTCGTTGAACGGCTCGACCTTCCAGCTGGCCGGCAGGTAGCCGATACGCAGCGGCTGGCCATTGGCATCCTTGCCCCAGGCTTCGGCCTCGAAACGCCCCTGCACTTTCGGCACGGAGGCACCGTTCTCGCCAATGCGCGCGATGGAGAACGCCGGCACGACCTTCACTTCGTCGACCTTGTCGTAAACCGCCAGGTTCACGCCCTTGAGCGCACCTACCGCCACCTCGCGCAGCCCTGGCCTGGCATCGGACGCGGCGCGGGCCTTGACCCTTACCAGGGTCGGGGTCTGCTCCAGCACTTCGGTCACTTCCACCCCGGCACCCAGTTCCGGCTTGCCAGTCAGGCCGCTGCCAACCAGGGTGATTTCGCTTTCGCCTCCAGCCTTGATGAACGCCGGTTGTACCGCCAGCAACTGCGCCTTGCCTTCTTTTACGGCGCTGAAATCCAGGCCGCGCTCATCGTGATCGGCTTCGAACATACGGCCTTTCATCTCGCCATCCAGCGCGGCGAACACCTGGCGCAGGTTGGCATCGCCAACCTTCACATTGCCCCGCCATTCATAACCGTTGTACAGGATGGCCGAGCCGCTGCCGTTGAACGGTGTACCGTCGGCGTAAGCGCCCTTGACCTCGACCTTGAAGGTATCGCCCTCTCCGGCCGTGACGCTCATCACCCCACGTACATCGCCCTTGGCCAGCATATGGCCGCTGAATGCCCACTTCCCCGGCAGTACGTCCGCCTTGGGTTTGGCCTTCTGCCATTCGTCCCAGGCCGCGCTATCCATCGGGAAGCGCTTGGCAAGGTCCGGCACCACTTGCTGCAGGGCGATCGGCAGCCAGTCGCGGTCACGCGCCTGGGCCTGGTATTCAAGGGACGGCCATTGGCCAAGGTGGAAGTGGACCAGGTGTTCCCACTCCTTGGCCGGGCGCCGTTGCAAGGCGACACGGGCACCCGAGTGGCAACGGCCACAGGTCTCGCTGAGCTGGGTGTCGAAGTGCTCGACAGTATTGAGCCGACGCTCCATGGCGTAGCGCACGCCATCGGTTTCGCTGGGCGCCAGGCCCTGTTTGTCGGCCAGGTATTTGACCAGCGTGCGACGATCGTCGTCGCTGATCTGAAGGCCATGCATCACCTGCATGCGGGCGATGCTCATCAGCCAGCCTTCCGGTGTCTTGCGCTGGTGGCTGATGCGGCTATAGGTGTCGTTGCCTTCGGGGATATGGCACCCCATGCACTTGTTCTGCAACAGGCTCGGGCCCTGCTCGGCCGCCATGGCCTGGGTGCTCAGCAGCGCGGCGGCGACCAGCGCCAGTTTGCCCGCATGCCGCCGGAGTCGAGTCGTCTTCAAGGTCAGACCTCCACGGTTGTTGTTCTTATCGTTTTCGCACGCTTTGGTACAGCAGGTGTGCATGTGACGGTTGTGATACAGGAACTGTGCCAGTTAGGGTAAAAGCGTTTTCTTTCAACCCTTTAAGCGGTTTTCGGGGCTTGGCCAGGAGCCGGGATGGCCATTTGCAGCGTGCCATTTCGCGACAGGGTGTTTCATGTTGAGACAGGGCCCGCGAAGAGGCCGAACAGGCACTGTTTCACCACCGTCTCACAGCGTCTCAATGTGCAACAGCGCAACCCGGCAATCGCACCTTTGCGCTCAGGCAAAACCCAACGCCCACAACGCTTTGCGGCCATCTGCCCAGGTTGGCACGGGCATTGCGCCAGTGCCCGTCACATCCAATGACAAGAGGCACAGCCCCATGCTTTCCGAACTGCCCATCCTGCCCGCCACCCGCGCCTTTCTCGAACGCAAGCTGAAGATGCGCATCGGTGCCGACTGGCAGGACGCCGCCAGCGGTCGCACCCTGTCGTTCCGCAACCCGGCCACCGGCGAAGTGCTGGGTGAAGTGCCTGCCGCCGAGGCCGAAGATGTCGACCGCGCCGTGCGCGCTGCACGCCAGGCCTTCGACGACTCGCCCTGGAGCCGCATGCGCCCACGCGAGCGGCAGAACCTGCTGTGGCGCCTGGCCGACCTGATGGAGCGCGATGCGCGCCAGCTGGCCGAACTGGAATGCCTGAACAATGGCAAGAGCGCAGCCGTGGCCCAGGTGATGGACGTGCAACTGGCCATCGACTTCCTGCGCTATATGGCGGGCTGGGCCACCAAGATCGAGGGTAGCACCGTCGAAGCGTCCATGCCGCTGATGCCCAACGACCAGTTCCACGGCTTCGTGCGTCGCGAGGCAGTGGGCGTGGTTGGCGCCATCGTTGCCTGGAACTTCCCACTGCTGCTGGCCTGCTGGAAGCTCGGCCCGGCACTGGCCACCGGCTGCACCGTGGTGCTCAAGCCTGCCGATGAAACCCCACTGAGCGTGCTCAAGCTGGCCGAGCTGGTCGACGAGGCCGGCTACCCGGCCGGCGTGTTCAACGTGGTTACCGGTACTGGCCTGAACGCCGGCGCCGCGCTCAGCCGCCACCCCGGCGTAGACAAACTGACCTTCACCGGCTCCACCGAGGTCGGCAAGCTGATCGGCAAGGCGGCCATGGACAACATGACCCGCGTCACCCTGGAACTGGGCGGCAAGTCGCCGACCATCGTCATGCCCGACGCCAACCTGCAGGAAGCCGCAGCCGGTGCGGCCACGGCCATCTTCTTCAACCAGGGCCAGGTGTGCTGCGCAGGCTCGCGGCTGTATGTGCACCGCAAGCACTTCGACAATGTGGTGGCCGACATCGCCGGGATTGCCAATGCCATGAAGCTGGGCAACGGGCTGGACCCGGCGGTGCAGATGGGCCCGCTGATTTCAGCCAAGCAGCAGGACCGCGTCACCGGCTACATCGAGCTAGGCCGCGAACTGGGCGCCACCATCGCCTGCGGGGGTGAAGGTTTCGGGCCTGGTTACTTCGTCAAGCCGACGGTGATTGTCGATGTGGACCAGCGTCACCGCCTGGTGCAGGAAGAAATCTTCGGGCCGGTGCTGGTGGCGATGCCATTCGATGACATCGACGAAGTGATCGGCATGGCCAACGACAACCCCTATGGCCTGGGTGCAAGCATCTGGTCCAACGACCTGGCCGCCGTGCACCGCATGATCCCGCGCATCAAGTCCGGCTCGGTGTGGGTCAACTGCCACAGCGCGCTGGACCCGGCGCTGCCGTTTGGTGGCTACAAGATGTCTGGCGTTGGTCGTGAGATGGGTTCAGCGGCCATCGAGCATTACACGGAGCTGAAATCGGTGTTGATCAAGCTCTGATCCTTTTTCCTGTACCGGCCTCTTCGCGGGTAAACCCGCTCCTACACCAGGTATCACATGCCCTGTAGGAGCGGGTTCACCCGCGAAGAGGCCGGCACAGGCAACAAAAAAACAACAATAAAAACCATGGAGCAACCCCATGAGGCACACACTCGCCTGCACATTGGCCCTGCTGTTAACTGCCCCCGCCAGCCAAGCCTACGAGCTGTACAACCACGATGGCACCACCCTCAACGCCAACCTCGAAGCCCTGTTCGGCGTCTTCCACAGCGACGAAAGCTTCAACCAGGCTGGCAACCGCCAACCCGGCAGCACCGCCTGGCAGGAAGGCTACGTAAAATACGGCCTCAGCGGCAGCCAGACCCTGGCCGATAGCGGCACCCTCTACGGCGCCTTCAGCCTGCTCAGTTCCGCCACCTGGGGCGATGGCGACGCCGCCGGCCTGACCCTGGGTGACGAACGCCGCACCGCCATCGAAGACCTGTACCTGGGCTGGCGCTCGGCCAACCTGTTCCCGGCGCTGGGTGAAGATGGCGTGGACATTTCCGGTGGCCGCCAGGTCGTCACCCTGGGTGATGGTTTCCTGATTCAGGGTGACCCGGTCAACCTGGGCAAGGTCGACCTGGGGGCCAACTTCGACCGCGGCGGTGCCTACTACCTGGCCGCGCGCAAGGCCTTCGACCGCACCGCCGTGCTGCGCCTGGGCGGCAACCAGGGCTGGCGCGGTGACCTGATGTGGTTGAAGTCCGACAACCATTACCAGGCCGACACTTCCCTGGCGGTAGCCAACCTGGAGCACGTCGCCGATACCGGCACCGTCGGCCTGAGCTGGATCCGCGGCCTCGACGTGGACCAGCGCTACGCGCAGATCATGGGCCTGGAACACCGCGACGGCATGGACACCGCCAGCCTGCGCGGGCGCGGCAACCTGGGCGTCAAAGACCTGGAGCTGGCCGCCGAGTACGTGACTCAGGACAAGACCGACGGGCGCGAGAATGCCTGGTACCTGGAGGGCAACTGGACCTTCTCCCAACTGCCCTGGTCACCCACCGCCACCTACCGCTACAGCCGCTTCTCCGAAGGCTTAGACCCGCTGTTCTATGGCCTGAGCCGGGGCTACGGAACCTGGTTCCAGGGTGAAGTGGCAGCCAACTATGCCGGGCCCTTCAACAAGAACAGCCAGGTGCACCATGTAGCGCTGAAGGGCAAGCCACGGGACAACCTGACCGTCGGCGCGCTGTACTTCGACTTCGACACGCTGGACACCGACCAGGGCAACCTTGGCGGGCGCGAGTTGGACCTGTATGTGGAATGGATGGTCAACGACCACCTGCTGATCAGCCCGGTGGTGGGGTTCTACAAACCGGAGCGCAGTGCGGCCAATGGCGGTACGCAGCTGGGTGGGCGGGATACCGGGACTTACCTGCAGTTGATTGTCGGGACCTTTTTCTGATTAGAAATCCCGGGCCGCTTTGCGGCCCATCAGCACATCTGCCAAACCAGGCGTTCAAGCGTAATGGCTCGCCGATTTTTTGCTCATACTTTTCATCCTGCAGTACCTGACCGGCACACCGCGAGGAAGCCCCCTATATATTGGTTAATACGCTCGTGGTCCGCCCTGTCGCGTCCAGACTTTAAGATCTTCGGGCAATGTAGGTAGCAATTTAACAATCGACAATCAACCGGGGTGAATGTATTGATCGAGCCACGAACGAGTGGGGTCTGAGCTTCAGCAGGCAATGCCTCCATAGACCCTGTCAATTTTGCCAGTAGCTTCTTGTCTCTCAAGCTGCACATCATTCATCTTCGATGGATGATTTTCTGAGAGAACCGGAGATTGACATGAGATTTTTTTATCAAGGCGCACATCAACATAGCTGCATCGAGAAAACCACTGCCCGTACAGCTTTTCGCCAGGGCGAGCAACTGCTCGCACTGCAGCAATCAGGTTTGCTGCCGCGTACATCGTTAATGCCAACAGACGTGGCCAACTCCGTTTTTGAACATGAACGCAGAGCTATCGCCTATTCCCCTTATGGCCATGACGGACTGAAAAACCCCATCCATTTCGGATTCAAAGGAGAATACCGCGATACACTTACGGGAAACTATCTTCTGGGCAACGGCTACAGGCTATACAATCCGGTTATTATGCGATTCCAAAGTCCCGATCATGATGCTCCATTCGATCGGGGTGGAATTAATGCCTATACCTACGTGTTGGGCGACCCCATAAACTTACGAGACCCTTCTGGGCATCAACCCATCGGTATCGGAAAAATAGCCTTTAGCTATGAAGGCTGGGCTGCGAGGTTGGATGATCTTGCAGTTTTCTGGACCTCGGACTTGTCAAGTCCCACCGGGCTCGTCTTGAACATCTACGGGCATGGAGCACCAGGAAAAATTCAGATGAGTCGGGGTAACCTGATATCGGGTACCAAGATGCTAGCGGCCCTCAACGATGAGCTGGGCATCGATGCTTCCCAACAACCCATCCATCTAATCTCCTGTTACTCTGCAAACCGTCCTCATGGCGGTGGACTTTCGATGATGGAACAACTCATGAACAAGACTCAATCATCTGTGACGGGATATCAGGGCCCCGTACACGTCCGTGAGGTGTATACCCCTGACCGCTATGCAATCGAAATTGTCGAGTCCAACACTTTCAAGCCAGGCTCAGAAAACCATAAGAAATTTCTCTACCATCCGGTGACAATTTCTCCAGGCAATACGGAGGCCTTAGCTCTTCATCCCAGGGATAATTACTCATTAAGCAATAACATCAGACGGCTGTAAGAGTGAACGTGCCCCCCCATGACCCAGACCTCAAGTGCGGTGTCCAGTAGGGCTGATTTACCGCCTCCTGGTCTCAAACCAAGCCAACCCCTGCTCCCTTAGCCACCGCCGCACGCTCCTCTGCTGTTCACCCGCAAGACCCGACAATACCGCCTCAACAGGCCGCCCACTGCGTATTTGTCGCACCACCGGCGCCAGTTCCACCCCCTGCAAATGCCACACCCCCAACGGCTGATCCGCTGTCACCACCACCTCGGCCGCATCCACCAGCCCATCACGCAGTACAGGCCGCCGCTCAACCCGCACCGCTTGCCAATCAGGCGCCTCATGCAGGGGTTGCGCATCCGGCCAACCCTGGCGCCGGGCCCAGAACGGTTGCCCCACCCGGCTTTGTTCCTGGGCATAGAAATCCCGGCCAATGCGGGCAAAACGCAAGAACAGCTGCTCGACCCGCTGCTGGTGAAACTGCCGCGCCAGCTCGGCCCGCTCAGGCCTGCGCAGCAACGTATTGATCACCACAGGCGCCTGCAATGCCGAAGAGAGCGACTGAAAAATCCCGTTGCCCGACAGCGGGTCAACGGCCATGGCGGCATCCCCCACCCGGATCCAGTCCTGCCCGACACATTCACCCGCCAGAATGGCGGTACTGCTGCGTGCATGCACCTGTGCCGGTATCAATGCCTGATCGTCGAACAGTTCGGCGACCAACGCGCTGCGGCCCCGCAACGTCACGCAGTAAGCTGCCAACCCAGCTTTCCCCGGCAGCCCGGCAGCCTCCTGGGTGACTTGCCAGTAACAGCGGCCATCTTCCAGCCGTGCCATCCACGCCCAGCCATCTTCCAGGCTCTCCACCGCCGACGCAGGCGCACCGGGGCTACCCTGCCAGACATTGAGCAGGCTGACCGTTTCCGGCCCACGCAGGCGGTCTGCGGCCAGGGGTGCCTGACGGCCTCGGGCCTCGACCAGGAAATCAGCGGTCAGCACCTGCCCATCGTCCAGGCGCACATGATGACCGCCCCCCTGCACGACCTCACGCACCCGCCCCTCGACCACACTCACGCCTGCGCGCTGAAGGTCTTCGCGCAGCGCTTGGTCAAAACGTTGCCGGTCGAGCAAAAACTCCTGGTTCATCTGCAGGTGCTGGCCGTTCCAGTGCACCTGGCGGGTGGCCGGCATGGCCGCCTGGCTCAAGGCCCCGCCAAGGCCTGCATGACGCAAGCCCTCCAGCACCCGCTGCGAAACGCCTTCAACTGCCGCGAAACGGCGCCACTCCGACACCACTGTCACGGAGTAACCCAGCCGCCGCAAGCCAATGGCCGTGGCGGCACCCGCAGGGCCGGCGCCCAGCACCACGATGCGCAGCTCAGCCATGGCGGGCTCCTCGTCGCTCGGGCCCTTTGAAGGCCGCATGCTCACGCAACCAGTCATGCACCTGCTGGCGGTCCATCCCCTGGGCATCACGCAGCAAGGCGGCAATCTTCCCGCTCAACGCCGCACAACCCAGGCTCGCACCCGCCCGCTCACCCGCGCCCACGTAAGCGCCAAAATCCGCCTGTCGCGTACCCAGCCACGACCACTGGCCCGGTGCACAGCGGGCATCGCCGGTGACCCGAATGACGCCTGGGTAGCTGGCCGGGAACACCGGCCCACCCTGCGCCGGGCTGGATGCACACAACAGCACACCTGCGGCCAAAGCCTCGGCACAGGCCTGGTGCAGCACGGGCCGGTCCTGCTGCAAGCCCAGGCTGAGGTTGACCAGCGTGGCTCCCGACTCCACCAGCCACAGCAATGCGGCAGCCACCTGCAACGCACTGGTGCTGGCCTGGGCACTGAACACCTGGGCCACCAGCACCGACACAGGACCGGCCTGGTGTTGCAAGCTGGCGAGCACCGCACTGCCGTGCCCAAGTTGGTCGGGGAGCATTTCACCTTCGCGCAACTGGCCGTCTTCCAGCCAGAAACGGCGGGCGTCCAGCAAGCCGTTGGCCTGCTCCGGCGAGCAGCCGCTGTCGATGATGCCAACGCGCACGTCAGTGCCCATGTTTGATCACCTCCTGCGCCAGTACCTGCAACTGGCCGTCATGCAGTTGCAGCTGCAGGTCGGCATCGGCCAGGGTCGAAGCCCGGTGGCTGATCAGGATGCGCGTGCGGCCGGCGAACAGCTGGTCGATGGCCGCGATCACTTCACGCTCGGTGGCCTCATCCACTGCCGAAGTGGCCTCGTCCAGCACCAGGATCGCCGGGGCCTGCAACACTGCACGAGCAATGGCGATGCGTTGTTTCTGGCCCCCGGACAACTGCTGGCCGCGCTCGCCCAGCAAGCCATCCAGGCCCAGCGGCAGGCTGTCGACCAGGCTGTCCAGCCGCGCCAGGCGCACCACCCGTTCCAGTTCATCACGGCTGGCCTCGGGCACGCCATAAGCCAGGTTCTGCGCCAGGGTGCCACGGAACAACACGATGTCCTGGCTGACCACGGCGATTCGCCTGCGCAGCGCAGCCAGGTCAAGGTCGCGCAGGTCGACGCCGTCCAGCAGGATGCGCCCGGCGTCCGGGTCGTAGAAGCGCTGAAGCAGGTCGATCAGGGTTGACTTGCCCACCCCGGAGGCACCGCTGATGGCGACTTTCACGCCACCCGGGATGCTCACCTGCACGTTGTTCAGTACCGCACCCTGACGCCCCTCATGGGCAAAGCTCAGCGCCTCCAGGCGCAACTCGCCGGGGCCATCGGGGATGGGCTGCGGGTTGGCGGTCTGATGTACTGCTACCGCTTCCTGCTTCAATTCCATCACCCTTCCCAGGCTGACAGCCATGCGCTGCACCGCCACGTACAAGCCCAACAGGCTCTGCACCGGCCCAACCGCCATGCCCATGTAAGTAGAAAAAGCGATCAACGCGCCCAGTTGCCAGGTGCCCTGGATCACCCACCAGCCACCGACCAGGAACGCACAGGCGCGGCACCACGAGGTGAGCGTGCCGGGGATGGCCTGGGTGAAGAATTCGGTCACCTGCACCTTCAGCAGCTGACGCATGTAACCTTGCCCAAGCTGGTCCAGGCGCCCTGCTTCCCGGCCTTGCTGGCCGGCCGCCTGAATGAACTTCATCGCCGGCAGGGTCTCGACCAGGAAAGACGACACATCCGCCGAGCGCTCACGCAAGTTGCGCACTTCGCGCTCCACCTTGCGCCGCATCCAGCGCAGCCACAGCACTTCGATCGGCACCAGCAGCGCCAGCAACAGCGACAACTGCCACGACAGCATCAGCATCAACGTCACCGCGCCCACCAGGCCGATCACCGCCGACACCGCCGAGAACAGCGAGTCCACGGCAAAGCGCTGGATCTCTGCCACATCGCCATCCAGCCGCGAAAGAATGTCGCCGATACGCCGCCGCCCGTAAAAGGTCGGTGACAATTGCTGCAGATGGCGGTAAAGGTCGTCACGCAGGGCAAACAGGATGCGCCCCGACAAGCGCGTATGCAGGTAGCGGTTGACCCCAGCCAGCACAGTGCCCAGCAGGCCCGCGCCGATCATGATTGCCGCCATGTGCCAAAGCGTTTGGTAATCCTTGGCCAGCAGCCCCTCATCGATCAGGGTCTTGACCAGCCAGGGTTGCGCCAGCGCCAGCAGCGATGCACCCAGCGACAAGCTGAGCAACAGGCCGATGGCACGCCGATGGGGGCGCACGAAACCATACAGCCAGGCCAACGCCTGGCGCATGAGTACAGGGTCGCTTGAATCCACCAGCCTTGCGAACAGGCCGCCCACGTCAGCCGCGCAACTGCTTGAGCTTGCGGTACAGCGTCGCCCGGCTGATACCCAGTGCCGCGGCGGCGGCCGAGACGTTGCCCTGGTGGCGCGCCAGAGCACCGCGGATCTGTTCCAGTTCACTGTCCTTGAGGCTGCCGGAGGGCGCTGCGCTGCTGGCCAGTTCGTCCAGCAGGCAGTCAGTAAGGTGATCAAGGGTCAGCACCTGCTCGCCATCCTCGCGCATGGCCAGCGCGGTGCGTACCACCATTTCCAGCTGACGGATGTTGCCGGGCCAGTCGAAGCCTTCGAGCAACGCGGTCAACGCCGGGTCGAGGGTTACGCCACGCGCATCGGCCTTGTCCAGCAGGCCCTGGATGATCGCCGCCAGGTCGTCGCGTTCACGCAGGGCCGGCAGGCGCAGCGACACACCGTTGACCCGGTAGAACAGGTCTTCACGGAAGTGCTGCTCCTGCACCAGGCGCTTGAGGTCGCGGTGGGTGGCGCAGATCAGCGCCACGTCGATGTCCTGCTCGTCACCCGCCCCCAAGGGTGCTACGCGGCGCTCCTGCAGTACCCGCAACAGGCGTGCTTGCAGGGCGAGCGGCATGTCGCCGATTTCGTCGAGGAACAGCGTGCCACCATGGGCCTGCATCAGCCGCCCGACCATGCCGCCCCGGCGCGAACCGGTGAAGGCGCCCTCACGGTAGCCGAACAGCTCGGACTCGATCAGCCCTTCGGGAATGGCCGCGCAGTTGACCGCCACAAACGGTTTGTCGGCACGCGGGCTGGCCTGGTGCAAGGCCCGAGCGACCACTTCCTTGCCGGTACCGGTTTCGCCCAGCAGCAGCACTGGCAAACCATTGCCCAGCCCCTGGCGAGCCATGCGCAGGTTGCGCGCCAGGCGTTGATCACCTCCGGCCAGAGCATCGAGTGCAGGCGACTGTTTGCTCAAGGCCGGCTTGCTGGATGGTGTGCTGGGGGTTACCCGGCCATGGCGCGGCAGCTGTAGGGCACGGAAATAGAACTCGCCCTTGGCGGTCTGCACGCTGCTGACCCCGCCCTGCCACAGGCGAGCGATAAAGGCCGGGGAACGTTCGCCCAGCAGGTCGGTGCTACGCCGCCCAATCAGTTCGTGACGCGGCACCTGCAACAGCTGGCAGGCACTGTCGTTGGCAGCCAGCACTTCGCCGTCCAGGCTCAGGGCCAACAGGCCGTGCCAGGCACTGTTGAGGTACTGCGGGCGGCTGTGGAAGGCCAGCACCAACTGGTCCGGGTGGCACAGGCCAAACAGGCGGCTTTCAATGTTGCCCGCCGCCAGCATCAGGGTCGACAGGCTATCCTGCGGTTGCGCCATCACCCCTTCGCGGGTGATGTCGAGCACGCCGATCACCTCGCCGCGCGGGTCGCGCAGTGGCACGGAAGTACAGGAGAACGGGCTGAGGCGGTCAAGGTAATGTTCGCCGCAGTTGATCAGCGTCGGCCGGCCTTCGACCACGGCCGTGCCGATGGCATTGGTGCCGCGCAGCGATTCGCTCCAGCAACTGCCCGGGTGCAGATCGCGCAGGCCTTCGCGTTGCAGCACGTGCTTCTGGCCTTCGATGGCCAGCACGTTGGCCTGGGCATCGCCGAGGATGACGATGCCAGCCTTGCCCTGGCGCGCGACCAGGTAGTCGAGTTCGGGGGTAACGGCATCGATCAGCAGGCGGTTGCGCTCCAGCAGCAGGCGCAGGTCATGGCCCTGTTCCAGGCCCAGGCCGACCTGTTCGCCCTGCAGGCAGTCCAGGCCGTGGCCCAGGCTGCGGCGCCAGGAGGCGTCGATCTCGTCGCGCAGCATCCCTAGCGGTAGTTCGCCTTCGCTGGCCAGCTTCAGGCGGGCCTCGCGGGATTCGTGCAGCGGGTCGTGGGCGTTTGTTATAAGTTGTCGCGCCATTTTCTACTCCGGCTGTGCCCCGCAATGTGACGGGGTACGGGCTTGGGAATTTTCCGCAGTGTGCGGGAGAAATGGCTGGGCGTCATCTGGTAGTGGATGGATTGGGGTGTAGCTGGCCAGGTTACTTGAAGCTGGTGCAATCCCTGTGGAAGCTGGCTTGCCAGGGTTCGCACCAACCCTGAGGACTGCGCTGTACCTGTGGGAGCGTGCGAGCCCGCGAAGAGGCCCTCGAGGTCAATCAGGGATATCGATCGATATCACCAATAGCCAAGCCCCGTCAGGCACTCGACGCCGCCTTCCGCCCAGCCAGTTGCTGCCTCTCATCCAGCAACGCCTCCACCACCGCCTTGGCCGAATCCAACCCATGGTCATTGCTCAACAACAGATCACGGCAGGTGCCCTTGGCCAGTTCCAGCGCCTTGAGGTTGGTCGCAAACGCCCCTTTCAGCAGCGTGGAAAGGTGCACCAGCGCATCTTCGTAATCCACGCCGGAACGAACGGCGAACAACGGTGGATGGCTGCATTCGCAGGTGGAGAAACTGGAGGCCGCCGTGGTGGCGCGTACAGGAGGATCAGGTAAGCCTTTTGTCATTGTGTCGCTCCTTGATTCACTGGAGTGGGCAATTCGTGCATCGGATAGCGGGCACGCATTGCGCTTCACGAGTTCAATGGGTTATGGCCGAAACTTACCCGGGGGCCCACACACCCCAACAGTAAATGTCAACTGTTAAAAATAACGATTGCGGCCCGTTATTCACTAATCTATATATACCTACAATATTAAATAAACCAGGGGCAATGATCGATGCTACGCTATACCCCCTATGGTTGGCACATGGCGGCTAACCACTCAACCCTCGCATTCAACGATCAGCCGTTCGATAAAACATCCGATGGATATTTACTCGGGAATGGTCGGCGCGGATACAAGCCGCGCTTGATGCGCTTTTGTTCGCCGGACAATTTAAGTCCATTTCAATCAGGCGGCATCAACAGCTACGCCTACTGCCAAGGAGATCCGATCAACTTTGTTGATCCAAGTGGCCATTCCGGCGTTCTGCCACTACAAATTCTGGCCGCGCAAAAATTACCGCCTTCGTCAAGGCCAGGAAATTTAAGAGCATCCAATCTGCGGTCATCCCAATTAATGTTTGATGATTACATAAAACTATTAAACAACAAAAAGCCAAACCTGTATACCATGGAGACTCTCGAGATATTCAAGGGACCACACACAGATATCATGATCCGAGAGTCGGCACGTGATGCTTTCATTTCGGCTAGAAGCAAAGATTTCAGCCATCTAGTAATAAAGGAGCACCGAGACCGCTTAATATTAGCAGGCATCGACAAAGTGACTTCAAAGCAACGAGACCAAGCTAGAAATGCGATATCTCTTGGCACCCCACCGACAGACCCTGAAATCATACCACTATACCGTGGATTGCTTGAGATCCGTAACCTATATGAGCCCCCTACAGTGGGTTCCACTACTCTAATCAGCAGGCCAAGTGCGCTTCACGGGCGCAACTATCAGGAGCAGGTAAAAATACTAAGAAACAGCATGCACTCTTCCCATTTCAACACCTCACTAACTCAATGAAAGCCGATCGCCTAGCCGGTAGCTTATACTATTGCCTGCATCGAATAAGCTAAAGTCTCGAAATGCTTTAGGAAAACTCCAATCAAGTTGCCCGAAACCTGAAATTCGCAATGTTTTCAAGAAAGTTCAGCACAGGTCAGGCGGCCTGTGCTGAATTGATCAGAGCTTCCCTAACAGTCAATCACGGCTGCTGATTCTGGCTCAAGAACTTGTCCACCGTGGCTTTGCCATCAGCTGGATCCCCCGCCACCTGCCACAACCGCCGCTCGATCCCCTGCGCCAGCAAGTGCCCCACCGCCGCTTCGATCGCCGACAGCACGCACAACTGCGCAGGTTCATTGGTGGTATACCCCACCTCGGCTTCCAGCAGTTTCTTGAACTCGATGAACTTGAACACCCCGGCACTGCGCCCCACCGAGTAGATGGTCTTGCTGGTCATCACGTTGGCCAGCACCTGCCCGGTGCGCACGTCCACGGCGCGCAGGTTGACGGTGACCTGGTCCACCCGGTACTCGCGAGAGATGTCGATCCCCAGGTAGCGGGCGCCCTCGCCACCGCTGCGCACGTTGGTGTCGTAGGCGATGATGCCGCCTTCGAGCATCAGGTTGGCGGCCTGCAACGGTGGTAGCTCGCCCATGATGTTTTCCGCTACATCCGGCTTTTTCTGCGATGCACGGATGATCTTGCGCTCGGTCAGCAGGTTCTGCAGCCCTTCACGCTCCAGCACCACGAACCAGCCGCTGGCACTCAGGGCGTCCATCAACATGCTGGCCGCACCTTGGGTGACGCTGGTGGAGAACGAGCTGGCCGGGGTGGGCTTGTACTGCCCGGTCTGGTCGCGGAAACCGTACACCACGGCCATCAGCCGGCCTTTGGGGCGTGGCATGTTGATCAGGTCGTAGTAGGTCGAGGCCCTTGGGGTCAGGGTCGGGGTTTCCGAATCCTGTTCAGCGGGCATCGGTTCGCGCAGGCCACAACCTTGCAGGCCCAGGGCGGTGAGGATCAGCAGCGTGCTCAGCAGACGTTTCATGGTGTTCTCTCCCCAACATAAAAGCCCTTCCCTCTCAGGGGTTCAGGCCGCTGACCTCAATGATCGAAATTTCTCCTGTGGCACGATCGGTGACCTTGATGCTCAAGGCCCCGGAATCGTCGATGACGTCGATGAGAAACGCATCGGTCGCCATGCTGCCGGTGTTGCCGTTGCTGATGTTGTCCAGCAACTGCGACAACATCCGCGACTCCAGCTGGTTGCTGAAGCGCTCAAGGGCCGTGGTGCCGGTAAAGGCCGAGGCACGGTCCTTGAGGTCCGGGTCGTCGTAGTCGTTCTGCGCCTGGGCGTTGTTCAGCAGCCAGGTGCCGTTCAACGGGTTGCCGCCAAAGGCCGGGTTGACCGGGGTGTACACCAGCTCGGTGGCCTGGGCAGCACAGGCGCTGGCCAGCAGGCAGGCGGCAATGCAACGTGGAATGCGGTGGTTCATAACTCGTCCCTCTCCAAGTCGGTGGTGTCCTGTAGCAGGCGTTGCAGCTTGCGTTGAATGATCTGCTGCTTGACCAGGTCGGCGGCGGCGACGGCCTCGTCTTTGAGCTCGGTGGTGTTCGGTGGCAGGAAGCGGCGGTACACCACTTCACGCTCGAACTCCACCGTCACCAGGCTGCCCCAGCGGGCATCGGGGCGTTCGCGTACCACCAGGTTGAAGTCCAGACGGCTGGTGGCACGCAGGCGGTCGGCGAAGTAGTAGTAAAAGTCGTGGCCGATGTGCGAGATGGTGTTGTCGACGATAAAGCCCTGCATCTCGTCTTCAGCACCCGCCCTGGCGCAGGTGGTCACCCCTGCCATCAGCAGCAGGCCCAGGCACAGCGCAGCCAGGCGCTTCATGGTGTGTCTCCCGGGCCTGCATTCGTCTGCACACCGCGTGCACTTTCGGTAAAGGCCTGCTCGGCGACGAACTGCCAGTCGCTGTAGTGCTCCATCCCCTCGAAACCGCTCCATTCGGCGCTGAAGCCACTGCGCTTGAAAGGGGTGGCGTCCGAGCGGCTGTACACCCCGGTGATACGGCCGTCGATCGAGCGCAGCAAGCCCCATTCGTGGCTGTTGCTGATCGGGTCAGGGTAAAGCCTGCGAATGTGCCGTTTGGCCTGCGGGTAGCGGTTGTCCTGTAGCAGGTCGGCCAGATCCTGGGGGTACTGGGCCAGCCCTGGCGAGGCGCGGTAGTAGCTGCGCAAGGCTTGGGCATACTGGCTGCCGACCCACAGCAACTGGCGTTCGCGGTCGCGCTGGGCGGCGCTCGCCCAGATCGTGCCGGTGGCCGCCAGGGCCACGCTGCTGACCGCAATCAGCAGCAGCACCCCCAGGTATGTAAAGCCGCCGTTGGCCTTACCATTCAGCGAAGAGGCTGCCATCACGCGCCCTCCCTGTGGCACCGCTCTTGATGTCGGCCACGCCGCCCGCCACACCCTCGGGCGGCGGCACCAGCTGCCAGGCATCGCTGCGCTCGGTGATCGGGTCGACCGGTGTATTGCGCAGGTAACGTTGTTCCACCAGTTGTTCCAGCGAATCGGGGTAGTGGCCGGTATCACCGTAGTAGTGGTCCAGCGCCTCGCGCAGCACTGCCAGGCTCTGACGCAGGGTGGCCTCGCGCGAGCTTTCCAGGCTGTTGAAGTAGCGCGGCATGGCGATGGTCATCAGCGTGGCGATGATCGCCATCACCACCAGCAGTTCGATCAGGGTGAAGCCTTTGCTGCGTTTCATGGCTGTCACCATTGCCCGTAAGGGATATTGTTCAGGCCTTTGCCGCGGGCCCTGGAATACACGTCGAACACGTCTTCGCCCTCGCGCGGGTTGTCGGGGCTGCTGTCGTAGGCGCGCAGGCCCCAGCCGCCTTCGTCTTCATCCTTTGCCGCCACCAGCGGATCGTGCGGGATACGCCGCAGGAAGTAGAACTTGGCGCCCTTGGCACTGCGCACATCGCGCACGCCCTCTACCAGCACCTGCAGGTTCGGCGGGTAGCCACTGCTATCGACGCGCTTCTCGATGTAGCCGGCGTCGAAGGCCCGCTTGTAGGCATCGATGGCGTCGCGAATCTGGTACAGCGCCTCGCGCAGTTGCTGCTCCTTGCCGCGGCGTACCACCGTTTCGGTCAGCGGCGCGGCCATGCTGGCGAGCAAGCCGAGCAGTGCCAGGGTCAGCACCACCTCGATCAGGCTGAAGCCGTGCATGCGACGCCGGGCGTTCATGGCCGGGGGCTCCCGTTGACCGGGGCGACCGCCATCTGGCTGTCCACGACCGGTTCATCGGTGGTCGGTGCATTACCAGGCACGTCCATCGGCGGCAGTGGCGCCATTTGGCGCACCTGCATGGCCGACTCGGTGCCCGTGGAAAACTCCATGTCCGACGGGCTCTGGTACGGCAGGTTACGCACGATGCGCGGGGTGATCGCCAGCACCAGCTCACTCTTGCTCATGTCGTCCTTGTTGCTGCCGAACAGCCGGCCCAGGCCCGGGATGTCGCCAAGGCCGGGAATCTTGTTGCCACTGGCGTTGTGGTCGTTGCGCACCAGGCCGGCCAGCACCTGGGTTTCGCCGTCGTGCAGGCGCAGGCTGGTCTGTGCGTTGCGGGTGTCGACCTGGACCGGGATGGTGCCCTGGCGGGTGGCCTCCAGCGGGGTGGCATTACTCACCTCCAGCGCCACCTTGATCGCCACTTCGTTGTTCAGGTGCACGGTGGGCTGCACTTCTAGCTTCAGGCCGACGTCCAGGTAGGTGACGCTCTCGGTAATGACCGGCCCTTGGGTCGACGGCACCGAGGTGGCGCTGATGATCGGTACCCGCTGGCCGATGTGGATGCGCGCCTGCTCGCGGTTGCTGACGCGGATCACCGGGCTGGCCAGGGTGTTGATGTCCTTGTCCTGGGCGTTGATCTTGGCCTGCGGCGCAGGCGCAATGCTGATGCGGCTGGAATTGATGCCCTTGAGCTGGTCGAGCACGCTGACCGGGTTGCCATCGTCGCTCAGCACGCCGAAGGTGTTGGGCCATTGCAGGCCAAGGTCGAGGATGCGCGAGGTGGCCACCTCCATCACCTCCACTTCCAGCACCACCTCGGGGTTTGACTGGTCCTGCGACTGCAGCAGCTTCTCGGCCATGCGCACCGCGTCCGAAGTGTCGCGCATGGTCAGGGTGTTGAGGCGCTCGTCAACGAACACGTCGCGGGTCTTGAGCATGGTCTTGACCATGTTCAACGCGGTGTTGGCGTCGATGCTGGTCAGGTAGAACGTGCGCATGACCAGTTCCTGGTAGTCCTTGGTCTTCTGCGGCGAATCGGGGTAGACCATGACGGTGTTGTCGTTGACGATCTTCTGGCGCAGCTGGTTTTGCTCCAGCAGCAGCGCTATCGCGTCCTCGATGCGCACCTCGCGCACGAAGATGGTGGCTTTCATGTCCGGGCGCAGGTCCTTGTCGAAGATGAAGTTGATGCCGGCCACCTGCGACAGCACTTCGAAGATGGTCTTCAGGTTGGCATCGCGAAACTCCAGGGTGACCGGCCGCTCCAGCTTGCTGCGCAATTGCGGGTACGGCTGCGCGGTGCGTGCCTGCACGTTTTCGATGTCGCTGCGCAGGGTCATGCCCTTCTGGTTCTGCGGGTCCAGACGCAAGACTTCGCGCATGTAGCGTTCGGCACCGAACAGGTCGCCCTGGCGCAGCGCCGCCTGGCCAAGCGCTATGCGTTCGTCCAGGGTGCGGATCAGCTCCAGCTGGCGAATGCCTTCCTGGGCGCGGCGGTTGTTCGGCTCCAGGGTGAGCACCCGGCCGTAGCCCATCCGGGCATTGGCGAAGTCATGGCGGACGCGGTCGCTGTCGGCCTGGCCAATCAGGGCCTCGACCGCCGCCTGGCGGCTGTGGGCCAGGGCGATATTCAGCTCTGTATCACGCGGATCGTCGCGCAGGGCCTCTTCCAGGCGAGCGATGCCGGCCTCGTACTGGCCCTCTTTCATCAACTGGTCGCTGTCCTGGCGAACCGCACTGGAGCCGCAACCGGCAATGGCCACGCACAGCGCCACGAGCAGAAACGGAGCAGGCTTGCACAGCTTTGACGACTTCATGGTGCGCTCCCGACAGACAAGGTCTGCGACTGGTGCAAAGGCAGGTAGACCAGGTTCAGCTCGTTGGCCGATACCCGATCGAGGCGATAGGTGTCTTCGATCACGTCGCCTTGGCGCACGACGTAGAGTTTTTCGCCGCTCTGCAGGAAAACCTGCAGGTCGTCGCGGTCACCCATGCGGCCGATGAACTGGAAAGGCAGTTCCGGAGCCGTCGGGGCCGCGGCGACGACAGGTGCGGTCATCACGGGTTGTTCGGTGACCGTGGCCAGGGTTTTGGGTTGCGTCCATTGCTGGGTTGGGAACAGGTCGCGGGAGGCCTGTTCCGGCCCTTTCGCGGGCAAGCCCGCGCCTACAATGGACGCAGCGCTTTCTGTTGTAGGAGCGGGTTTACCCGCGAAGGCCGCGACGCCATCGTCCTGGCCAAACCAATGGTCCGGTGCCCAGGCCAGCGCCGCGCTCACGCCGAGGAAGCCGGCCCAGATGACTGCACGTTGTGTGTTCATCACGACCTCGACAGATAAAGGGTCATGCGCAGGCGGGCATTGAGCTCGCTGTCGCCGATGCGCTTGCGTTGCAGCTCAAGGTCTTCCAGCACCAGCGTCGGCAGTTGCTTGAGCAGGCCCTTGATAAAGCCGCGAATCTGCGGGTAGCTGCCGCGCACTGGCAGCACGATCTGGTAGCGGGCCAGCTGGGTCTTGGGGTCGATACCCAACGCGTATTCACCGCGGGCCAGGCTGATGCGCTCGGCGCTGGCCAGACGGTACAGACGCTCGATCAACTCGCTGGCCTGGGGCTGACCAGGCAGTTGCTGGCGCAGGCTGTCGAGGGCCTGCTGCTCGGGCTGGACCGCAATCTTCAGCTCACCCCGCTTGACACGCCCTACCTGTTCGCTGGCCTGCGCTTCGGTGACACGCAGTTCGCGTACGCTTTGCCATTGCGGCAGCACGCCGGCACACCCCACGCCAATGGCGAGCAGGCCTACGGCTACGGCAGCCAGGCCTACCGGGCCGACAACGCGCAGGCGCTCCTGGAGGATCAGGCTGCTGAACGATTCAAGGGCGCGCATGGCCGGTCTCCCAGGTGGCGGTGAGGGTGAAGCGCACCGGGTGCTCGGGCCGCGCAGCGAGCACCTCGTGGTTGAGCAGCGACACGTCGCTGAGCTCGTCGCTGGCTTCCAGCCGCTGGTGGTACTGCAGCATCGCCTCGAGGTTGCGTGCCTCGGCGGCAATGCGCACCTGGCCCTTGCGCGCATCCGGCGTCAGGCCGAGCAGCGCGACGTCGTCCTGCGGCATGGCTTCAAGCATGGCGAACAGTTGCTGCCAAGGGCGTTGCAGTTGCTGCGACACACTGCGCATTTGTGCCAGGCGCTCAGCCTGCTCCCGGCTGGCAGCGCTGTTCTTGGGTTGTGCGATGGCCGGGCGCCGGCCCAGTTGCAGTTCCAGGCTATGGACGCTGGCTTCCAGCGCCACTTGCTCGGTCTGCAAGCGTTGCTGCAGCAGCACCAGGCCGGCGACCATGGCGCTGGCAAGGACGAGCAGCGACCAAACCAACGGGCCGCTGCGCCGTGGCTGGAATTCCAGGTCGAGGCGGCGCATGTCAGGCCACCGCCCGCCACATGGCGCACAGCGGGTCGGCTTCGCTGGCCGGCTGGCACAATTGCACCGCCGCCAGTTGCGGCACGTCGCAGCGGCCCGGGGCATGCAGGTACACCCGCGGCAGGTGCTCGCCGTACAGCTCACAGGTCCGCTCGATCAGTGCCTGCAGGGCCTGGTCGCTGTCAGCGCAGCCTTGCGCCAGCACTTGCTGCCAGGCACCGCCGGCGGCCAGCAGCAATACACTGCGGCGCGGCTCGGCCAGCACGAACAGGAAGTCACCCTGCTCCAGCTGTGCCCAGCACCGGTTGTAGGCAGCCATCAGGTATGGCTGCACCGAACGCAGGCTCAGGCGGCTTTCCCGGCCCAGTGCCTGCAGCCGCTGCAGCAAGGCTTCGGGCAGCGCCGTGGCGATGCGGGCGGCACCGGCAGGCTCCGGTGACAGCACGATTCGCCAGTCGTCCAACGGCTGCCCGTAGAGGTTTTCGAAGCAAGCGCGGGCATAGGCGTCCAGCTCGCGAGGGTGACCGATGGCGTCACTCCAGGGCACCAGGCAGAAGCGGCTGTAGCGGGCCGACAGCAGCACCCGCAACTGGGCGCCACGTACCGCATGCTCGGCCAGCAGTGCGGCCAGCCCGTCAACAGCAGCATCCCAGGTCGGTTGGGTGGCGTCGCTGCTGAATGCGCGGCTGCCCAGCCATTGGTGGTGGTTCTTGTGGCAGCGACCCAGGCCGACACCCTCGGCGCCCAATACGGCGCAGTAACGGTCAGATGAATGTGACACGGTTGATCTCCTCAAGGGTGGTGCGGCCATCGCGGACCAGGTCCAGAGCCGAGGCCCGCAGCAGGCGCAGGCCGCGCTGGCAGGCAAGCGTCTTGATCTGCGCCAGCGGGCGGCGCTCCACGATCATTTGCCGCAGGTCATCATCCAGGTGCAGCAGTTCGGCAATGGCACTGCGGCCGCGGTAACCACTGCCACGGCAGTGGCCGCAGCCCTTGACGCGGACGAACGTCCAGCCGGCCACCCCCTCGCGGGTCAAGCCTGAGCCATACAGGGTGTCGTCATCGTGTTCGCAGGGCGTGGCGCAGTGCGGGCAGGCCAGGCGAATCAGGCGCTGGGCCAGTACCGCATTGAGCGCGGAAACGAAGCTGTAGGGGTCGACCTGCATCTGGCTGAAGCGGCCAATCACGTCGAACACGTTGTTGGCGTGGATGGTGGTGAACACCAGGTGGCCGGTGAGCGCCGATTGCACGGCAATCTGGGCCGTGTCGGGGTCACGGATTTCGCCGACCAGGATCTTGTCCGGGTCGTGACGCAGAATCGAGCGCAGGCCGCGGGCGAAGGTCAGGCCCTTCTTCTCGTTGACCGGGATCTGCAACACGCCGGGCAATTGATACTCGACCGGGTCCTCGATGGTGATGATCTTGTCCACACCATGGTTGATCTCGCTGATCATGGCGTACAGGGTGGTGGTCTTGCCGCTGCCTGTAGGGCCGGTAACCAGGATCATGCCGTAGGGTTCTGCCGCCAACCGGCGCAGGGCGCGCAAGGTCTCGTCGGCAAAGCCCAAGGCTTGCAGCTGCACGCCGCTGACCCGGTCGGACAAGTCCTGCTTGTCGAGCACCCGCAGCACGGCATCTTCACCGAAGATGCTAGGCATGATCGACACCCGAAAGTCGATTTGCCGGTCGCCCACGGCCACCTTGAAGCGGCCGTCCTGGGGCACGCGTTTTTCGCCGATGTCCAGCTCGGCCATGACCTTGATGCGCGAGATCACCTGGTCGGCGAAGGCGCTGCCACTGGCCTTGCCGGCACCGTTGAGCACGCCGTCGATGCGGTACTTGATGGTCAGGCCCTGGCCAGTCATGCCCAGGTGGATGTCGCTGGCGTGCAGCTTGAGGGCGTCGTACAGGGTGGAGTTGACCAGTTTGACCACGCGGCTCTGGTCTTCGCTGATACTGGCCAGCGACAGGCGTTGCAGCGGGTCTCCCTCGCTGCTGGCTTCGGCGTCGTGGTCAAGGGCATCGACTGCGTGGAAGCTTTCTTCATGACGGGCCAGGAAGGTGGCCAGGTCGGCGGCGTGGGCCAGGTAAAGCGGCGCGCCTTGCAGTACGTCGTCGATCCAGGCCAGGCGAGCGGGGTCGAAAGGGTCGGCGAACACGCCCAGCAACTGGCCGCCTTGCTCGATCAGTACACATTCGCGCTTGATGCACTGGGCCAAGGCCACCTTGTCGAAGCGTGGGGTGCTGGCCAGCAGGCTGTGGCTGTCGAGTACCGGGTAATGCAGGGTCAGGCCCAGGCGCCGGGTGAAGGTGTCGGGGGTGTCGCAGGCCAGGCGTTCCAGGCAGTCGAGCAGGCGCTCGTCAGTGGCTTGCAGACGGGCCTGGGCCAGGAGGTCGCGGGGGTAGGCGGAAATTTTTGCTGGGTTCTTCGCGGGCATGCCCGCTCCCACAGGTACATCACAGGTCTGTGGGCTGCATACATCCTGTGGGAGTGGGCATGCCCGCGAAGACGTCGGTGCAGGCTTTGCAGATTCCGGGGTTGCATCGAATGCTTCTGGCATGGCCTGCGACTCCGCTCAGGGGCGCGTCGCAGGCTGGCTCGGCCAGGGGTGCGGGCGCCGCTATTCCCCTGTGAGCAGTTGATCGTCGTCGGGCCCTGGTGGCTTGGCGCCGTTACGGCGGCGGTCGGCCAACACCCAGCTTCCATCGTACAACTGCAGGGGGAACGATTCGTTCCTGTTCTGGCGTCGTTCGACGAACCCTTCGGCCGGGTTGTCCGTGGCCCTGCGCCGGCGCTCGATGCCCAGCAGGTCGAAGATCGCACGCGCCAGCTCCATCAGTGGGAACGGCTTGAACAGGACGTGACTCACTCCGAGTTCGGCGGCCCGCTCACGCACCTCGACGGTGGGGTGGGCGGTGATCAGCACGAAGTGGCATTGCCTGTTCTTGCGTACAGCCTCCAGAACCTGAAAACCTTCCATGTCGGGCAGGCGGTAATCCAGCACAACTACTTGCGGTGCCAGGCTTTCAGCCTGTTCGATACCACTGGCACCGTCGTGGGCAACATGAACTTCCAGGCCTTGCGCCTGCAGATACGCTTGCAGGTTCTGCGCAAGAGTCTGTTCGTCATCGACTACCAATACTCTGTTCACCAAGGTCGACTCCCAAGTACTGCCCGGTTCCCCGGTCTGCGAAGTACGCCCTTGTAGAGACTTGAGCAGGCTTCGTGCCAGGCGTGAATAGTCATGTTGCACCACTGTAAGCCACTGATTTTACTAAGGTGCCGGCCAGCAACCGACAGACGCTGAACAGGCACACCCAACCCGTTCCCCACAAGCGGGGAAAATGATGGCACATTGCCAAACCTTAATTCCCCAGCATTGGGGGAAGCGCCCTCAACGGCCTCAGTCGGCGATTTCCACTTTAGCGGACTCGCGCAAACGTTGGCGCACGGATTGGCGCGCCTGCGCCTCCCGCTGCCCGATGAGCGTTGCCCGAGCCAAGGCCAGGCCGTGTTCGCGTATGACCAATGGATTATCACTTTGGTTCTGCGCTCCTTGCAGTCTGTCCTGGTTGGCATCAAAAAATGCCTCCACTTCGCCCTCGCTCGGCGCGTCGACTGCGCTGAGCAGGGCGTACACTTGCTGGGCCGCCATCTCATGCCGGGTGTATTCAGTGTACTGCGCCCTGTCGAAGCCCGCCTCTGCCAGTCGCCTTTCGAATAACGCCGGGCTGCCAAATGCCGCTTCGATCTCGCCAACCTGCGCCGACACTTGCTCATCGCTGACAGCAATACCTTGGCGTTGCGCTTCCTGCCACAACAGCTCCTTGTCGATCAGCTCGTCCAACGCTTGGTCGCGCAGGCGTTTATACAGGCCTGGGTTGCGGATGCTGGTCACCGCCCTACCCTGGGCGTCCAGGTACTCGCTGAAGTAGCGCTCCAGGCGCATCAACCCGATCTCGACACCATTGACCCGCGCCGCCGGCACATCGGCCCAGCTCACGCTGGTCAGCACCAGCAACAGGCACAACCACACGATCCGCATGACAACCTCCGCTCAAGGGCTGGCCGGCACTGGCCGGTAGGGGCTGACCGAAGTAAAGCGTGGCCCGGGCAGGGCCACCGCCACCACATGGGCACCTGCCATGCCCTGGCGGCGACCAGGGCCAAAGCCCAGTGCCGGGGTCAGGCCGGTGGGCACATCGTGCAGGCCTTCGAGCGCAGCAATCAGTTGCTCGCGGCTGGCATCCCGTCCAATCTGCTTCAGCGCTTCGCTCAGCAGGCGCAACGCGCATAACGTATTGACCTGCAATGACGCCTGGCGCGGATCCAGGCCCTGGCGCTGCTGCAGCCCGGCGAGCGCAGCCAGGCCTTGCTCGGTCCAGTCCTCAGGCACGTAGGGGTAGGCCAGAAACAGCCGCTGCGACCACTGCGCCGGCAAGCGCGCCACAGCGCCGGCTACCTGACTGGAAGCAGCGAACAGGTAGGGCTCGCGGCCGGCCACCTGCAACGCCGCCGCCAACTCGGCAAAGGCCTGGGCGCGGCCAAGGAAGACGATGCCCTGCCCGTCCACCGCCTGGCCGTCGAACGCCTGGATAGCGGGTGGCGCCCAGCCCTGCTGTCGTAAACGCTCGCGCACCTGCTCGGCCAACGCGGCGTGTTCGTTACCGGCATACACCACACGTAACTCATCCGGGGCTAGGCCCAGCGCCACACGGGCGTGCTCTGCCAGGCTCAGCAATTGCTCGGGCAAGCCGGGTAGCGGGTCGAAGACCTGTGCGCTGCCGCCGCTGCGCGGGGTGCTGCCGACCATCGGCACGTTCTGTGGCGCCAGCAAGGTCGTCAGGCGCTGGTCGAGCATGGGCGCCAATGGCGCGATCAGGGCGAACACCCGCTTTTGCTCGAGCAACTGTTGCAAGGCGCGTTCGGCACTGACCGGGTCGGAACCTGGGTCTAGTACGACCAGTTCCAGGCGCCGCCCGTGAATGCCGCCTTGCTGGTTGAGTTGACCCACGCCGTCTTCCAGCACGGCACGCACCACCTGCCCGGCTTCGGCCAGCGGACCGCTCGCGGGCAGCAGCGTGCCAAGGCGCAGCACGCCCTCCTCCACACCAGGGTCGCGTTCATCGGCCAAGCGTTTGAGATAGGCGGTGAGGTTGCGCTGGTCGGCCAAGGTCAGTTCGAAGCGTGGCATGGCCGGGTCGAGGCGATTGCCAGCCGGGTCGATGCCCTGCTGGATGGCCCGCGCCAGGCTGCTGTCGGTGTAGGCCGGATAGCGGCGGCCGTTGGCCTCGCGCGGGCCCTGACCGAGTGCCAGGCGTTGCCAGTCGAGGCCGGGGGGGCGCACACCGCCTTCGGCACGGCCACGGCCGTCGTTGCCATGGCAACTGGCGCAGGGCAGCACGCTGGCGGGGACTGTGATATCGCTGGCGCCGACCCGGGCTTGCAATTGAGCGTCGCTACTGGAGACGCCCTCGCGGTAAAGGCGTTTGCCTGCTTGTTCGTGGTCGGTCAGGTCCAGGGCCAGGGCTGAGGTCGAAGTTGCCATGCCAAGCACGCAGGTAAGCCATATCGCAAGCCCTGTGGGAGCGGCCTTGCGTCGCGAAAGGGCTGCGCAGCAGCCCCGGCAGTGGCAGCTCAAGCGCAGAAAGAGGGGAGCGCTGCGCGCTCCTTTCGCGACGCAAGGCCGCTCCCACAACAGCGGATGCCACAGAGGCCAACTCACCAGGCGGCCCATGATACTCACCGACCTGCCAGCGGCTGGGTCAACAGCTGCATGCGCTGGGCAATCGCCGCTGGCGGTGCATCCGGGCGAATCTTGCTCCAGCGTTTACCTGCAACATCACCGGCAATCAGCTGCGTCGAATGCTGCTCGGGACTCGGCAGGAACTGCCCTATACGGCCAAGCACCAGGTCGACATTGGCCTTGTCACCGGTCAGGAACAACCAGTTCGGCCCATCCACCCCCTGCTTGGCGGCGAACGCCTTCAGCGCCTCGGGGGTGTCGTTCAGCGGGTCACTGCTGATCGACACGAAGGTCACCTGGGCGGCCAGGGCTGGCCCCATGGCCTCGCGCACCTCGCGCAGCTTGCGGGTGATCAACGGGCAGGCATCGGTGCAATGGGTGAAGATCACGTTGAGCATCACCACCTTGTCCTTGAGCACGTCACTGTAAAAGCGCAGCTCGCGGCCATTCTGGTCCTTCAGCACGGTGTCGGTGAACCAGGTCTTGGCGTCGCGGGTACCGCCACCACTGGCCATCGCCTGCGGTGCTGGCTGCGGCTCGGGGGCTTGCGGCGCATGGCCTTCGTGGGCGAACGCCACCGACGTGAGGATCCACAGGCAGCCACCCAGTACCAGCCAGTCGAATGCGCGCATGCCAGCGCGGTGGGAGGTTGCAGTGCTCATGGTTGCACCTCGTGATGGTCGGCAATGGCGGTGCTCTTGGCATGTACCCGGCGCGCACTGAGGCGGTTGATTTCTTCGATCAATACGCCCGGGTCGGTGAAGCCGTAGTAACGCGTCCAGTGCCCGCTACGCCCGTCACCCACCAGTATCAGCGGCGGGTGCTGGCTGAGATCGGCGTTGAAGCTGCCCAGCCCCTTCAGGGTTTCGGTGATGGCGTACGGGGTACCGGTCAGCCAGCTCCAGCCCGGCCCTTTCTGGAATGCCTTGGCATAGTTTTGCAGGCGCTTGGCGTCGTCACGCTGAGGGTCGACACTGATCGACACCAGGCGAACCTCCTCGCCTACCCGGCCGCCCAGCTGCTGCTGGACCTTGCCCATGATCGACGACACCACCGGGCATACCGTGGTGCAGCTGGTGTAAATGAAGCCCATGACCACCAGATGGTCACCCACCAGGTCTTTCTCCAGGCGTACCGGCATGCCGTCCTGGTTCAGCAGCGACACATCGGCAAAACGCACACTGGTCTTTTCCTGGTGCGCCGCCGGGGGCTGCCCGGCATGGCCGTCATGCTCGTGACCGGCGTGGGCCATGGCCAGGTGGCTGGCGAATGCCAGGCTCAGGGCCAACAGTGTGCAAGCAGGCTTGGCGTTCATCGCACATTCCTCACGTCAGTCTGGGAAGCGTTGGTTGCAGCAGCCGGCAGAACGCGCAGGCTGGTGTAGTTTTCTTCGGCAAACTTGCGCCCCAACGAGGGCGACTGCACATGCAGGTACCAGGCGCCGGCCTCAGGCAAGTTCAGCGCCGCCTGGTAGACCCCCTCGCCCACCTCTTGCAACCGAAGGTTGCGCGGCATCGACGATGGCGCCAGGAAGTAGCGCAGGCTCAGGTCGTTCAGGCCCAGGCGCGGCTGCCCGTCGTCACCGACAATACGCACCCGCGCGGTGAAGTCGCTGTGCTGCGGCAGCGGCTGGTCGAGGCCGATGAACTCGGCACGCGCACCTTTGCGTTCGCTGGCACTGGCCCCTGCGGCCACCTCGGTGCTGAAGCAGTGAATGATTTGCGGCTGGTTGAGCAGGAATGCAACGTCGAACTTGCCGGCGGCGGGCAGCTTCACTGTCGAGCCATACACCCCGGGGGCCACTTCGCGCAGGCTGCGATCAACGACGATGGCGGCGCGGGCCTGGTGACCGCGGTTGTTGTAGCCGGACATCGGTGCATTCATGCCTTCGGCATAGAAGTAGGTGGTGTTGTCCACCGGGTTGACCACGAACACCGAATTGTCATCACGCGATACCGACAGCCCCTGGGCCAGTGGCAGGTCACCGGCCTGGCGCGGTGCTGCGGGGCCAGCCTCGAAGCCTTGCACGATGGGCGAACGCCCCTCGCCCAGGCTGGCCAGATTGATCATGCTCACTTTCGGCGAGGCCAGGCCACGCACATAGGCATAGCCTTTGGTGAACGTCAGCTGGTACGGTTCGGCCGCCACCGGGATGTGGTGGATCAGCTTGTCGGTACTGGCGTCGATGACCAGTGCCTGGTTCTCAAGGGTATTGAGCACGATGCCGTAGCGGCCATCATGGCTGAAGCGCATCGGCCCCAGGCCCTGTTCAGCCTGGACCGTGTGGCGCAACTGATGGCTGCGGGCATCGAACACCCGTACGCTGCCCTCCTCGCCATCGACCACGTACACGGCCTGGGACAGCGCCGAATAGCTGACCGACAGCGGGTGCGGGCCCACCTTGATGGTCTTGGCCAGGCGCATTTCCGGGATGTCGATGACGCTCAGGGTGCCGCTGTCGCGATTGCTGACGTAGGCATAGCGCGAGTCGGCGCTGAAGGCGATTTCGTGGTGCCCGGTACCGGTGTTGAAGTGCTTCATGGCGCTGCGCCCCGGCACGTCGATCACTGTTACCCCACCTTTGGCCGGGTCGCTGCTGTTGTTGCCAACCCACAGCCGATGCTGGTCCGGCTGCAGGGCCACGCGCAGCGGCTGGTCGCCGGCGTCCAGGTCGGCCACGCGGGTGAAGGTTTCGGTATCGATCACCGAGACCTTGCCCCGCTCGGGTATCGACACGAAAACCTGCTTGTCGTCGCTGGTGGCCGCCCAGTCCATGGGCCGCCCTGGCAGCTCGATGCGCGCCATGGTGCTGGTCACGCCCCCCACCGACACCGTCGGGTCGATCACTGTCAGGCTGGCGTCATTGTTCAGCATCAGCAAGAAGTAGCTGTTCAGGTCGAGCAGCGGCCGGGCCCCGATGCTGCTCTTGAGAAACAGCGCCACCCGCGCCTTGCAGCTCTGCTCGCGGTCCCCGGCCGGGGCCGACTGTGCCGGGTCGATCCACGCCCCCGGGGCCATGCCCGACAGCGGTTGGCCACTGGTCTGGTCGCTGAGTTTGAAGCGGATGTTGGCGAAGCCGCCCTCCTTCAGTTCGCCGCCGGCTAATGGCCGGGCCTCGAACTCCACGTTCACGCCGTCCCGGCTGAGCCGGTGCAAGGCCTGCGAGCCGCCCCGTTCCTGCAACAGCTCGCGCGGGTCGCACCATAGCTTTTCGTACGCCACGCCCAGGCCGATCAGCGCTACCCCCAGCACTACCCCCAAGTAAGCAGGGCGAGTCTTTTTGTTCATGCTCGCGTTCCCCTTCCGTCACTGCGCCGGGGCCGTTGCCGGCGGCGCTTCGTTGGTCACCCGCAAGATCCCCCACAGCCCCGAGAGGTTGCCGTAGGCGGCGTAGTCGCGGAACAGGTAGTCACCCGCCACCGCGTTCGCACCGCCGGCACTCGGCAGCATGAAGCTGAAGTGAGCCGCTGGCAGTACGCTTTCCTGCGCACCGATGTACATGGCCATCGGGTTGTAGCCAAAGCGCACCGAACCGATACCAGGCAGGCTAATCGGGTAACCGTCCGCATCGCTCTTCTCGGCCTGGTAGTTGTGCAGTGGCCATACGTGCCCGTCCAGCTGGTAGACCATGCCGCGGCTGCCACCACTGGGCATCACGATATGGTTGCGCACCGGTTGGCCAGGCTTGGCGTACAGCACCGGGGTTTGCGGGTCACCACCGACCAGGGCGTTGGCGTAGGCCATGTGGGCGTTGGGTACATCACCAAAGCCCAGGCCATTGGCGCGGCCGAATGGCGAGTCGGGCGCCATGCCGAAGCGCAGCCACAACGGTTCGGTCTTGTAGTTGACCGCCATGTTGCCGTTGTCTTGCGGATCACCGGCAGCGCCGTTGCCTTCGGTATTGATGCCTTCTACCGGACGACCATCGGCCCAGCGCATGTTCAGTGCGCGCTGCCACACCGTGACGAAGTCGCGGTAGTCCGGCTGGCCGCTGACCTTCACCGTGGCCTGGGTACGGGTAGCAGTATCCTCGGTCCAGGTGGCGGTTTGCGGCAGGATGCTCATGGCGCCCACCAGGCCTTTTTGCGGCTGCTTGATGAAGTCTGACGGGGTCAGGTTGAGGCCGCCGAACTCGATAGGCGTGGTGTTTATGTTGTCCACTGTGCGGCCCAGCTGCGACACCGGTTTGCCTTCACGCTCCAGGTGGCCGGCGTAGTACTGGTACTCCTTGGTCGGGTAAGCGCCGCTGGTGCCGGCACGTGGTGGCACGGTCTGCACCGGGTTCAGGCCAACGTTGGCACCGTCTGACTTGGTGATGTCGTAGGCCAGCAGTTGCGCATGCAGGCCCACGTGGCTGGACGGCCGCATCAGGTTGTTGGCAAAGGCGGTGGAGCCTTCGCTGTCGAAGCGGTCACGCTTGACCACGTTGTGCATCACTGCAGTGCTCGGCAGGTCGGGCATCACCAGTGGCAAGCGGTTCTCCAGGGTGATGCTGATGCAGTCGCCGGCATTGGCGCGCAGTACCAGCGGCTCTACCGGGACACCCGCCTTGAGCTTGCCGGTGGTGGCATCAAGGTCAGCCTTGCGCACGTACAGGATCGCGGTCGGGTCATGCAGCGGCGCACTGTGGCCACCGATGGTGAAAGGCTCCCCATCTTCGGGGTCTACCCCACTCACCAGCGGGATGGCGGTTCTACGGCTGTTGAACACCAGGGTGCCGCCGTTGGCCTTGAGCGCGCCACCGACATGCTGGCCGATGCCCGCCGGGTCATTGATGCTGACGCCATTACGGTTTTCGAGGATGTCGTTGGCCAGCGCCGCGACGATCTCGTAGTTGCGCTTGACCGTGGTACGGGTGCCGATGCCGTTAGGGTTGGCCGTGGTTTTCGGGCAGATGCCGTTGAAGTTCACGGTGTTGCGCATGGCCACCGGCTGCGGGTTGTTGGGCAGCGGGAACAGGTCTGCACGCTGCGCGGTGTAGTTGCGCATGATGCCCCAGATACCGTTCCAGTAGCCTTCAAGGGCGGCGTCCAGCGAGTACAGGTAGTCGCCGTTGGTGGCTGCCGAACTGGAGATCATCGACACCGGCGCCATGAAGCCCAACTGCTCGGAGATGCCGATCATTTGCGACGACTTCCAGCCCGAGTTTGAGCTGCTACCGAAGCCAGAACCGTTCTGCAGCCATTTCACGCCGTGCAGGGTGACGTTATGCTCCTCTTCATGGCCACCGGCGTGCATGCGCAGGCGTACGTTGTCGCCGGAATAGGTACGCAGCAACGGGGTGAACGGGTCGCCCGGCTCGGCGCCAGCCGTGTTGATATGCGGCGGGAACAGCGTAGTGCCGCCGGTAGGGCCGACTGCCGAGGTGATCGCCGATGGCGACAGGTTCATCGCCGGGATGGCGCGGTCGGTACGGGTTTGCAGGGCATAGCTGAGGTCGCCGGCCAGGCCGTCGGCCTGCATGCCACGCTTGCCGTCCGGGCCGACCTTGTTCGGGTCATACACGCGCAGGGCCAGCGGCTCGTTGCGGTAGTTGACGACGAACATCCCCGGGTCATCCACCGAGATCGCCTGCGGGCATGGCCGGCTTGGGCAGCCCGGGTTGAGACCGCCGCGTTTCTCGACGATGGCTTCGAGCAGGTTCGACGCCTTGCCGCGCACGGGCGGGTTGATGGCGTAACGGAAGCTGTCGGCAGTGGCCGGGTACGACTGGGCATTGGGAATGCCGTCCGGCCCTGCGCCTACGTACACCCCAGCTTCATAGGCATGCTGGAAGTCACTGTACTCCAGGAAGAACTCGCGGTAGCTGTCGTTCTTGCCGTCGCCATCGTGGTCGCCGGTCTTGATCACCGCCTGCCACGAGGTCGGGCCGCCGTCCTGGCGCGTGGCCGGGTTGTACAACTGCTCGCCGGTTTCGGCGTGGTACCAGGTGGAGCCGGCCGGTTCGGCCAGCACGGTGGCGTACAGACCCAGTTGCTGGTGGGTCGATGGGCCAAGGTGGTCATGGGTGAAGATGGTACCCAGGCCACGGTCGACGTTATGCACGTTCACCAGCGGGTCAGCGAACCAGCGCTGCATGGCTGTACGCGCGCCCAGCCAGTCGGCGCGACCAAAGCGCCCGAAGTACGGGTGCTGTCTGGCTTTCGGGCAGGCAGCGGTGCCATCGCGGCTATCCCCATCAGTGCAACCGTTGTAAGTCCGAATGGCCTGTACGCGCTCGACCACGCTACCGGGCGAGAGAATGCCATCTTCATAGTTCCAGCCGTTGGCCGAACCGTCGGCAGCGGTCAGGTCCCACTTGGGCAGGTGGATGTGCTGGCCGATCACGTCGGTTGGGGTGCGCACCTGGTAATCGTCCATCTCATAGACGTTCGGGATCAGGTTGGTGTGCTGGTACATCGCGCAGTCGAAGGTGTTCATGCGCATCACCAGCGGCTCTGGCGGGCGCTGCTTGGTAATGACCGGCCAGGCGTCTTCCCACAGGGCAATGATGCGTGCCTGAGGGAAGTGGTAGCCCACTTTGTTGTACACCGCGTCGAACTGGATGTTGGCCCCTTTGTAGATGCGTGGGCGGTCGGCAGTGAAGGCCGAGGCGCCACGGAAGTTCACGCCCGTCAGGCTCTCTCCACTGTTGAACTCCCCAACCCCGGAAGACTGGGTCAGGCGTTTTCCACGGTCATCCATGCAGGGCTCGTAGAACGGCGCACCCGCAGTCGGCAAGGCGCCGTTGGTGCGGAACGCACTGGCCACTGGCTGGCTGCCGGGGATCAATGCATAGCTGGGGTGTTCACCCATGGCGTGGAACTGCATGGCTGCCTGCTCGACATCGGTGCCCTCTTCCGGCAGGTAGATGGGCTTGGCCTTGTGCACGACCTTGGTGAAGTCCAGTTTGGTGGTGGTGGTATCCGCTACGCCACCGGCGGAGACGCCGTCCAGTGCATGGCGGCCAAGGCCGCCGTCCCAGCCATCGACCTGGTTCGCATCCAGGTTGGCCCACAGGGCTTTACCACTGTCTTTCAGTTGCCGGGCCAGGGCCGGGTCGAGCATGTCCAGGGGCGGGGTTGGCGGGCGGTTGCCCACGCTGCTTTCCATGCCACCGATCCAGAACGGGTAGCCTGGGTTTTTCAGCGTACCGTCGGCATTGCGGTTGGCCTCGGTGCGGTCAACCAGCGCCAGCGAGCCCACGGCCTTGCGCACGGGCGCCTCACTGGCGTGGTCGTCATCATCCTCGTCTTCGTGGTCATCATCGTTGGCGGCAACCAATGCTTCGGAAAGCTTGGGCACGACCACGACTTTGCCGGGCATGGGCGCCATGGCCTTGCCGGGCAACGGCACGATGGCCGGAATCGGCGTACCGGCAACGATCTCGCCATCGGGCAGGGCCCGGGCGCCAACGGCCGGCTTACCGCTACGCAGGGCAAACGGGATACTGTGGAAGCCATTCTCGCCCTGCCCGCTTACCTCCAGGCGCGTGCCTTCTTCGAACACGTCATGTACCCGCCACATGGCCCACATGCCCTGGGCGAAGTGCGGGTAGAAGTGACAGTGGTAAATGGCATCGCCTGCAACGCGGTTGCGGTTGCCCGAACCACCGTTGGCGATTTCGTAGGTGTAGCCGACGCCGGCGCCGATGCCTTGGGCATCGATGTAGTCGGAGTTGTCGTCATTGGGGTTGAACAGCCACTGGTGGCCGTGCAAGTGGAAGATGTGCTGCTCGTGCCCGTTGTGGGTGTTGCGGAACTTGGTGAAGTCACCGATATAGCTGTGGTGCACATTGGCAGGCTCTGAAGGGTAAAGAGCCATGCTGGCCTTGACCCCGACGGCGCTGGCCGGTGGCACCTCGCCCGGGCGGATGTGTTCCAGGCCGACGTTGGCCGGTACATCCACCAGGGTGCCTATGTCGCCGACTGTGTGGGCGCTGAGGAAGAACTCTTCATAAGCACACGACAGGCAGTCGTGCATCGGGCCCACCCCCAAGCGGTTGGCCACCACTTCGGCACCCATGCCACCAGAGCCGTAATTGATCATGAACGAATCGCGCGCCGGCTCCAGCACGTGGCCCATCACAGGGTCGGCCCAGTAGCCAGGGAAGGCCTGGGTACCGGCAACCTCGTCGGCGAACTGCGAGGCGAAATCACGGAACGCTTCCAGTCGGTTGGGCAGCGCCGGGTTGCGTTTGCCCGCGCTTTCCAGCGGGTAAGTGGATTTTGGGAAGCTGCCGTCGGGGTTGGGGCCCATGACGATGGCATCGGTTTCGCTGCTGATGATCTCGTTGCCGTTGACCATGGCAATGATCGGTTTGCCGGCCTTGCCTTCGGCGATCCACGGTTCGACCTGCGGATAACGGGCTTCGTAATCGATCACGGGCTGGCCGGTGGCGGTTCGACCCGTGGTGGCCAGGCGCATTTCTTCTTCAGTGAGGGTGTTGCGGTAGGTACGGCCCAGTTTGGGCACGACCACCACCTGGCCGAACAGGCCGTTGGAGACGTTGCCCGCCGTGCCCTCGCCGCCGAACGTAGCGGCTTTGCTGGTGGCGGCGAAGGCCCCTTCGCGCTCGGCATACAGGGTGTAGCTGCGGGTGCTGCCGGGGCTGACGAAGAAGTTACTGTTACGCCCGGTATAGGCGGAAATATCGGCAATGCTGTTCACCGCCTGCATCCCGTTGACCTGGAAGCCGACCATACGCTCAGCCACCTGTTCGTCGGCGACAAAGCCTTCGCCGCCTTCGTTTTCAACCTCCGGCCCCTCTTCCTCACCCTCGGGCTCTTCAGCCTCGATACCGTGCTTGTTGGGGTTCGCCTTGTAATCCAGCAGGTTGGTCAGGTTGACCGTGAGGCAGTCACCGGCCGCCACGCGCAGCACGATAGGCCGCGGGCGCTTGTCCGGGCGCAGGGTGACCTTGCCCGGTACCGCGGCCCCGCCCATGCTCAGCGGGACGAGCTTGTCATCCACCACATCCTCGCGCAGGGCAAACATCATGCCGTTGGCGTTTTGCGCGCCAAGGCGGTTGAACATCAGTGGCTGGTCCAGTGCCACCACGTTGGCGACCAGGGTGCGCTGGCACTGCACAGCCGCCTCGCTGGTTGCTTCCCAGCCAAGCAAGGCCAGTACAAGTGATGACAGGATGGGGCCTTTGAGCGGCGTCGACATGCTGCACCTCCGGGACACAGGATCTCTGCGGGGAGCTGGAGCAAGGTGTGTGCCAGAAGAAAAATTCAATATTAATCAATAACTTGTACGATCAACCGCAACGGATTGGGGAGGATCCCCCAGCAGGTTCCCCCGAATCGGGGGACGGAATCCCGTGGGGGCAAAGGCAGCTTCACAAGCGCGCGCTGGCCTCACACAAGGTAAAAACGCACGGTACCCTTGCACAATTGTCGATTGTGCAAGGCAAATTCGCATGCCAGGATCCTGCGATCCTCCAGCGAACTCCAGACTTCACTTGGAAAATCAATAACAAAGCAGGGAGAACGCAATGACTGCACACGCTCATACCCCGGCAGCAACCGACCATGTACTGGCCGAGGTCCGTAACCAGATCGGCCACCTGACCCTGAACCGCCCAGCCGGTCTCAATGCCCTGACCCTGGACATGGTGCGCAGCCTGCGTCAGCACCTGGACCAGTGGGCCGACGACCCGCACGTACGCGCCGTGGTCCTGCGCGGCGAAGGCCCCAAGGGGTTCTGTGCCGGTGGCGATATCCGCTCGCTGTACGACAGCTTCAAGGCCGGCGACACGCTGCATGAAACCTTTTTCGTCGAAGAGTACGCCCTCGACCTGGTCATCCACCGCTACCGCAAGCCGATACTGGTGGTGATGGACGGCTTCACCCTCGGTGGCGGCATGGGCCTGGCCCAGGGCTGCGACCTGCGCGTGGTCACCGAGCGCAGCCGGCTGGGCATGCCCGAGGTCGGCATCGGCTACTTCCCGGACGTGGGCGGCAGCTACTTCCTCTCGCGTATCCCCGGCGAGCTGGGCATCTACCTGGGTGTCAGCGGTGCCCAGATCCAGGCGGCCGACGCCTTGTATTGCCGCCTGGCCGACTGGTACCTGGCCAGCGACCAGCTCGCCGCCCTCGACCAGGGCCTCGACCAGCTCGACTTCAGCGACCACCCGCTCAAGGACCTGCAAAACCTGCTGGCCAGGCTCGGTACCCAGGTACTGGGTGACGCGCCACTGGAAAAGCTGCGCCCGGCCATCGACCACTTCTTCGCCCTGCCCGACCTGCCAGCCATCGTCGAGCAACTGCGTGCGGTGAGCCTTGGCGACAGCCACGCCTGGGCGGTGGCCACCGCCGATCAGCTGGAAACCCGCTCGCCTCTGGCCATGGCGGTTACGCTGGAGATGCTGCGCCGGGGGCGCGAGCTGGGCATTGACGACTGCTTTGCCATGGAACTGCACCTGGACCGCCAGTGGTTCCAGCACGGCGACATCATCGAAGGGGTGCGTGCCCTGATCATCGACAAGGACAAGCAGCCCCGCTGGAACCCGCCGACCCTGGCCGCGCTGCAAAGCCAGCGGGTCGAACAATTCTTCGAAGGCCTGTGAGCCCGGGAGTACACAGATGCAAGACCTCGAACTGAGCGAAGAACAGATCATGATCCGCGACATGGCCCGGGACTTTGCCCGCGGCGAAATCGCACCCCATGCCCAGGCCTGGGAAAAGGCCGGCTGGATCGATGATGGCGTGGTGCGCAAGATGGGCGAACTGGGCCTGTTGGGCATGGTGGTGCCCGAGGACTTCGGCGGCAGCTACACCGACTATGTCGCCTATGCCCTGGCCGTGGAAGAGATCGCCGCCGGCTGCGGCGCCACCGGGGCGATGATGAGCATCCACAACTCGGTAGGTTGCGGTCCGCTGCTGGCCTACGGCACCGCCGAACAGCAACAGCAGTGGCTGCCTCGCCTGGCCAGCGGCGAGGTGATTGGCTGCTTCTGCCTGACCGAGCCCCAGGCCGGCTCCGAGGCGCACAACCTGCGCACCCGCGCCGAGCTGGTGGATGGCCAGTGGGTCATCAACGGTGCCAAGCAGTTCGTCAGCAACGCCCGCCGTGCCGGCCTGGCGATCGTCTTCGCAGTGACCGACCCGGAGCTGGGCAAGAAAGGCCTGTCGGCGTTCCTGGTGCCCACCGACAACCCTGGGTTCAAGGTTGACCGCAGCGAACACAAGATGGGCATTCGCGCCTCCGATACCTGCGCGGTCACCTTCGACAACTGCCGCATTCCTGCCGCCAATATCCTCGGTGAGCGTGGCAAGGGCCTGGCCATTGCCCTGTCCAACCTCGAAGGCGGCCGTATCGGCATTGCCGCCCAGGCCTTGGGCATCGCCCGCGCCGCATTCGAAGCGGCGCTGGTCTACTCGCGTGACCGCATACAGTTTGGCAAGCCGATCAACGAACACCAGAGCATTGCCAACCTGCTGGCCGACATGCAGGTGCAGGTGAACGCCGCACGTTTGCTGATCCTGCATGCCGCCCGCCTGCGCAGTGCCGGCAAGCCGTGCCTGTCGGAAGCGTCACAGGCCAAGCTGTTCGCTTCGGAAATGGCCGAGCGGGTGTGCTCGATGGCCATCCAGGTGCATGGTGGGTACGGCTATCTGGAAGATTACCCGGTGGAGCGCTACTACCGGGATGCGCGGATTACCCAGATCTATGAAGGGTCGAGCGAGATCCAGCGGATGCTGATTGCGCGGGAATTGAAAAACTATCCGCTGTAACGCAAAGGCAACGCGGTTCTTGGGGGCGCGGGCGACGCTGTGGCTGGCACCGGCTTTGCCGGTGTTCGCGGGCGCGCCCGCTCCCACAGGACCCTCTCGCCTCAGCGCCAATACCGCGCGTCATCCACCACCCTGGCATGCCCCTCGAACAGCGCCGGCAACTGCTCCTTGAGGTAGTCGATCCAGGTGCGCACCTTGGCGTCCAGGTAGTGGCGTGACGGATACATCGCATACAGCGCACTCTCCCTCAACCGATACGGTGCCAACAACCGGCGCAAGCGCCCCTGCTCGATCGCCTCGCTGGCGGTGTAGAACGGCAGCAGGCCAATGCCCATGCCCAGCTCGCTGGCCACCAGCATGGCGTCGGCAACGTTGGTGGAAAAACTGTCATTCGGCGCAATCACGCACTGGTCAACCCCTTGCGGGAACACCCAGTCGCCTTCGTACATCGGGTAAGCCATGCGCAGGCAGCGATGGCCGTGCAAGTCTTCGGGGCGCTCCGGTACACCGTGGGTATCCAGGTAACCGGGGGCCGCGCAGGGGATGCTGAAAATGTTGCCCAGCGGCACAGCGATCAGCTGCGAATCCGGCAGCGCACCGTCCACGGTGATCACCACGTCATGCCCTTCGGCCAGCGGGTCGGGGTTGCGCTGCGACAGCGTCAGCTCGATCACCACATCCGGGTATAGCGTGTTGTAGCCGGCCACCAGCGGCATCAGCAACAGCCCCATGCCGTGCGGGCAGTGCAAACGCAGATGGCCGCGAGGCGTAAGGTGCGCCCCTCGCGCCTCGCCCACGGCTTCTTCGGTCAGCAGCATGATCTGCCGCGCACGCTCCAGAAACCGCTCACCCGCCTCGCTCATGCGCAGGCGCCGGGTGGTGCGGTGCAGCAGGCGGGTCTGCAGCTGGTTCTCCAGCTCGGCGACGATGCGCGAAACCTGCGCTGCAGAAATATCCAGAGCATTGGCAGCTGCAGCGAAGCTGCCACATTCCACCACCCGGGTGAAGGTACGCATGGCATGCAGCATGTCCATGAAGGGGTGCTCCTTGTTTTATTCCTGCATTAAAGGCAGGAATCTATCACGGTTTAGCCCATTTATTGTGGATGACCAATGAATAGATCATTAGCCATCCATTAAAAAAGGAGCCTGTCATGAAACGCTCGATCGCCGTCCTTGCCATTACCGCTGCCTTCGCCTCGTTCGGTGCTTTTGCCGATGCAGGCAATAACCAGCCAGTCAGCAGCCAATATGAATACGGCATGCCGCTGGACGTGGCCAAGGTCATCTCCATCACGCCGGCCAGCAACGCCGCCGACTGCCAGGTAGGCACCGCACACATGGTGTACGTCGACCATCAGGGCCAGAAGCGCGAAATCGACTACCGGGAAATGGGCAACTGCTCGCAGCAGTGAGTCAGGCCAGCACTTGGGTGATCCAGCCCACCTGCTGATTGAAATCGTCGATCTTCGCCTGAGGCACCGCATCGCGGGCCCGCTGGAAATTGGCCAGGGTCTGCTGCTTCTGCCGCAGCATGCGCCGCCACTTGACTACAAACGCCTCGCTTTTTTCCTGCATCAACACGGGGCCGAAGTACAGCTGTTCAGCGCTATACACCCCCCTGCCCGGCTCGGCGACGATGATTTCGTAGTCGAAGCGGTTCTCCCGCAGCAGCTCTTCGCTGACGATCTGGTAACCATTACCCGCCAGCCACTGGCGCAGTTCGCGCTCACCGCCATTGGGCTGCAGTACCAGGCGCGTGACGCCGCCAAGGCGCTGCTTGCCGGCTTCGAGTATCTCGCACATGGTGTCGCCGCCCATCCCGCAGATGCTCACCACCGAGATACGGTCTTGCGGCTCGACCGCTGCCAGCCCATCGGCCAGGCGTACGGTTACCTGCGCTTGCAGGCCGTTTCTGCGCACATTGCGCTGGGCCGAGGCGAACGGCGTCTGCGCCACTTCACCCGCTACCGCGGCCTCGAGCACGCCACGCAGCATCAAGGCCACCGGCAGGTAGCCGTGGTCCGAGCCAATGTCGGCCAGGCGCGCGCCCTGTGGCACATGGGCGGCCACACGCTCCAGGCGCCTGGACAAAGTCTGTTCGTTCAACGTAAACCTCTGGTTTTGCAATCGCCCGCGATTCTGACGGCGAACGCCGCGCATTTCAAACGCCGAGGCACCCTCGACCGGGCTGGTGTGCTCGCGTAGGCTTGCCGTTTTCCTTACGTTGCAAGGCAGACACACCATGGCACATGCAGACATCATCTACACCCCGGACCCGGACGCCGAGTCGATTTCCTCGGACGTTGCCGAGTACAACGGCGTGCTGGTCACCACGCAAATCCCGACCCACGCCGATGGCAGCCTGGAACTGGGCGGCATCGTCGAGCAGAGCGAATGCACCCTGCAGGCGCTGAAAGTGGCCCTGGAAAAGGCCGGTAGCGGTATGGACCGCGTGCTGCACCTGACCATCTACCTGACCGACATGGCCGACCGCGCAGCGTTCAACGAGGTGTACCAGCGCTTCTTCAGCAAGCCCTGGCCGGTGCGTGCGGCGGTGGGTGTGGCTTCACTGGCCTTTGAAGGCATGCGTGTAGAAGTGACGGCGATGGCTGCCAAGCGCTGAGCTGCGCTTGTGGGGGTGCGCAGCGCCCCGACATCGCTGATTGGTCGCAAAATCGCCGGGGCCGCTCTGCGGCCCTTTCGCGACGCTAGGCCGCTCCCACAGTTGCGCGTACCCGCAGCCAATCCCGCACCTCTCGGCACCCCAATGATGCCGCCAGCCCGTTTCACCGCTACAATGCCCGCCTAAACCGTGACAGCCCGAAAATATAACGACATGTCCCTTCCAAAGAATCACCTGGAACTGCTCAGCCCTGCCCGTGACGTGGCCATCGCCCGTGAAGCGATCCTGCACGGCGCTGACGCCATCTATATCGGCGGCCCGAGCTTCGGCGCGCGCCATAACGCCTGCAACGAAGTCAGCGATATCGCCGAGCTGGTCGAGTTCGCCCATCGCTACCATGCACGCGTGTTCACCACCATCAACACCATCCTGCACGACAACGAGCTGGAACCGGCGCGCAAGCTGATTCACCAGCTGTACGATGCCGGCGTTGACGCGCTGATCGTGCAGGACCTTGGGGTGATGGAGCTGGACATCCCGCCAATCGAGCTGCATGCCAGCACCCAGACCGACATCCGCACCCTGGAACGGGCCAAGTTCCTCGACCAGGCCGGGTTCTCGCAACTGGTACTGGCGCGGGAGCTGAACCTGCAGCAAATCCGCGCCATCGCCGCCGAAACCGATGCCGCCATCGAGTTCTTCATCCACGGCGCGCTGTGCGTGGCGTTCTCTGGCCAATGCAACATTTCCCATGCGCAGACCGGCCGCAGCGCCAACCGTGGTGATTGCTCGCAAGCCTGCCGCCTGCCCTACACGCTGAAAGATGACCAGGGCCGCGTGGTTGCGTTCGAGAAACACCTGCTGTCGATGAAGGACAACAACCAGACCGCCAACCTGGCTGACCTGGTCGATGCCGGCGTGCGCTCGTTCAAGATCGAGGGCCGCTACAAGGACATGGGCTATGTGAAGAACATCACCGCCCATTACCGCAAAGAGCTCGATGCCATCCTTGAAGACCGCCCTCAGTACGCCCGCGCGTCCAGTGGCCGTACCCAACACTTCTTCCTGCCCGACCCGGATAAAACCTTCCACCGCGGCAGCACCGACTACTTCGTGACCGACCGCAAGGTCGATATCGGCGCCTTCGACTCGCCAACCTTCACCGGCCTGCCGGTGGGCGTAGTGGAAAAGGTCGGCAAGCGTGACATGCAAGTGGTCACCGACGTACCGCTGACCAACGGCGACGGCCTCAATGTGCTGGTCAAGCGCGAAGTGGTGGGCTTCCGCGCCAACATCGCCGAACCGCGTGGCGAATTCGAAGAAGACGGCCAGAAGCGCTACCGCTATCGCGTCGAACCCAACGAAATGCCCGAAGGCCTGCACAAGCTGCGGCCCAACCACCCGCTGTCGCGCAACCTCGACCACAACTGGCAACAGGCCCTGCAACGCACCTCCTCCGAACGCCGGGTCGGCGTGGAGTGGCACGCGGTCCTGCGCGAGCAGCGCTTGATGCTTACCCTCAGCAGTGAAGAAGGCGTGAGCGTGCAGGTGGCCCTGGACGGCCCATTCGGCGTAGCCAACAAGCCGCAGCAGGCACTGGAGCAGTTGCACGACCTGCTCGGCCAGCTGGGCACCACCCTGTACCACGCCGACCGCATCGAACTGGATGCCCCACAGGCGTACTTCATTCCCAACTCGCAGCTCAAGGCCCTGCGCCGCGAAGCCATCGAGGCACTGACTGCAGCACGCGTGCAGGCGCATCCGCGTGGCGGGCGCAAGGCCGAGACCACGCCACCGCCGGTGTACCCCGAGTCGCACCTGTCGTTCCTGGCCAACGTATACAACCAGAAGGCCCGCGACTTCTACCACCGCCACGGTGTGCAACTGATCGATGCGGCCTATGAAGCGCATGAAGAACACGGCGAAGTGCCGGTGATGATCACCAAGCACTGCCTGCGCTTCTCCTTCAACCTGTGCCCCAAGCAGGCCAAGGGCGTGACCGGCGTGCGTACCAAGGTGGCACCGATGCAGCTGATTCAGGGTGACGAAGTACTGACCCTGAAGTTCGACTGCAAGCCGTGCGAGATGCATGTGATCGGCAAGATGAAGAGCCACATCATCGACCTGCCGACCCCGGGCAGCGCGGTGGCCCAGGTGGTGGGGCATATCAGCCCCGAAGACTTGCTCAAGACCATCCCACGCGGACCGCACTGAGTTCGCCGGGCAGGGCCTCTTGGCCGCTAAACCGATGTGTGTCCACCCCGATCAGGTGTAGGAGCGGGTTTACCCGCGAATACGGTAGCCGCGACAATGGTGAACGGCAGGTGGACATTGGCTAGTAGGCCCGGCTCTTTCGCGGGTAAACCCGCTCCTACAGGGGCTTGTGGTTTCCCTTTGAGAGCGCCGCTCAGCGTATCTGGTGCTTGTGCAACAACCGATAGAACGTCGGCCGTGAAATGCCCAGCACCTTGGCCGCCACGCTCAGGTTGTCGCTGTGCCGGTTGAGCACATCGCACAGTGCCTGGCGCTCGGCGCGCTGCTTGTATTCTTCCAGCGTGCCCAGCGGTTGTTGTTCCGGGTCGAGCAGCTGCAACCCCAGGTCTTGCGCCTCGATCTGCCGCCCTTCAGCCAACACCAACCCCCGGCGCACGCGGTTGGCCAGTTCGCGCACATTGCCCGGCCAGTCATGCCGCCCCATCGCCGCCAGGGCATGGTCGCTGAACGACCGTGGCCGACGCCCGGTCTCCACGCTGTAGAAATGGGCAAAATGGTTGGCCAGCATCGACAGGTCACCATGCCGGTCGCGCAACGGCGCGGTCACCACCTGCAAGACGTTCAGGCGGTAATACAGGTCTTCGCGGAAACGCCCTTGCTCGATGGCCCGCTCAAGGTCCACATGGGTGGCCGCCAGCACCCGTACATCCACCGGTATGGGCTGGCTGCCACCCACCCGCTCGATGTGCTTCTCCTGCAAGAAACGCAGCAAGTTGGCCTGCAATTCCAACGGCAGGTCGCCGATTTCATCAAGAAACAATGTGCCGCCATCGGCCGCTTCGATACGCCCGGTCTTGCGCTGGTGAGCACCGGTAAAGGCGCCCTTCTCATGGCCGAACAGTTCGGACTGGATCAAGTGCTCGGGGATGGCCCCGCAGTTGATCGCGATGAACGGCTGCTCGCTGCGTTGCGACTGGCGGTGCAGGGTGCGCGCCACCAGTTCTTTGCCGGTGCCGCTCTCACCGCGGATCAGCACCGGCGATTCGGTGGGTGCCAGTTTACCCAGCAACTTGCGCAACTCGCGGATAGGCCGGCTTTCGCCGAGCAACTCATGGGTCGTCTCATCGACCTTGACGGCCCCCTTGCCGCGCAAGCGCGCCATGCCGAAGGCCCGGCCCAGGGTTACCTGCACGCGGGAGACGTCGAACGGCAGGGTATGGAAGTCGAAAAACCACTCACACACAAAATCACCGAACGCCGGCATGCGCAGCTGGTCGGCGCTGAGCACGGCAATCCATTCGGTGTTGCTGCGCTTGATCATGTCCTTGACCGCGTCCGGGTGCCTCAGGTGCGAAGCCTGCAAACGCAATAACCCGACATCGCACGTGTGGTCCAACGCGGCCCCGAGCATACAGCTGTCCACATCCCACCCTGCGTTGCGCAGGCCAGGTAACAAGCGGTGACAATCGTCGCAGGGGTCGACGATAAGCAAACGGCGTTGAGCGGCAGGCTGCTGCATGACCGATCCTTGGCGCCAGTTTTTGGTTTTTTGAAATAAAACAGCAAGTTGTGGCGCCCGTTTAACAGTAGCAACGAAGTTGACGGTGCCCAGTACCGTCTGTCTGCCGAATCATTTTTTTACAAACCGCCACGGGAATTTTCGCACTTTATCGACATCACATGGCGGCGCAGGCAAGAACAGTGTCGACCCTGAAAAAAATTTACAGCCAATGTGTGACTTACCCACGAACAACGAGCATCAGTAGACATAACCCCGCGCTGCACTTCGCGATCAATGAGGCGACTTTGAAGCAACGCGGACTTCACTTCGATGTTTGGGACCATAGAGAGACCGAACCATGAATGCCCCGCTCCGTGTCAACGAAGCACTGCTGATTGCCGACCACGCCTTCGAACCTTTCCAGTGCGTAGCCTGGGATGCACCCAACGGTACTGGTGAACTGAGCCTGGCAGTGATCGACCGGACCAGCACCCGCATCGGCGCCAAGCAGGTGTCGTCGCGCATCTACTCCGACCCGGCCCAATGGGCCAGCCTGATCGAAGAAGTGCGCGCCGAATTGTGTGAAAAGGGCTACGACCTGCAACCGTGGTCGATGCCGAAGTAATATTGGCCAGCACAACAAGTGCGTGCATGGTCACGCACTTGTACAACTTCTCTGTTGCTGTTGTGGCAACTTTCCCAATTGCGACAAAGTGTCGCAACCTGCCAGTTCAATCCATCACCCTGAATTGTTGCAAGTGCTGGTAATCAGCCTGCAATTGTTCTGCCAGACGCTGCGCGCGTCCCAGGCGCACGGGCGCCAGTTCCATATCGACCAACAACGTGGCGCACGGCATCGGCTGCACGGTATTGCTGTGCTGCAGGCGACCGTCGGTGAACACCAGGCAACGCAAGGCCTCTTGCGGATGGGCTCGCTGCCGCGCCTGTAGCCAGTGCCGCGCCTGTTCCAGTGCGGCGATCAGCGGCGTGCCCCCACCTGCTCCCAAGGCCTGCAGCCAGGGTTGCAAGGCAGCGGATGCCTTCAGCCCGTGGCGCTGCCACTGTGGTGTGCGCCCGCTGGCAGTCAGCAGGGCCAGGCGGGCGCGTTGTCGATAGGCTTGGTCGAACAACGCCGCCAGCAGCCCTTTGGTCTGCGCCAGCGCCTGATGGCGCCGGGTTGAAGCCGAGGCATCGACGATCACCAGCCACAACTCAGCAGGCCTGCCTTGGCGCTGCTGCCAGCACAGGTCCTGTCGCTGGCGTGGCCGCCCTTTGAGCAAGGTCGGCAGCCAGGCTACCCGGCCGGCCGCCGCATTTCGCACGAGGCCACGGCGGGTACCGTTCTGCTTGCCTATGCCCGCTCTGGCATCCGCCCCTTTGGCTGGTGGCTGGGGGATGCTCAGGGCTTTTTTGCCCAGTTCGGCACCTCACGGCGGGCGCCGCTGGCCACCGGCTGTGCCGGTAATGCCCCCCAGTCGCCCTGCCCGCCCCGTTCACCCGGGTTGCCGGCACCAGGCTGAGGGTCGGGCGGCTGTGGCGCCGACGGCGGGTTGGCCTGGGGCGTCATACGGCGGCGATGGCGCAAGGCGAATTCGGCCACCGCCTCGACATCCACTTCTTCGATAGCTGCAGCCCCCCGCCAGGCACAGTGGGCGCGCGCAGCGCGCAGCCACACCAGGTCGGCGCGCAAGCCGTCCACGCCGGCGGCGTAGCAGCGCTCGGTAATCCAGGCCAGCGCCTGGTCATCCAGGGCAATGTCGGCCAGGGCCTGGCGCGCCGCCTGGCAGCGCTCGCGCAGTTGCGCCTGGGCCTGGGCCCAGTGTGCGCAGAACGCCTGAGGGTCACTGTCAAAGGCCAGGCGCCGGCGAATGATCTGCTGCCGGGCCTCGGGCTCCGGCAAACCCTCCAGCGCCACGTTCAGGCCAAACCGGTCGAGCAACTGCGGGCGCAGTTCGCCCTCTTCCGGGTTCATGGTGCCGATCAGTACAAAGCGGGCGCTGTGCCGATGCGAGATACCGTCACGCTCGATGCGGTTTGTGCCGCTGGCAGCCACGTCAAGCAACAGATCGACCAAGGTGTCGGGCAGCAGGTTGACCTCATCGACATACAGCACACCGCCGTCGGCCTGGGCCAGCACGCCCGGGGAAAACTGCGCCTTGCCCTGCCCCAGCGCGGCATCCAGGTCGAGGGTGCCGACCAGCCGCTCTTCACTGGCGCCCAATGGCAAGGTGACGAACGGGCCTTCGCCAAGCAGGTCGGCCAGGCCACGGGCCAGGGTGCTCTTGGCCATGCCACGCGGCCCTTCGATCAACACACCACCGATCCTGGGGTCGATGGCGGTCAGGCACAGCGCCAGCTTGAGGTCGTCTGCACCGACCACGGCCGCCAGCGGAAATTGTACGGGTTCACTCATTTCAAGCCTGTTCCTCGCCATCGAGCAGTTGGTCCTCAAGGGCTTCGCGGTAGTCGCCCGGCGCCTGCCACAAGCCGCGCTGCTGGGCCTCCAGCAGGCGCTCGGTGAGGTCGCGCAGGGCCTCGGGGTTGTGCTCGCGCATGAAATCGCGGGTCGCCGGGTCGAGCACATAGGCATCGGCCAGCCCCTGGTAATGATGGTCGTCGATCAGGTGCGTGGTGGCGTCGAAGGCGAACAGGTTGTCGACTGTCGCGGCCATCTCGAAGGCACCCTTGTAGCCGTGACGCTTGATCCCGTCGATCCACTTGGGGTTGAGCGCACGGGCACGGATCACCCGGTTCAGCTCTTCCTTGAGGGTACGGATGCGCGGTCGGTCGGCCTGGCTGTGGTCGCCATGGTAGCTGGCCACCACCGCCCCGGACAGGGTTTCCGAGGCCGCCAGCATGCCGCCCTGGAACTGGTAGTAATCGTTGGAATCGAGCAGGTCGTGCTCGTGGTTGTCCTGGTTCTGCAGCACCGCCTGCACCTTGGCCAGGCGCTGGGCGAACTGGGCGCGGGCCGGGGTGCCGTCGTCGCTGCCGCCGTAGGCATAGCCGCCGTGGTTGAGGTAGACCTCTGCCAGGTCGTCGCGGCTGTGCCACAAGCGCCCGTCGATGGCGTTCTGCACCCCGGCACCGTATGCGCCGGGTTTGGCACCGAACACCCGCCAGCCAGCCTGACGTGCAGCCTGCTCGGCATCCACGCCTTGAGCCTGCAGCGCGGCCCGCTCGCTGCGCACGCGGGCAGCCAGGGGGTTGAGGTCGTCAGGTTCGTCCAGCGCGGCCACGGCCTGCACGGCGGCGTCGAACAGGCGGATCAGGTTACCGAAGGCATCGCGGAAGAAGCCGGAAACGCGCAAGGTCACGTCCACCCTGGGGCGGTCGAGCAGGCTCAACGGCAAGATTTCGAAGTCGTCGACGCGCTGGCTGCCGGTGGCCCAGACAGGCCGCACGCCCATCAGCGCCATGGCCTGCGCGATGTCGTCGCCGCCGGTGCGCATGGTCGCCGTGCCCCACACCGACAGGCCGAGCTGACGCAAATGATCGCCGTGGTCCTGCAGATGGCGCTCGAGGATCAGGCTGGCCGAGGCGAAGCCCAGGCGCCAGGCTGTGGTGGTGGGCAGGTTGCGCACATCCACGGTATAGAAGTTGCGGCCAGTGGGCAGCACATCGAGGCGCCCTCGGCTAGGCGCACCACTGGGGCCGGCGGGCACGAAGCGCCCGGCCAGTGCCGCCAGCAGGCCATGCATTTCCGCCGTGCCGCAGGCGTCCAGGCTGGGTGCGACCGCTTCACGCAGGGCCTGCACTACAGCGTGCACCGGTTGCCACTCACTCAGGTCGGGTAACTGTGCCGTGCCCTCCAATGCCTGCCCGATCACCTGCAGTGCCAGCAGCTCAAGGCGCTCGCGGGTGTCGCCACAGGTGCGCCAAGGTTCATTGCTCATGGCCTGCAGCTGTTCAGGGCGTATGCCCTGCCACGGCTGCCCAAGGTCGCAGTCGAGCGGGTCCCAGCCCGGCACCAGTGCTTTGGCCAAAGCCCGCAGCAGGCTGGCATTACCCCCACGACCGTCGCCACGCTCGACCCGCAACAACGCCAGCAGCGTATCCAGGCGTAGCCGCCCTTCAGGTGACTGACCAAACACGTGCAGGCCATCGCGAATTTGCGACTCCTTCAGGTCGCACAGGTAGGTATCCAGACGTGGCAGCCATAGTGCCGCATCGTCCAGTTGCCCTTCCAGTTGCAATTCACGGTCGATGTGGTTGGCCTTGACCAGCTCGAGGATGTCACGCTGCAACTCGCGGGCACGTCGAGGGTCGAGCAACTGCGCTTCATAGAACTCGTCGGCCAGTTGTTCCAGGTGGCGCAGCGGGCCATAGGTTTCGGCACGGGTCAGCGACGGCATCAGGTGGTCAATGATCACCGCCTGGGTGCGGCGCTTGGCCTGGGCACCCTCGCCCGGGTCGTTGACGATGAACGGGTAGATGTTCGGCAGCGGACCCAGCAGCGCGTCCGGCCAGCACTGCGCCGACAGCCCGACGCCTTTGCCGGGCAGCCATTCGAGGTTGCCATGCTTGCCGACGTGGATCACCGCATCGGCGGCAAATGCGTGACGCAACCAGAAGTGAAATGCCAGGTAGCCGTGCGGCGGCACCAGGTCAGGGTCGTGATACACCGCGCTGGGGTCCACCTGGTAGCCCCGCGCCGGCTGGATACCGACGAAGGTCAAGCCAAAGCGCAGGCCGGCAACCATCAGCCGGCCGCTGCGGAACATCGGATCCTGTTCGGGCGGCCCCCAGCGTTCCAGCACTGCCTGGCGGTTGGCCTGCGGCAGGCGCTCGAAGGCCACCTGGTAATCGGCCAGGCTCAGGCTCTGGGCACAGGGGCGCTGGTCGAGGTGGTCGAGGTCGTTGGTCACCCCACCGAGCAGCTGATGGATCAGTTGCGTACCGCTGCCCGGCAATTCGGCCAGCGGGTAGCCTTCGGCCTGCAGCGCCTTGAGGATGTTGAGTGCGGCGGCGGGCGTGTCCAGGCCGACGCCATTGCCAATGCGGCCGTCGCGAGTCGGGTAGTTGGCCAGCACCAGGGCCACACGCTTCTGGGCATTGGGCAGGCGGGCCAGCTCGACCCAGCGGCGGGCCAGCTCGGCGACAAAGTCCATGCGCTCGGGGTGGGCGCGGTAGCAGACAACGTCGGACTGGCTGCGCTCGCTGCGCCAGGCCATGTCCTTGAAGCTGACCGGGCGCGTGATAATGCGCCCGTCCAGCTCCGGCAATGCAATGTGCATGGCCAGGTCGCGCGCGCCCAGGCCCTGCTCGCTGGCTTCCCAGCCAGGCTGGTTGTCCTGCGCACAGATGGCCTGCAGCACCGGGATGTCGCGGCGAAACGGGCGCAGGTTGGGGCGCTCGGGGCTGGACAAGGCGAAACCGGTGGTATTGACCAGCACTTCGGCGCCGACCTCGTCCAGCCAGGCTTCGACCTGTTCCAGGCAGGCGCTTTCCTTGAGGCTGGCCACGGCGATCGGCAACGGGTTCAGGCCGGCAGCCTGCAGGCGCTGGCAGAACACGTCGATGAAGGCGGTATTGGCCGCTTGCAGGTGCGAACGGTAGAACAGCAGCGGTGCCACTGGCTGCTCGGGGTGCCAGTGTGGGTACCAGTCCTCGAGTGTCGCGCTGCCCTTGGCGGGGTGATAGACCGCCGTGCGCGGCAAAGGCTGCGGCTCGTCCCAGGCATAGTCGCGGCCCAGCCATTGGCTGGCCAGGCAGTTGAACAGGTTGATGGCGTTGGCCTTGCCGCCCTGGCGCAGGTAATGCCAAAGCCGCTCGGCCTGCTCACCGCGGACGTTGCCCAGGCTGGTCAGCTCCGGGTCCGGGCGGTCATCGCCCGGCACCAGAATCAGCTGCACGCCACGGGCGGCCAGCTCGACCAGTTGTTCGACGCCGTAGCGCCAGTAGCCAACGCCACCGTGCAGCGACACCAGGATGACCTTGGCGTGGCGCAGCACCTGGTCGACATACAGGTCGACCGAGGCATGGTTCTGCACCTGCATCGGGTTGGCCAGACGCAGGCTGGGAAAGTCTTCGGGCAATTGCTCTGCGGTGTCGGCGAGCAAGGCCAGGTGTGAATCGCCGCTGCAGAGAATCACCAGCTCGGCGGGTGTCTGGCCGAGGTCGGCAATGCTGTCATCCGGTACGAAACCACCGGGCTGAGTCCGCAGCAGGTGCATGGGTCAGGCGCCCAGCGCCTGGCGCAGGCGCGCCTCCAGCTGGGCAGCATCGAGGTCCTGGCCGATCAGCACCAGGCGGGTGATGCGCGGCTCGTCGGCGCGCCAGGCGCGGTCGAAGTGCTTGTCGAAACGGGTGCCCACGCCTTGTACCAGCAGGCGCATCGGCTTGCCCGGGATGGCGGCGAAGCCTTTGGCGCGCAGGATACCGAACTCCACCACCAACTGGGTCAATGCATCGAGCAGCAGGCTTTCGTCGGCTTCAGGCAGGTCGATGGAGATGGAGTCGAAAGCGTCGTGGTCATGATCGTCATGATCGTCGCCATCGTGGTGCGAATCGTGGTGGGTTCGGCGGCTATCGATATGCGCCTCGGACTCGGCACCCACGCCCAGCAGCACCTCCAGTGGCAGCTTGCCGCTGCTGGCCTCGATCACTTTCACCGCCGGCGGCAGTTCTTCGGCCACCTCGGCACGCACCTTGGCCAGGCCTTCGGCGTCGATCAGGTCGGCCTTGTTCAACACCACCAGGTCGGCGCTGGCCAGCTGGTCAGCGAACAGCTCGTGCAGGGGCGATTCATGGTCCAGGTTAGGGTCGAGCTTGCGCTGGGCATCGACCTGGTCCGGGTAGGCGGCAAAGGTGCCAGCGGCCACGGCCGGGCTGTCGACCACGGTAATGACCGCATCGACGGTGCAGGCGTTGCGGATTTCCGGCCACTGGAACGCTTGTACCAATGGCTTGGGTAGGGCCAGGCCGCTGGTTTCGATGAGGATGTGGTCGAGGTCGCCACGGCGGGCTACCAGCTCGCGCATCACCGGGAAGAATTCTTCCTGCACGGTGCAGCACAGGCAGCCGTTGGCCAGCTCGTACACACGGCCGCTGGCTTCTTCCTCGGTGCAACCGATGCTGCACTGCTTGAGGATTTCGCCATCGATGCCCAGTTCGCCGAATTCGTTGACGATGACCGCAATGCGGCGCCCCTGAGCGTTGTCGAGCATGTGGCGCAGCAAGGTGGTCTTGCCCGAGCCGAGGAAGCCGGTGACGATGGTGACGGGGAGCTTGGCCAGTGTTTTCATGTCGCATTGCCCTTGGCAGTGTGGCGCGGGCATGCAGGACGACAGCCGCGGGCCAGGCCGGCCGGGCTTGTTCGCCACCGGATCACCCCGCCCGGTTGAAAGTCGAAAACGTGACGAGGCAGGTCTCCTGGCTTGCACCGTTCCATGTCCCCGTTCGGGCTGGCGGGATGACGCCTTCCCGCGCGTTGGCGCAGTGGCTGTGTCGATCCGTTGTCGGTGCTTACAGTTGCGGGGGCAGCCGCGGCTTGTACCGCGTTCCCGTCTTAGCTTCGGCCAGGCCGAAGAACCTCGAAGTGGCAAGGCTACGCAGTGGCTGGCGGGTGGTCAACCATTGCTGCGGGGCCGGTCGACAACGCTGGGCGCAAGTGCGCTACAGTGGCGCCTTATCCACGGTCAAGGACGCACCATGCCCCTCGCCCCCGCCATACCTGTACTGCGCATATTCTCGATCGACAAGGCCAAGGAGTTCTACCTCGATTTCCTGGGTTTCAGCCTGGACTGGGAGCACCGCTTCAGCCCGGACTTGCCGTTGTACATGCAGATCCACCGTGATGGCCTGATCCTGCACCTTTCAGAGCACCATGGCGATGCCTGCCCTGGCTCGACCGTGTTCGCCCGCCTCGACGACCTGCACGCGCTGGAGCGTGAATTGCAGGGTAAACAGTACGGTTTCGCCCGGCCTGAGGCCGAGCGCATGGATTGGGGCCTGCAGATGCAGGTGTGGGACCCGTTCGGCAACCGCCTGCGCTTTTGCCAACAGATCGATGACGAGGCCAACCCGTGAAGGCATTGGGCAAACGCGAAATGGGCCGCCTGGAGCGGGAGTTGGTCGCGTGCCTGACCGATGCCTGCGAAACCGCCAAGGCGGAGATTGTCGGCTTCAGTTGGCTTACCCATCGCCTCGACCCCGAGGACTTTCCGGGCAGCCTGCGTATTACCTGGGTATTCGAGCAAGAGGCCGATAAAGCCGCTGCAGTGGCGGGCGACGCAAAGGCACGTATGCTGGCACTGACCTGCCAGGCATTGGACCACGCCGGAATACAGCTGGACCATCCCGCTTGGCATGTACGCTATGACAGCGAAGAGGCCTGTGCACGGGTGCATGGCGGGGACTGGGGAAAACGCCTGCAGGGGCATTGACCCTGCGGTTTGACGATAGTATCGCTTCGCACCCTATCAATTCGTGACTGGCCGTTCCCGATCCGCCAAGGATGTATTAAGGTGGCATGGTGCGCATATAACAGCAGCCCGAGCGATCGGGCACTTGCAAGACAATGAGGGTGTCATGAGCAACGAAAGCATTAATTGGGACAAGCTGGGTTTCGACTACATCAAGACCGACAAACGCTACCTGTCCGTATGGCGCAATGGCGAGTGGGACAAGGGCACCCTGACCGAAGACAACGTACTGCACATCAGTGAAGGCTCCACGGCCCTGCACTACGGCCAGCAGTGCTTCGAAGGCCTGAAGGCCTACCGTTGCAAGGACGGCTCGATCAACCTGTTCCGCCCGGACCAGAACGCGGCCCGCATGCAGCGCAGCTGCGCACGCCTGCTGATGCCGCACGTGCCGACCGATGTGTTCATCGAAGCGTGCAAGCAAGTGGTCAAGGCGAATGAAAAGTTCGTGCCACCGCACGGCAAAGGCGCCCTGTACCTGCGCCCGTTCGTGATCGGCACCGGCGACAACATTGGCGTGCGCACCGCCCCCGAGTTCATCTTCTCGGTGTTCGCCATCCCCGTTGGTTCGTACTTCAAGGGCGGCATGAAGCCGCACAACTTCCAGATTTCCAGCTTCGACCGTGCTGCCCCACAGGGCACCGGCGCGGCCAAGGTCGGTGGCAACTACGCTGCCAGCCTGCAGCCGGGCGCTGAAGCGAAGAAGGCCAACTTCGCCGACGCCATCTACCTCGACCCGCTGACCCACACCAAGATCGAGGAAGTCGGTTCGGCCAACTTCTTCGGCATCACCGCCAACAATGAGTTCGTCACCCCGAAATCGGCCTCGGTACTGCCCGGCATCACCCGCCTCTCGCTGATGGAACTGGCGCAATCGCGTCTGGGCCTGACCGTGATCGAAGGCGATGTCGAGATCAGCAAGCTGGACCGCTTCGTCGAAGCCGGTGCCTGCGGCACCGCAGCCGTGATCACCCCGATCGGCGGCATCGAGTACAACGGCAAGCTGCACGTGTTCCACGATCTGGAAAAGGTCGGCCCGGTTACCCAGAAGCTCTACAACGAGCTGACCGGTATCCAGAGCGGCGATGTAGAGGCACCGGCAGGCTGGATCGTCAAGGTCGCCTGAGACGCATCAGCTGAATGAAAACGGGGCATGCCAGCAATGGCATGCCCCGTTTTTTCATGTGTTTACACGGCCCCCTCGTAGGAGCGGGTTTACCCGCGAATAGGCCACACCCGCCAGCCAATAATGCCTGGGAGATCACCGTTGTCAGTGCAGCCGCATTAGCGGGCAAGCCCGCGCCGGGTGACAGAATCATGCCACACGCCGCTGCACCAGCAGGTGCCGGGCTTTGTCGAACGCCCAGTTGTAGACCACGGTGTAGGGCAGGATGATCACGAAGAAGCCCAGCTCCACCATGAATGCCTGCAGCAGCGAAATCTCCAGCATCCAAGCCGCCACCGGCAGGCACCACACCACCAGGCCGGCTTCGAAGCCAAGACCGTGCACGAAACGCGTACTGGCCTTCCAGTTGATGCGTTCGGTTTGCACCCAGCGATCGACCAGTACGTTGTAGACCATGTTCCACAGCATGGCGATCACCGACAGGGTCACCGCCAGCGCGCCCGCTGTTGCCAACGACTTGCCCATGATCCAGGACAGCAGCGGCGCACACAGCAGTACCGCAAAAACTTCATAGCCAACGGCGTGGACCAGGCGTTCGGTGAAAGACACGTTTTTCATTGCAAATTCCATCCATTGCGGGAGTCGTGCTTCCCATTTTCTTTGATAGAACTGATACTCGCGACATAGCTACCATCGGTTTTATCAATACCATGCGTTACTCTCCCGAAGCTCTGGTCGCCTTTACCGAAGCCGCCTCACTCGGTTCTTTTTCTGCGGCGGCGCGCAAGCTGCGCAAAAGCCAGTCCACTGTCAGCATCGCCATCGCCAATTTCGAGGCCGATATCGGCTGCCCGCTGTTTGACCGCAATGGCCGCCACCCCACGCTCAATGAGGCGGGCAGGCAGGTGCTGAGCCATGTCGAAGCAATTCTCGAGGCCAGCGCCCAGCTCGATGCGCTGGCAGTGCGACTGGCGCAAAATGTCGAGGCGCTGGTATCTGTGGTGATGTCGGACAGCTACAGCGTAACGTTCCAGGGGGCGGTGATGACTCGTTTCGCCCAGCACTACCCCCATACCGAGCTACGCTGCGGCCCGGCGGAGGACGCTGATGTAATCGAGATGATCCAGCAGGGCCTGGCCCATGTCGGCATCCTTGCCACACAGCCCGGCTACCCCGCCGACGTGGCCGTGGCGCGCTTGCCGGAGCAGGCAGAGTTCGGCGTGTATGTCGCCAGCGAGCATCCGCTGGCAAGCCTGCCGCAAGTACAGGCACAGCATCTGGAGAACGCCCGACAGCTGTATATCAAGACCTATGCCCCCAGCCTGCACCACGGCCGTGGCCAAGCGTGGTCGGCACCGGATTACCTTACCCTGCTGGAGTTCGCCGTACGCGGGTTTGGCTGGGCCGAGCTGCCCAGGGCGCTGGTAAAACGGTTTGGCAACGAGCTGGTGGAGTTGCAGATAGCGGGCTACCCCCGGCGGGTGGATATGGATGTGGCCTGGTCGAGCCGGCGTGCCTTGGGGCCGGCCGGGCAATGGCTGGTGCGACAGATGTTGGGGCAATAGTTGTGTCGCCTGCCCGAACTTGAAGTGCGCCCAGACACAACAACCGGTACACCCAGCGACAAGCCTTCCCCCCACCCCGCCCCTTAGCCTGTCACCACGCGCCGCCCCGCCGCGGCACGCACCTAAAGCACAAGAACAAACGTTGGTGACCTATGCAGACAGTAGATCCGATCACCCTTGCGGTTGTCCGGGGTGCGCTGGAGACAGCGCAACGCGAAATGACCCTGACCCTGGAAAAGACCGGGCGCTCCAGTGTGTTCAACCTCGCCCACGACTATTCCAACTCGCTGTTCGACCACTTGCCGGAAATGATCCTGCAGGGCCAGGACATTCCCATCCACCTGGGCTCGCTGATCCCGGCCATGAAGTGCGTGGCCGAGTTCTTCGGCGACGACATCGCCGAAGGCGACGTGATCTACCACAACGACCCCGCCTACAAGGGCAGCCATATTCTCGACTGCTGCATGTACAAACCGGTGTATTACCAGGACGAGCTGGTGTTCTGGACCGTTTGCAAGGGCCACCTGACCGACATCGGCGGCCCGGTGCCGGCGGGTTACAACCCCGATGCCAAGGAGATCTACGCCGAGGGCCTGCGCATTCCACCGGTCAAGCTGTGGGAAAAGGGCAAGCGTCGTGAGGACGTGATCAACTTCATGCTCACCAACATGCGCGCCCGCCCTTATCAGGAAGGTGACCTCAATGCCCAGTATGGCGCCTGCAAGGTCGGCGAGCGGCACTTGCTGGAGCTGCTGGACAAATACGGCGTGGCACAGGTGCGTGCCTGCATCGCCGAACTGAAGAACATGGCCGACCGACACATGCGGGCGCTGTTGCGCGATGTGCCGGATGGTGACTACAGCGGCACCGCCGTGCTCGAAGATGCCGGCCACGGCCTGGGTGAACTGGCCATCACCGCCCATGTGCAGATCCGTGGCGACCAGGCCCATGTGCGCATCGAAAGCCCGCCGCAGGTGCCGTACTTCATCAATTCCTATGAGGGCAACTCGGTATCCGGGGTGTACCTGGGGCTGATGATGTTCGCCCAGGTGGCGCCGCCTTACAACGAAGGCCTGTATCGCTGCGTAACGGTCGATGTCGGCCCCAGGGGTACGCTGTGCAATGCCGAGGAACCCGCGCCCCACGTCAATTGCACCACCACGCCGATGGAAACCCTCGCCGATGCCGTGCGCACTGCGCTGGAACAGGCCTCGCCACAGCGGGTAACGGCCTCCTGGGGGCATACCAGCGGCATCAACATTGCCGGCCGCGACCCGCGCAACGGCAATAGCGAGTACGTGACGATGGTGCTGGCCTCGATCATTTCCGGAGCCGGTGCCAACAAGGTGATGGATGGCTGGCACGCCTGCGGCCCGCTGTGCTGCTTCGGGGCGCTGATGAGCGGTGATATCGAGCTGCTCGAACACGCGTATCCGGTGCTGATCCACCGCTACAGCCTGATGGCTGACAGTGGTGGCGCCGGTGAATTGCGCGGTGGTTCGGGCACCCGCCTGGAGATCGAACCGCTGGACCACGCCATGACCGTGGTCGGCTTCGGCGAGGGCCGCCAGTTGCCCACCGCCGGTGCCGCCGGGGCTCGCAATGCCCTGCTCGAGCCCAAACTGGGCCGGCTGATCCATCGCCATGCCGATGGCCGCGAAGACCACTACACGCAGAACCCCATGCTCACCCTGCAGCCCGGCGAACGCATCATCAACATCAACCCAGGGGGTGGTGGCTACGGCGACCCACTTCGCCGTCGGGTCGCAGCAGTACTGGAGGACGTGCGCAACGGCCTGGTCTCGCCACAAGGCGCAGCCCTGGAATATGGCGTGGTCCTCGATGCCGATGGCCAACTGAACGAAACAGCCACCCGCCTCGCCCGCGCCCCACGCTAACCGGAGAACACGCATGCGTAACCAATATCGCCTGGGCGTAGACGCCGGCGGCACTTTCACCGATTTCATCCTGGCCGATCGCGACGGCGGCGTGCAGCTGTTCAAGGCCCCGTCCACGCCCCAGGACGGCACCCTGGCCATTCGCGCCGGCCTGGCACAGATCGCCGACGCCACCGGGCGTAGCCCGGCCGAACTGATCGCCAACTGTGACCTGTGCATCAACGGCACCACCGTGGCCCTCAACGCGCTGATCGAGCGCACCGGGGTCAAGGTGGGCCTGCTGTGCACCGAGGGGCACGAGGACAGCCTGGAAATCCGCCTGGGGCACAAGGAAGAAGGACACCGCTACGACGCCCACTACCCGCCGGCACACATGCTTGCCCCACGCCACCTGCGCCGCCCGATCGGTGGCCGAATCCTTGGCGATGGCCGTGAGCACAGCCCGCTGGACGAAGCCGCCATCCATGCCGCCATCGACTACTTCCGTGCCGAAGGCGTGCAGGCCGTGGCCATTTCCTTCCTGTGGTCGGTGCGCAACCCCAGCCACGAACAGCGGGCCGCCGAACTGGTACGGGCTGCCCTGCCGGAAGTGTTCGTCTGCACCGGCTGCGAGGTGTTCCCGCAGATTCGCGAATACACCCGCACCTCCACCACCGTGGTCAACGCCTACCTTAGCCCGGTAATGGCACGTTACGTGGCGCGCATCGACAGCCTGTTCCAGGAACTTGGCGCACAGCAGCCAGTACGCTACTTCCAGTCCAATGGCGGGTTGGCGCCCGGGCACCTGATGCGTGAGCGCGCCGTCAACGCGATCAACTCCGGTCCGGCCTCGGCACCACAAGCCGGGTTGGCGGTAGCGAGGCCGTTCGGTATAGACAACGTCATTACCGTGGACATGGGCGGCACCTCGTTCGACATCACCCTGACCAACGCCGGACGCACCAACTTCAGCAAGGACGTGGACTTCCTGCGCCAGCGCATCGGCGTGCCGATGATCCAGGTGGAGACCCTGGGTGCCGGCGGTGGCTCCATCGCCCATCTGGACGAGTTTGGCATGCTCCAGGTCGGACCGCGCAGCGCCGGCGCCATGCCTGGGCCGGTGTGCTACGGCAAGGGTGGCCGCGAACCCACGGTCACCGACGCCAACCTGGCTCTTGGCTACCTGCCCGACGGCGCACTGCTGGGCGGCAGTATCCGCCTGAACCGCCAGACCGCGCTGGACGCCATCCGGAGCAAGATCGCCGAACCGCTGGGCATCAGTGTGGAACGCGCGGCATTCGGCATCACTACCCTGGTCAACCTGAACATGGTGAACGGCATCCGCCGCGTATCGATCGAGCGCGGTCACGACCCGCGTGACTTCGCCCTGATCGGCGCGGGCGGTGCGGCGGGCATGCACGTGGTGCGCCTGGCCGAAGAAATTGGCATGCACACCGTGCTGATCCCCAAGGTGGCCTCGGGCTTGTGTGCGTTCGGCCAGATCCTGTCCGACGTGCGCTACGACCAGCTCACCAGCCTGTCGATGCGCCTGGACGCCGGGCACGTCGACCTGGCGCAACTCAACCAGGCCCTCGCCGAACTACGTCAGCAAGGCCTTGCCAACCTGCGCGAAGACGGCTTTGGCGACCAGGCCAGCAGTTGCCACTACACCCTGGAGATGCGCTACCTGGGGCAGATTCATGAGTGCAGTGTGGACCTGCAGCAGCACAGCCTGGACGAGGCAGGGCTGGCCGCGCTGATCAGCCGCTTCCACAGCCGGCACCAGACCCTGTACTCGTACAGCGAACCCGCCAGCCCGGTGGAGCTGGTGAACCTGGAGTGCTCGGTGATCGGCCACCTGCCACGCCCGCCGCAACCCGAGCTGCAGGGGCCGGCCGAGCCCCCCGCCCCCACCGCGCAATCCGTCCGCCCGATGCTGTTCAGTGCCGACGGTGAATGGCAGCCCACACCGGTGTTCAACGGCAACCACCTGTTGCCTGGGCAGACCGTGCATGGCCCCTGTGTGATCGAGGAAGACACCACCAATATTGTCCTGCCACCCGGCTGGCAGGCTCGCCTGGAGCCTTCGGCCACCTACCGGGTGACACGCGGGGGTTGATCTTGCGGTCGGCGCGCGCCGATCATGGGCCTGATAACCGCCCGGCAGTTTTGCGCTGCCGGGCGGTTCGTACAATAACAAGAGCTGCTTGAGTAGCTTGCCTGCAGTTCCTTTTTTCAATGCTGCCCTCTTTGAAAAAGGACCCACCATGCCCACAGAACTCTCGACCCACGGCTGGCCACAGCCAGAGCGCCAGGTACGCTGGGCCGAAGCCATCAGTGACACCTATTTCCCATTGAGCCTTGAATTTGCTGCCGGACAGCCGTTCGATGGCCACCTGCAGCGCTGGAGTACGCCGAGCACGCCGCTCAGCCTGTCGCGCCTGCGGTCCAGCCAGCTGGGTTACTCGCGCAGCAAAGCGCACATCGGCCAGGACCATGAAGCGTTCTACCTGGTGACCGTGCCGCATGGCAGCGAGGTGCACTTTGAACAGGACGGCCACCAGATCAGTTGCAGCCCGGGCGGTTTCATCGTCGAGCGCGGCGATGCACCCTACCGCTTCCACTACGGCACGCAGAACGACTTGTGGGTGCTCAAGCTGCCCGAGCGTGCGCTCAAAGCCAACCTGCTGGGGCACAAGCGCTATACCCGGCATTGCTTCGACGCCCGTCAGGGCCTGGGGCGCATCTTCGTCGAGCAACTCGACCTGTGTGCCCGCCATTTCGACACCAGCCCCCCGGCAGCCCGGCATTTACTGCTGGAACAGGCCTCCGCCACCCTGCTGCTGGCCTTGCAGCAGGATGAGCGCGTGCTGGGCAGCGAAGGCAGCAACCTCAGCACCCTGCACCTGACGCGGGTCGAGCAGTACGTGCAGCAAAACCTGGGTGACCCCGAGCTGTCGCCACAAACCATCGCCGGCGCCTGTGGGCTGTCGCTGCGTTATCTGCACAAGCTGTTCGCGATCACGCCCTACACCCTTAATGAGTGGGTACGCCTTCAACGCCTGGAGGCCGTGCACCGGCAACTGCGCGACCCGCATTGCCACCTGGCCATCGGCGAACTGGCATTTCGCTGGGGTTTTGCCGACCAGGCGCAATTCACCCGCGCGTTTCGCCAGCAGTATGGGTGCACGGCGAGCGAAGTGCGGGCTACGCGTACGCACTGATAAAAGCTACGGAAACGTGCCCGCTTGCACAGGGGCCGCAGCTGCGTTGGCTGTGCGGGCTCAATCCCCCGCCGCCACATCCACCACTTTCCAGCTGTCATCCGGGTCGAAGCGTTTCATCTCCTTCGCCAGCCTGTCGCCATGCGGCCCGAGGTCTTTCTCGAACACTTGGCCGTCATGGCTGATCATGAAGCTCATCACCCCGGTGTCGTCGTACTTGGCCGGCCAGGCGACCATGGCGAAGCCACGGCTCATCTGGTTGCCGATCAGGTAGCTGTAGGCACCGCCCGGGGCGGATGGGCCCTGTGCATCCAGGATGCGGAAGTGGTAGCCATACCAGGCGTCACCGACCACATCCTGGCCGAACAGCGGGCCCAACGGGCTGACGTCACCGTCGCCATCGTCATCCCAATACAGCCCGTCATGCTTGCCCGGCTCGCTGAAAATCTTCTGTGCGTACTCCAGCGCACCATTGCCGTTATGGTCCTGGGTCGCGTAGTCCATTTGCGCATCGTGATAGGCCAACAGCGACTGCAGAACACCCAGCTCGTTGCGCCCGATACGACGGGCGCGGATTTCGGCACTGCCCGCCTTGAGGTCGAAGCGCCAGCCCTGGCTGGTTCTGGTCAGCGGTATGGGCAAGGTCCAGTGACCGGCGCCCACCGCCAGGATGGCCTTGCCCTCGCCTGACATGTCGATGCTGTGCTGTGCGCGATACTGCTCGAGAAAGGTATCCACATCGCTGCGTTGCACACCACCGCGCGGTATGTAGGTGCGCCAGTCATCGCCCAGCAACTGGGCCAGGCGGGCTTCATCAGGTTTTTCCTGGCCCAGCGCCGCGACAAAGGCTTCCACGGCCTTCTCCGGCGTTGGGAAGGCTTGCTGGGCAGCGGCCACGAACGACCAGGCCAGACCTGCCGTCAGCAGCAATGCAGCGAGTGTTGGGCGCTTCATCGACGGCCTCCTGCGCCGCGACGCGCGGGCGCACTGGGCCGGGAGATCTGGTGCCCGGCGGCACGCGACGCACCGGGCCGCTGAGCGAACGACTGGCTGGTACGGCCGCGGTTGGCCTGCACGCTGGTGCGCGACGGCGAGCGCACACCGTCGAAGGCATTGTTGCGGGCACGGCCTGCCGTATTGGCAGGACGGCTCTGCGCCGGCTGCCGCACCTGGCCGTCGCCCTGCCGGCGTTAATTGGCCAGGTTGCCGTTCTGCTGGCGGCCTTGGTCATTGCGGGTTTCCTGCCGACGGTCAGTAGCCCGCGCGCCATCATCCCGGGACAGCATGCGGTTGCCGTCGGGACTGCCTGCCTTGGCCTCGCGCATTTGCTCGCGGGCCTGACGGTTACTGGTAGCCGGCCGTTCGATACCTGCGCGGTCCATCGATGCCCTGGCTTTGTCTCGGGCCTGGGCCCGTTGGGCGTCGTCGCCGCGGAACGCGGTGCGCTGAGTGGCACCGTCCAGTTGGCGGCCATACTGCTGACGGCTGCGAGAGTCGCGGTATGGCACACCGTCTCGGTTGGCGGAATTGTGCTGCCATTTGTTCTGGTTGTTGGTGATGCGGTTGTTGACGTTGAGGTTGTTGTAGCGGTTGACGTCAATGTCGATGTCATTGTTGTCCCAGTCGCAATCGCCCCACAACGAGGCGACAATCGCCACGCCGGTACCGAAGGCCAGGCCGGCCACCAGCGCGGAACCGGGGTAGTACATGGGCGGCGGTGGGTAATACACCGGCGGCGAGGCCGGGTAGGCCCAGGTGCCATAGGTGGTGGTCGGGTTATAGCTGGGCACATACACCACTTGCGGGTCGGCCGGCTCGATGACGATGGTGGTGGGCGGGCTGCTGGCCGCTGCCCCTTGGGTGCTGCTGCCGCTGGCGGCTGGCGCAGGTGCAGGTGCGGTCTGCACGGTTACATTCTGGTACTGGCTGCTCTGCAGATTGCCGGCGGCCTGCGCCTGGTGGCGCAAACGCTGCACGCTGCCCATGACATCATCGGGCTGGGCGAGGAAAGCATCGCCCAGGCGCTGCACCCAGACCGGGTCCTGGCCAAGCGTTGCCAGCACCTGCGGGAAGGCCACCAGTGCCTGTACGCTAGGGTCCCAGGGCTGCTTGGCCACTTGCCTGACTGCATCGTCGCCGGTGGCCTTGGGGTTGGCCTTGGACCAGGTCACGGCTTCATTGACCTGCCCCGGGTAGGTTGACGCCATCAGCACCTGAGCCAGCAACTGATCAGGGTACAAGGCAATGGGGGCCAGCATCTGGTCCAGTTGCTCCTGGGAGAACACCGGGTCCTTGGCTACGAGCGTGGCAGCGGAAGGCGCCGGATCCGGCGCGGGCACGTCTGCGGCCTGCACCAGGCCAGGGGCAGCGCTCAGGCAAAGCAGTGCCGACAGGACAGCAAACAATGGCATGCGCATCGCTTATCCCCATGAGGTCAGACCGCGTGGGTTAAGGGTAGCAATGGCAGTGCTTTTGACCAGACGAGGGGACGCAAACTTTTCGCGCTTCAAAGGTGGGATGGTTGATGCGTTCGAGTCTATAGGTGGACTTCGCTGGAACCGTCGATAGTCACTATCGAGCAGGGCAATTTCTACCGAACGCTGTGGCCGCATAACCTAGCGCCATCCCCACGCTGCTTCCTAGACTGCCCTGGAGCTAACCGATGAACACCTTGGCCCGCCAGCTGTCCGCCACCCTTGTCGCTTCTGCCATCGCCGTGATCAGCGGCTGTGCCAGCCACCCTGAACTGCGCCCGTACACCGCCGAGGAAACTCGCCAGTTGCAACTGGAAGCCTTGCAGCGCCGCGGCCTGTCACTGGACAATTACGAGCAGCAACGGCGGGTGATCCTGCGTGCCGGTAACCTGCCTGTCGTGACCGAAGCTGCCGACGCTGAACCTTCGACCAAAGGCTGAACGGGCTAACCGGCGGTTCCCTCCCTCCACCTGCGCAGGTATCCTCTACCGCTCAACCGCAAGCCTTCCAGGACGGAGACCATGATCAGGCCCCTTCTGTTGCTGAGTGCTGCGCTGCTTTTAAGCCCCGCGTCGCAAGCCCAGCAGATGAAACGCCAACTGGGCGATTTCGACTTCACACTCGGCACCACCCCCTCACGCAGCATGGCGCAAGGGCTTATCTCACCCAGTGCCGTTGGCGCATTCCATGGCGGACTCGACCTCAGCCACCCCAATGGCTGGTACCTGGGCCAGTACGCCCCAAGCATGGGCGTCACCCCCAACTCGACCCTGCGCCTGGACAGCTACCTGGGCTACAAGCACCATTTCGACAGCAGCCTGGGCTACGAGGTAGGGTTGATCCATTACAGTCAGCCCAATATCGCAGGCCCCGACAGCTACGCCCTGTATGGGGGGATCTCGGTGCTGGGCAGCCGCTTCGGCGGGGCGCTGCGCGACAACCCCGACAACCGCACGGGCACGCTGTTCGCCGACTTCGGCCATCTGCCGATGTTCGACGTCGACTTCACCGTCAAGCTCGCCCACCACCGCCTGGGCACGCCGTTCACCATTGGCGATGGCAGCCAGGTGAATACCTTTTCCGATTGGTCGCTGGAGCTGTCGCGGCCCTGGCTGGGCATCGACCTGAACCTGATCTACAGCAACTCCAGCCTCAGTGGCGCGAGCTGCGATGCCTATTCGGGCATCAATACCTATTGCGACAGCGTGGTCACATTCAAGGCCCAGCGCAGCTTTTTTTAACGGCGCGGCGCCAGCGCCAGGGCAATGCCGCCCAACACCACCACACAGGCGATCAACAAGCGCAATGACACCGGTTCGCCAATCAGGGCAACCCCGCCCAGGGCGGCAATCACCGGCACACTCAGTTGCAGGGTCGCCGCCTGTTGCGCACTGATCTGCCTGACCACGCCATACCAAACGGCATAGCCTGCGCCAGAAGCCAGCACACCGGAACCCAAGGCATACAACAAGCCAAGTGGCGTGAGGTGCGGGCCGGCACCCAGCAACAGCATCGGTAGCAGCAGCACAAGGCACGGCAAGCTGCGGGCAAAATTGCCGGCAGTGTCGGCCAGCGGCCTGGGCGAGCCTTTGCCCAGTAGCGTATACACCCCCCAGGCCACACCGGACAGGGCCATCAGCAAGGCACTGGCCAACGGCGGCGCCGAGACGCCAGGCAACAGCAGCACCAGTAGGCCGGTAAAGGCAATCAGCATGCCCAGCAGCATGCGTACCGTGATGTGTTCGCCCCTGTACCACGCGAAGCCGAACATAGTGATCTGCACGGCACCGAACAGCAACAACGCCCCCACCCCTGCCCCCAGTTGCAGGTAAGCCGCAGAAAACAGGAACGCGTACAGGAACAGGGCCAAGCCGCCCCACCAACTGCCGCCCATGGTGTGCACCGGGCTGCGCAGGCGAATCAGCAACAGCAGAAACAGCGCTCCACTGGCCAGGCGTACCGCGGTGAAGGATACCGGGTCGATGGCCCCGTCTTTCAGCGCCAGCCGGCAGAACACCGAGTTGGCGGCAAACGCCACCAGACTGAAAAGGGCAGGCCAAAGCCAGGCGCTGGTCTTGCGGTCAGTAAGCGTGGTCGTGCCTGTACTCATGGTGTGGTCACCTCTGAGTGGGATTGTTGTTATAGCGGCATTTAGTCAGGACCGGCACCGATATACAAGGAAGAACCACCGTGAGGATGGCACCGGCTACGCCGGTGTTCGCGGGTAAACCCGCGCCCACGGGCGACCGAGCCGGCTTTTCAGGTTTTGAGCAAGACGGCGGCTACTGCTTCGATCTCCACCAGCATGCCGTCCAGTGCCAGCCGGGGCACCGGTATCAGCGTGCAGGTCGGTTTCATGTGCGCTCCCCAGGCCCTGTCGGCCTCAGCCACCCATTGGTGCAGGCGCGCTTCGGAGTGCTCGACAATCAGCAGGGTCAGCTTGAACACCTGGGCCAGGCTGGCACCTTTCGACGCCAGGGCCCGCTCCAGGTTGGCCAGCGCCTGCCGGGCCTGTTCGGCGAACACAGGTGACAACTGGCCCTGGCTATCCTCCCCACCCTGACCGGCGATGAACAGCAGACGGCTGTCAGCGCGCACTTCGGCGACATGGGAGTAGGCGTTGCCACTGGGGTCGTAGAGGCCTTCGGGGTTGCTTAGCTGGAATGCGCTTGATGGGGTCACGACAAGCCCTCGCTCGGTTGGAAGAGCGTCGGAGTATCGGACCTTAAGTTAACTCGAGGTCAAGCCTGAAGTAGGACATTTCGTACAAGGCATCGTCATGTTGGAACCAAGCGTGTGTTTGCGCAGCGGCTGTCAGGCCTTAGATTGCAAAGCCCGGCATGGAGGCCTTTAACCAAGAAGGAAAACCAATGAGCAAATTTGATTTTCAGCTGGCCTACACCATCAAACCGCACAACCCTGCGTACGATGAAACCGATGCGGCACAGGCACGTCTGCATCTGCGGGAAAAGCTCGGCCTGGACACCGTCGAGCACATTGAAACCACGCTGCTTGGCATGATCACACTCAATGGCACCACCCTCGCTGACCGCAAGCGGGAGGCTGAAAAGCTGGTCCGCGATTACATCCATGACGCGCTCAAGGAACTGCGCGTACTGTCCACCGTGAAGTTCTACGGCTGCCTGATGGTGGACGGGCTGGGTCCTGCCATGCGTTTCGACATCCTGCCCAAATGACCCTCGACGGCCTCAGGCGCCCCCGCGCCCGAGGCCGCAAACCGTCATTTTTCCTGCAACACCGCCCTGCCCTTCACCGCCCTCGGACCGCGCCAGGCCCAGAACAGCAAACCGGGGAAGGGTGCGTAGACCACGAAGACGATCCACAGCATCTTGCGCTCGGCGCGCCGTTCACTGCCGATGATGTGCCAGATGGCCCAGATCTCCAGCAGAATGACCAAGGCCGCGATGATGATCCAGATCGTACCGATTTCCATGAGCGCTCTCCCAATGGCATGTATTGGGTTGGGTTGCTGCAAGCGCTGAGGGTTCAGATTGATTTGACTCACCGCGCCTTTTTGCAGGCGCGGCGATAGGGCCTCATTGCCGTGGTGCATTCTCCAGTGCAGCCTTCAACGCCGCTGCATCGGTGAACGCCCGCTGGCTGACCAGCACGCCCTGCTGCAGTTGCAACCACTGCACCTGGCCCTCCTGCCCGGGGTACCGGCTGGCCACTCGCCCATCACGGTCGAGCAGCACCCGGTAGCTGTAATCGCGCATGGCCGGGACCGCGAACAGTTTGCTGATCAGCGCAGGCATGCGCTGAATGTCGGCCACGAATACAGCGGCGCGTGCTTCCAGGTAGCCCTTGGGCTGCTCGGCCAGTGCCGCCTTGACCAGCTTGGCACCGTCCATATCGCGCGCCACCAGTAAAATCTGCGTGTCGGCACCAAGGCTGTAGGCCTGGTCGTACTGGTCGAGCAGTGTAAACGGGGCGAGCTTGTCGCCCTGCTCCAAGGCGTTGGCCAGCAACGGCAACAGGCTGAGCAACACTACAGCGGCATATCTCATCAGGCGCATCCTCAATGACGGGAGGTCAGCATAGCGGTAAAGCACCAGGACAGGCTGGTTTGCCTGAACACGACCTGTAATACGACACAGCCACCGGGGAGATTGTCTTTCCTCCGGGCACCGTCCACACTCTGCGGGCCAGCCAGGAAGCGGAGTTCAGAGTGCCCACGCCACGCCAGTTCAGCCAAAAGACCAGCACCAGCAACATGCTACGGCTCAAAACAAGCGGCGCCAATGCCCAGGCGCCCTATCGGGTCGACTTCATCCTGCTCGAACACTTCTCGATGGCCAGTTTCACGGTGGCCATGGACGTACTGGTCACGGCCAACCTGCTACGTGCCGACAGCTTCCAGTTCACCCCGCTGTCGCTGGACGGCGACCGGGTGCTCAGCGACCTGGGGCTGGAACTGGTGGCCACCGAGCTGTCCGCTGCGGCGCTGAAGGAGCTGGACCTGCTGGTGGTCTGCGGCGGCTTGCGCACACCACTCAAGTACCCGGAACTCGATCGCCTGCTAAACGATTGCGCCGCCCACGGCATGGCCTTGGGCGGCTTGTGGAACGGCGCCTGGTTCCTTGGCCGTGCCGGGGTGCTGGACGACTACGGTTGCAGCATCCACCCCGAGCAACGTGCCAGCCTGTCGGAGCGCAGCCCGCAAACCCGCATCACCCCGGCCAGCTTTACCCTCGACCGTGACCGCCTCAGCGCCGCCAGCCCCAATGGCGCCATGGAGCTGATGCTGGGCCTGGTACGCCGGCTGTATGGTGATGGCCTGGCCGAAGGCGTCGAGGAAATCCTTTCATTCTCCGGTGCGCGCTACCGCCAGGTGGGTCCTGGGGCGAAGAAGTCCATGAGCCTGCACCTGCGCACCATTGTCGAGCTGATGGAGAACAACCTCGAGGAAACCCTCAGCCTCGACCAGTTGGCCGCCTACAGCGGGCGCTCGCGGCGGCAGATCGACCGCCTGTTCCAGGCCCAGCTGGGCACGTCGCCCCGGCGCTATTACATGGAGCTGCGCATCACCAAGAGCCGCCGGCTGCTGCAGTATTCCGACCTGTCGGTGATGGAAGTGGCGGTGGCCTGCGGGTTTGTCTCGGTGTCGCACTTCAGCAAGTGCTATGCGGCGTATTTCGGCTACCCGCCGTCGCGCGAGCAACGGCTGGGCGAGTGACCGAGGCCCTTTGAGCCAGCCCAGGCGCTCGAGCAATCTCAGGTACGAGGCTCGAGCTGGATGTACCGCAACACCGCATCACAGATCATGGCTTTGTGGCGCAGCTTTATTTGCTCATCAGACAGGTCGATCTGGAAGATCTCGCCAAAGGTATGGCGGTTCGACACTCGGTAGAAGCAGAACGAGCTCATCAGCATGTGCAGGTCGATGACCTCGATGCCAGCGCGGAACACGCCTTCCTGAACGCCACGGCGCAGGGTGTTGCCCAAGGCCTCCAGCACCAGGCTGCTCATTTCGCGAATGGCCGGCGACTGCTTGACGTACTCGCCATAGTGGATGTTTTCGGTGCAGATGATGCGCACGAAATCGACGTTGCGGTCATGGTGATCGAAGGTGAACTCCACCAGCCGGCGGATCGCCTGCTCAGCCGGTAACGACTCCAGGTCCAGGCTCTGTTCGGTCTTGCGGATATCCCCGTACAACTTCACCAGGCACTCGCAATACAGCTGCTCCTTGCTGCCGAAGTAGTAGTAGATCATGCGCTTGGAAGTGGCGGTGCGTTCGGCGATGGCGTCGACGCGGGCGCCGGCCAGCCCTTGCTGAACGAACTCGTTGATGGCGGCCTGGAGGATGTCCTCGCGTGTTTTCTCAGGGTTGTTCTTGCGCGTTTTGCGCACCCCTTCGGTTTCAGGCTGGCCGAGGCCGACTACGGAATCACTCATACCCACTCACAGGCTGTTTATTGGAATGCCGGGATTATCCGTTAGCGCGGCCATGCAGGGAAGCACGCTGTTGGTCGGGTAGCCATCATGCCTTGGCCATCGGCAAGCCTTTCGCGGCCCATGGCCGCTCCTGCAACGATAGACGCCAAGCCCATACAAACAAAAGGATATAAAAATAACAAAACAACCTAACAAACTGGAATATATAAATTGAAAGCCAAACGCCACCTCCTTAGTCTGGGCAGATCGCCTCTCACCCGATTCAAGGAGCAATGCCCATGCCCAAACATGCTTTCTCCCCGCTACGCCGCCTGCTGATCGGCGGCTTGCTGGCCAGCGTCGCCAGCGCCCTGCTGCCCTGGTCCGAAGCCATTGCCGACGACGCCAGGACACTGCGCATCGGCTACCAGAAATTCAACAGCATCAACATCCTCAAAGGCAGCGGCGCCCTGGAGAAGGCCCTGGCACCGCAAGGTGTGAAGGTCAGCTGGCATGAGTTCGCCGCCGGCCCCCAGCTACTGGAGGCATTGAGCACCGGCGCCATCGACCTCGGCCACGCAGCCGATGCCCCCTCGGTGTTCGCCCAGGCCGCAGGCAAGCCTGTGGTCTACCTGGCTGCCGAACAACCCTACCCACGCGGCATCGGCCTGGTCGTGCGCGAGCAGGACCACCTGGCCAGTGTGCAGGACCTGAAAGGCAAGCGTGTGGCCACGGGCCGCGGCTGGAATGCCCAGTACCTGCTGGCCGTAGCCCTGCAGCAGGCTGGGCTCAGTTACAAGGACATTACCCCCGCATACGTCAACAATGCCGCCGATGCCGTGGCCGCCCTGCAATCGGGCAGCGTGCAGGCCGTGACCCTTTGGGACCCGTTCCTCGCCGCCGCAGAAAGCCAGCCAGGGCTGAAGAACCTGCGCGACGGCAGCGGCCTGTCCAACAACCGCACCTTCTACCTGTCCACAGCCAGCTTTGCCGACCAGCACCGTGCTCTGCTGAAAACCTTCTTTGCCGAGCTGGGCAAGGTCAGCCAGTGGGCCAACGCCAAGCCTGCCGAAGTGGCCGCGCTGCTGGCACCGCAGCTGGGGATCAGCACCCAGGTGCTGGAAGTGGCCAGCGAACGGCGCAACTACAACGCCGTCGCTATCACCCCGCAGATCGTTGCCGAACAACAGAAGCTGGCTGACACCTTCCAGGGCCTGGGCCTGATTCCACGCAAGCTACAGGTGGCCGAAGCGGTCTACCCGGCCTCTGTGTTGCCTTGAACGGAGCGCGCTGACCATGCCTCGCCCGATCCGCTTCAACGCCTTCAGCATGAACGCTGCCAGCCACCAGTCCCCTGGGCTGTGGCGCCATCCGCGCAACACCAGTGTGGCGTTCAACCGCCTGAGCTACTGGACCGACCTGGCCCGCCTGCTCGAACGCGGCCTGTTCGACGCCCTGTTCATCGCCGATGTGCTGGGTATCTAGACGTCTATCAAGGCAGCCCGCAAGCCGCCCTGCGCGGTGGCGTGCAGGTGCCGGTCAATGATCCGCTGCTGCTGGTGCCGGCAATGGCCGGGGTGACCGAACACCTGGGTTTTGGTGTCACCTTTTCGCTGACCTACGAACACCCCTACCCCTTCGCCCGGCGCATGTCCACGCTCGACCACCTGAGCAATGGCCGGGTCGGCTGGAACATCGTCACCGGGTATCTGGACAGCGCTGCGCGCAACCTCGGCCTGGCGCATCAACTGGGCCACGACCAACGCTACGACCTGGCCGAGGAATACCTGCAGGTGCTGTACAAACTGTGGGAGAAAAGCTGGGACGACGACGCCGTGCTGCTGGAGCGTGAAAGCGGGCGCTATATCGAACCCTCGCGGGTACACCCGATCAACCATGTGGGCGAGCACTTCCAGGTGCCTGGCATGCACCTGTGCCAGCCGTCGCCGCAACGCACCCCGGTGTTGTTCCAGGCCGGTGCGTCGGCACGCGGTCAGCAGTTTGCCGCACGGCATGCCGAATGCGTGTTCATCAGCGGGCCAACGCCGACGGTGCTGCGCCGCTACGCCGACGGCATCCGCCAGGCCTGCGAAGCGGCCGGGCGTGGCCGTGACGAAGTGCTGATCTACGCCCAGGCGCTGTTGATCGTCGCCCCCACGCGGGAAGAGGCCGAGGCCCGCTTTAACGACTATCGCCGCTATGTCGACCTGGACGCTGCCCTGGCGCTGCTGTCTGGCTGGACCGGTATCGACTTCGCCGGCCTCGACCCCGATGCACCGATCGAGTACGTCGAGAACGATGCTGGCCGTGCCGCCCTCGCAGCCTTTACCGCCGCCGACCCCACTCGCCGCTGGACCGTACGCGAAGCCGCCGAGTTCGTTGGCCTGGGCGGTCGCGGCCCCGTGCTGATCGGCGCTGCCAGCGAGGTGGCCGACCAGCTGGAAACCTGGCTGGACCATACCGGCATCGACGGTTTCAACCTGACCTACGCCGTGCAACCGGACGACCTGGCCAATGTAGTCGACCTGCTGGTGCCCGAGCTGCAACGGCGCGGCCGCTACCCGCTGAGCTACACCGAGGGCCCCCTGCGCCACAAGCTGTTCGGCCGCGGCGGCCAGCTGCCCGAACGGCACGTTGGACGTCAGGTCAGCATTCAGTGATCAAATACCGGGTATTCCAACATTTAATTTGTGGATGCCACGCACTCGACCCTATTCTGTGGCCACATCCCCTGCGCCGCACCGGCCGGTGCGGTTCAAGGCATGGGGAGAGAACAACAAGTCGAGATCGTCCATGTCGAACCATTCATACTTCGCCCCCCACGGTGGGCACCCGGCTCAAACCGAGCTGCTGACTGACCGTGCCATGTTCACCGAAGCCTATGCCGTCATCCCCAAAGGCGTGATGCGTGACATCGTCACCAGCCACCTGCCCTTCTGGGACAAGATGCGCATGTGGGTTATCGCCCGCCCGCTGACCGGTTTTGCCGAAACGTTCTCCCAGTACATCGTCGAACTGGCCCCGGAAGGCGGCAGCGAGCGCCCAGAGCTGGACGCCGATGCGGAAGCCGTGGTGTTCATCGTCGAAGGCGAACTGGACATCACCGTCGAAGGCAAACACCACACCCTGGTACCTGGTGGCTACGCCTTCCTGGCCCCGGGCGCCGAGTGGAGCCTGCGCAACAACAGCAAGTCCAACGTCACCTTCCATTGGTTGCGCAAGCACTACCAGAAGGTTGAAGGCCTGGACGTACCGGAATCCTTCGTCACCCACCGCGACAACGCCACCGTCATCGAAATGCCGGGCACCGAAGGCCGCTGGAAAACCACCCGCTTTGTCGACATGGCCGACATGCGCCACGACATGCACGTGAACATCGTCACCTTCCAGCCGGGGGGTGTGATTCCGTTCGCAGAAACCCACGTGATGGAACACGGCCTGTACGTGCTGGAAGGCAAGGCGGTGTACCGCCTGAACCAGGACTGGGTCGAAGTGGAAGCCGGCGACTTCATGTGGCTGCGTGCCTTCTGCCCGCAAGCCTGCTACGCCGGCGGCCCAGGCAACTTCAGCTACCTGCTGTACAAGGACGTGAACCGTCACGTACACCTGACACTGAACCCTAAGCGCTAAGCCCAGGCTGATGCCCGCAAGCCCGCCAACCTGGCGGGCTTTCTGTTTGCCGCGCATACTGAAATACCCACCCTTGCAGGGTACCGGCCATGAACCGCTGCCTGCTGCTCGCTGCCTTGCTGCTGTGCACCTCTGCCCTGGCCGCCGATGACTGGCGCCTGGCCTACGACCGCGAAGGCATTCGCGTTTACGTGAGCAGCGCAGGGGCCTCGTCCTACCAGCAGTTTCGTGGTGTCAGCACCATGAAAGCCAGCGTGCGCACGCTCACTGACCTGCAGGATAACCTGCGGGTGGCCTGCAAGTGGCTGTACGCCTGTGACCAGATGCGCCTGCTGGATGTGGAGGGTGACAACACCTGGGTGTACCTGACCACCCAGCTGCCTTGGCCGGCGAGGCCACGGGACATCGTGCTGAAAGTGACCAGCGAACGCCTGGTCGACGGTACCCTGGTGCGCCACCTGCGCGCCGATCCCGACAGGATCCCCAAGGTTGACGGACTGATCCGGGTAGAGCACCTGAGTGGTGTGTGGCAGATGAAACCGCTGGGTGACCGGGTGACCGAGGTGACCTACCAGTTGCAGGCCGCCCCTGCCGGGGATGTGCCGGGGTGGTTGGCCAACCGGTTTGTGGTGGATACGCCGGTGGTGACGTTGCGTACGTTGCGAGCGGTGGCTGAGCGCCAACCTTGAAGTGCCGGCAGGCCGTAGACCGACTGCAGCAGGGCCGGCAGCTTTTTATGCAATACCCCTCTCTGGCTCAGCGGTCACATCTTGTAGGTCGAAAGCAGGATGCTGGTCTCGGTGTTCTCGATATGCGGGATCGAGCGGATGGCGTTCAGCGCCCGGTCGAACGCTTCGAGGGTGTCGGCGCGCAACTCTGCCATCAGGTCCCAGCGGCCATTGGTGGTGTGGATGGCCACCACATTGGGATGCCCGCGCAACGCGTGCTTGACCTCTGCGGCATGGTGGCCGCTGATGCCGATGCTGGTGATTGCCCGCACTCCCTGGTCCAGCGCATCGGAGCGCAAACGTACCGTGTAACCGATGATCACACCCTGCTCTTCAAGCCGGGTGATGCGGTTGTGCACCGTTGCCCTGGCCACCTTCAGCTTCTTCGCCAGGGTCAGCACAGGGGTACGTGCGTTGTCCCGCAACAGTGCAATCAGTTCCCGATCGATCGTGTCCATAAGCCCGCCAAATAATCAGATTGCTACGTTGGGTTGGCAGATTGTCCAGAAGCCTGACGAAACTGACAACCTGCCTGCTTCCGATTGACGCAACCTGTCATCAAAATGTTCATGCGGCTTCACTTCGATAATCTCAAGCGCTGACCCCGCACTGCTGGGCAAGCGCACAATAACAAGGTGCAAGAGCATGACGTATTTCATTGATGTTCCAACCATGTCGGACTTGGTGCATGACATTGGCGTAGCGCCGTTTATTGGCGAGCTTGCCGCTGCCCTGCGGGACGATTTCAAACGCTGGCAGGCGTTTGACAAGTCCGCGCGCGTTGCCAGCCACTCGGAAGTGGGCGTGATCGAACTGATGCCGGTCGCCGACAAAAGCCGCTATGCCTTCAAATACGTCAACGGCCACCCGGCCAATACTGCACGCAACCTGCATACGGTGATGGCCTTCGGTGTACTGGCCGATGTCGACTCCGGTTACCCGGTGCTGCTGTCCGAACTGACCATCGCCACCGCCCTGCGCACCGCAGCGACTTCGCTGATGGCAGCCCAGGCACTGGCCCGCCCGAACGCGCGCAAGATGGCGCTGATCGGCAACGGCGCGCAAAGCGAATTCCAGGCCCTGGCCTTCCACAAGCACCTGGGCATCGAAGAAATCGTCGCCTACGACACCGACCCGCTGGCCACCGCCAAGCTTATCGCCAACCTCAAGGAATACAGCGGCTTGACCATCCGCCGGGCCAGCTCGGTAGCCGAGGCAGTGAAAGGCGTGGACATCATCACCACGGTAACGGCCGACAAGGCCTACGCCACCATCATTACCCCCGACATGCTGGAGCCCGGTATGCACCTGAACGCCGTGGGTGGTGACTGCCCTGGCAAAACCGAGCTGCACGCCGATGTGCTGCGCAACGCGCGGGTGTTCGTCGAGTACGAGCCACAAACCCGTATCGAAGGTGAGATCCAGCAGCTGCCGGCGGACTTTCCGGTGGTCGACCTGTGGCGCGTGCTGCGCGGAGAAACCGAGGGCCGCCAAAACGACAGCCAGGTCACTGTATTCGATTCGGTGGGCTTCGCCCTCGAAGACTACACCGTACTACGGTACGTACTACAGCAAGCCGAAAAGCGCGGGATGGGCACCAAGATCGACCTGGTGCCGTGGGTGGAGGACGACCCGAAAGACCTGTTCAGCCACACCCGAGGCCGCGCTGGCAAAAGGCGTATCCGACGGGTTGCCTGATATTGAATCGGGTTGGTCGAAAGTGTGTGTGTGGGCTTTGGGTCATGTACAAGCGCATCGACCACAGATCGTCAGATCCCACCGCCCGCCAGCAACTGCGTCATCACCTCAGCCAGCGCCTTGACCATCACATCCGCCGTCGGCCGGTGCACGATGACGATCTCATAGCTGTCGACCTCCGGCAGCCCTTGCCCGGCCCCCAACACCCTGTGCTCGCCGGTGGCCGCCCTGGGCGGCAGCAGGCTGATACCCATGCCATCGGCGACCGCAGCCTGGATGCCACTGAGGCTAGAGCTGGTAAAGCTGATGCGCCAGCGCCGGCCCATGCCTTCGATGGCGTTGATCATGTCCTCGCGGTACAGGCCGCGTGGCGGAAAGGTGACCAACGGGATCGGGTCCAGCTCGAAGGCGGGCGTGCGCGCACTGTCGATCCACTGCAGACGCTCTGGCCAACAGGCCACGCCCTCACGGCTGTTGCGCCGCTGCTTGAGCAGCACCAGGTCAAGTTCGCCATTGTCATAGGCCTGGCTCAGGTCACGGCACAAACCACTGGTCACTTCGAGCTTCACCTGTGGGTGCAGCCGGCTGAATGCCGACAGTGCATTGGTGGTACGCCCGCCCACGAAGTCCTCGGGCACGCCAAGCCGTACCGTGGTGCCCACCATCGCCCCGGCCAGGGCTTCAAGCATCTGATCGTTCAGGGCCAGCATGTGCCGGGCATAGCCGAGCAAGGTCTGCCCGGCGTCGGTCGGCAGTACGTCACGGTTGCCCCGCACCAACAAGCGGTGGCCGACCATGTCTTCCAGGCGGCGCACCTTCTGGCTGATCGTCGACTGGGTCGAATGCAGCCGCGCGGCAGCGGTGGTGAAGCTGCCGCAGTCTGCCACCACGACAATGGCGCGCAGCAGGTCGAGGTCGAACAGAGCCCTATTCGATTTCACGCTGATAGACATCTAGATATTCAACTACTGAATGGCAAGTCTGCGTTCTATCACGGCTAGTCACCGAGGGCCACTCCTTCCCGCCGGGGATCGGCACCGCCTGACCAACCCTCGCCGCTGCGCTGGATGATCTGCATGCCGCTGGTCATGGTCATCGGTGTCACCTCATGGCCCCAGGCTGCCAACTGGCGGATCAGCGCCGGGCTGCTCAGCCCTGCTTCCACTTCGGTGCCGGCATTGCGGCTGCCGAAGTTGGGCAGGTCGGCGGCCTGCTGCGGGTCGAGCCGCCAATCCAGCAGGCCGACCAGCGCCTTGTTCACGTAACCGATGATCTGCGAACCACCCGGCGAACCGAGGCTCGCGACAAACTCGCCCGTGGCACGCGAGAACACCAACGTCGGCGCCATGGCCGACAGCGGCCGTTTGCCCGGCTGCACCCGATTGGCCACCGGCTTGCCGTGCTCGTGGGGGATGAACGAGAAGTCGGTCAGCTGATTGTTGAGCAGGAAGCCCTTGACCATCAGGTGCGAGCCAAATGCGGCCTCCACCGAGGTGGTCATGGCCAGGGCCTGGCCGTTGTCATCCACCGCACTGAGGTGAGAGGTGGAGATGCGCAGTGGCGAGCGGTCGGGCGCAAGCGCCAGGTCCGCTCCTTGCGGCTGGCCCGGACGGGCGCGCTTCATGCTGTGCTCGCCGATCAGCGCCGCGCGGCTGGCCAGGTAAGCAGAATCGGTCAGGGCCTTGACCGGGACGGGCACGTAGTCGTTGTCGGCCAGGTACTGAGCGCGATCGGCGTAGGCCAGGCGCTCGGCCTCGGCGATCAGGTGCACGGCCAACGGCGGGGCTTCCAGGCGGGCCGGGGACGAGGTGGCCAGCGGTCGCAGCGCTGCCAGGTCGCGTTGCGGCGCGGTGCGCTGCACGGCGTCGAGCAGGCCCAAGGTCTGTAGCACGGTCACCCCACCCGATGAGGGTGGCGGCATGCCGCAGATCTGCCTGGCCTTGTAGGGGCCGCACAACGGCTCGCGCTCCTTGGCCTGGTACTGCTGCAAGTCCTGCAACGACAGATACCCGGCATTGGCATGGCCACGCACCTTGGCGACAATGGCTTCGGCAATTTCACCGCTGTAGAACACCTCGGGCCCCTGTGCGGCGATCTGCTCCAAGGTCTGTGCCAACTCAGGGTTGCGCAGGATTGTACCCACGGCCAGCGGCCTGCCCTGTTCATCCAGGAAGTAACGGGCCATTGCGGGTGAGCGGGCAATGTAGGGGTCCCCGGCCAGTAGTGTGTGCAGGCGCTCGGAAACCGCGAAGCCGTTGCGTGCCAAGGCGATGGCCGGGGCGAACAGGGCGTGCCAGGGCAACTTGCCGTGCTGCTCGTGGGCCTGCTTCAGGGCACGCAGCACCCCGGGCACGCCCACCGACCGCCCACCGATCTGCGCCACCCGGAACGGCATGGGTGTGCCATCGGCTTGCAGGAACAGCTTTTCCGTCACCGCCGCAGGTGCTGCCTCACGCCCGTCGAATGCCTGCACGCGCTTGCCATCCCAGTACAGGATGAACGCCCCGCCACCGATCCCACTGGACTGTGGCTCGACCAGTGTCAGCACCATCTGCATGGCGATGGCGGCGTCAATCGCACTGCCGCCGGCACGCAACATCGCCCGCCCCGCTTCACTGGCCAGCGGGTTGGCTGCGGCGACCATGTGCCGGCTGGCGTGCACCGGCTGCAAACCGCTGCGGTAGCCGGAGGCCAGTTCCGGTGGCGTGGGCAATACCTGGTCGGCACCGACCGAGCCGCTGATGGCCATTAGGCACAGCGTTCTGATCAGTGGGATAGAGAACTTCATCGCTTGCTTCCTGCCTCTTTTTATTCAGCAGGGCACTGTGGGCCAGGAGTGGACCTGACTTCAAGCCTTTGCGCAAAACGTCCAAGGGGCTGCAGTGCACATCAACAGGTGTTCTGCGTGCTTGAGATCGAGCAACGTCCACACGGCACTCAATCCTAAAAGCGCCACAACCCGCACCCCATGCCCCCGCGTTCGATAGGCGACGATTAGTCTACGTCTGTAGACACAATGTTCCACTTAGCTGAGGATCCCTCCATTACAAATTTCAGCCGGCCGTCAACCACGGTCAACCACCGGGTCGTGGGCCCGAAGATTTCGGACTTGAGGCTCTGCCAGATTTCGTAATGGTTTCCCACTTTGCAAAACGTGATTTTGGCCCCTTCAGAGCTAGTCAGTTCTACCCACCCACTGTCATCGTTATCTAGACTGTCATTCTTAAAAAACGCGCCCTCATCCAATGTGTCTCTCGTGTAGAGGTACTTGCCCTTTTCAGTTGAGCTTGAGACGCGAAGATAACCACCCCACCTTTCATCTGCGGACCAACCGTCGACCACTTCGAACTTTAGTAAAGGCTGGGCTTTCAGTTCATCGGCCATATTGATACCCAAAGTACCGTCGCGCCTGATTAACACGAAGCGGTCGGGACTTAAGGAGGGAGAATACCGAAAATCCGGCAGTTCAAATTTAGCACTTACAATTTTGTGCACCAACAAAGCGTAGTTTCGCCAGTACGCTTCATCATCGCGGGGGAAAGTATATCTAATGTATTTCTGAGCATCATCTTCATCGGCGCTGAGGGCCTGGACGGCTTGAACGACCTCGTCCAAACGAGATTCTATCGCTGGATCTAACGCGTATTGACGGGCCTGTCGCTCAAGAGCGTCGATCTTGATTTGAAGCGCCTCCACCTCAGCTGGAGACTCTGGTGTCTCAGGCTCCAAGTCATGAGGCACACTTGAAATAGATACATTCCTCAACTCGCCCCACGGGCCCCACTCACTCACAGGGTCTGTAAGATCTGCTTTGGCGTGTCTGGCGTTGTAAAGCGCCTCCTGATCCTCCTTGGGGAGCATTTTTTCCCGTTCCATCTGTAAAAATTGCGCTTTCAGTTGTTCAATGTCGTCTATTTTGGATTTCTCATGGTCGGCTTCAAGCTGCGCCACTTCCTTCGGATCAAGTGTCTCGACCAGGTAAGGCGCGTGTGGATCATGGAAGATCAAAAAACTTGTGGTGGGGAGTTCGCTCATCGTGGTGCCCTCTCTACGTTCCATGTTAAAAGACAATCGACACTCCACCTTCTACCGCAAGCATTTATCCGAGGTGGCCTCTGCACCGTATCGAAATAGCGGCGTCGTCACCACTGACAAATATGCCAGTTGCCAACGCTTAAAATCAGCCTTCCATTTTCAGCGCGAAGCTTAATCTGAGCACAGCAGCCTTGTACTGCGAAGCGTCCGGACAAACTGGAGAGCATTTCGCCAGTGATGGCCTCTTCGCAACACAAGGCTGTCCTACCCAGGTTTGGTGAAAAACGCCTGACCCGTAGCTCGCAGCCCTCAGGCAACCTCCTCGAACGGCAGCCCCACATAGTTCTCGGCAATGTTCACCAGGCCCGCCGGCGAGGTCAGGAAGTACTCGCGGTCAGCTTCCTGCATCTTCTGGTCCCAGGCGTCCTTGTGGCTACCGAAGTCATGCAGCAGTTGGGTCATGAACCAGCTGAAGCGCTCGCCCTTCCACACGCGGCGCAGTGCCAGCGGCGAGTATTGCGCAAGCAGGTCGACGCGCCCTTCGTGGTACACCTTGACCAGAATGCGGTACAGGTAGTTGACGTCGGAGGCCGCCAGGTTAAGGCCTTTGGCACCCGTAGGGGGGACGATGTGCGCAGCGTCACCCACCAGGAACAGGTGACCATACTGCATGGGTTCGACCACCAGGCTACGCAGCGGCGCAATACTTTTTTCCAACGCGGGGCCTGTGACCAGGTCCGCCGCTACCTCGGCGGGCAAACGGGCTTTCAGTTCGTCCCAGAAACGCTCGTCAGACCACTCCTCGACCCGATCCTGCAAAGGTACCTGCAGGTAGTAGCGGCTGCGTGTTTGCGAGCGTTGGCTACACAACGCGAAACCGCGCTCATGGTGGGCGTAGATCAGCTCGTGATTGACCGGCGGTGTGTCCGACAGCAGGCCCAGCCAGCCAAACGGGTAAACCCGTTCATACTGCTTCAGCACGCCCTCCGGGATGCTCTGCCGCGAGATGCCGTGGAAGCCGTCGCAGCCGGCGATATAGTCGCAGTCAACCCGCTGCACCCGGCCATCCTTTTCGAACGTCAGGTAGGGCTTCTCGCCTTTCAATTCATGCGGCTGAACGTTGGCGGCTGAATAAATGATCGGCGCACCACTGGCTTCACGGGCCTGCATCAGGTCACGGGTGACCTCGGTCTGGCCGTAGACCATCACCGTCTTGCCGCCGGTCAGGGCTTTGAGATCCAGACGCTGGCGGCGCCCGCCAACCAGCAGTTCGACCCCCTCGTGCACCAGGCCTTCACGGTCCATGCGCTCGGCCACACCGGCCTCGCGCAGCAGGTCGACCGTGCCTTGCTCCAGCACCCCGGCGCGGATGCGGCCTAGTACGTACTCGGCGGTCTGGCGTTCGACGATGATGTTATCGATACCGGCCTTGTGCAGCAGCTGGCCCAGCAGCAGGCCAGACGGACCTGCACCAATAATTGCAACCTGAGTTTTCATTGTTGTTGTCTCTGTTCGGACGATACCGGCCCGGGACTGGCAGCGGGGCGGCATCTGCTGTTAGGGTTTGCCCTTGCATTTTTACTGGCAGAAAACGCCGTTTAAGTGTGCTATTCCATAAAAAACCTGCACTTTTACGAAAAGCGTTCGATTAACGGACAGGCCAACCCAGATGAAATCCACCCTCCCCGGCGTCCCGTTGTTCAAGCTGTATGGCGAAAATCAGGCCTGGCCCGGCACCGACCTGCTGCACTGCGAGTCGATCCCGGCACGCAGCCGCCTGCATCACTGGGAGATCAAGCCGCACCAGCATGCCGAGCTGTTCCAGCTGCTGTATGTACAGCGTGGCCAGGCCCAGGTGGAGATCGAGGGGGTGCGCAGTGCCATCGGCGAAGCGGCGATCCAGGTCGTGCCACCGATGACCGTGCATGGCTTTCGCTTCAGCGCCGATATCCAGGGCTATGTCCTGACCTTTGGTACTGCCCTTGTAGCGAACCTGGAACAGCGCCTGGGCGCGCCACTGACGGTGCTGGCACAACCTGCGTGCTATCCGTTGGGCCATGACCGCGTGCACCTGCGCAGCCTGATCGACACCTTGCAGCAGGAGTACCAGGGCAGTGCCCCGGCACGCGCCGCGATGCTCGAAGCGTTGGTGACCGCGCTGATGGTGTGGATCAGCCGCCGTCAGCAGCAAGGGCAGGCACCGCGTAACCGTGATGAACGTGACCGGCTGTTGTTGGGGCAATACTTGCGCCTGGTCGAAGCGCATTACCGCGAGCATCTGTCGGTTGAAGCGTTTGCCGCGCGGCTGAATGTTCCGAGCTTGCAACTGAACCAGCTGTGCCGGGCGCTGAGTGGCCAGACAGCGTTGCAGGTGGTGCACCAGCGGTTGTTGCTGGAGGCGCGACGCAACCTTATTTACACGCGGATGAGCATCGGGCAGTTGTCGGACAGCCTGGGGTTTACCGACCCGACCTACTTCGCCCGGTGGTTCAAGCGCTTGAGTGGGCAAACGCCCAATGCGTATCGCAGATCAGGGTTGTCGGAATAATCCTTGGCGGCCTCTTCTTGACGTATACGTCAACCTGCCCTCAGGATATCCGCATACCCCACGCCGAGCCCGAGCATGAGCATGAGCACTCAGACCTACAGCATCTCCGACCTGTCCCGCGAACTGGACATCACCACCCGCGCTATCCGCTTCTACGAAGAACAGGGCCTGCTCAGCCCTGAGCGTCGTGGCCTGGAACGCATCTATTCACCGCGCGACAAGGTCAGCTTGAAGCTCATCCTGCGTGGCAAACGCATCGGCTTTTCCCTGGCCGAGTGCCGCGAACTGATCGAACTGTACGACCCCACCAGCGGCAACCTCAAACAGCTCAACAGCATGCTGGCGAAGATTGCCGAGCGCCGCGCCCAGCTGGAGCAGCAGATGCTGGACATCCACCAGATGCAACTGGAACTGGACACCGCCCAGGAGCGCTGCGAACAAGCCCTGGCCGCCACCCTGAACAACAAAGACAACCGCTGAACGCCACAGGAAACCCGCCATGTCCTTGCCCAAACACGTCCGTCTGGTCGAAGTCGGCCCCCGCGACGGCCTGCAGAACGAAGCCCAGCCCATCAGCGTCGCCGACAAGGTACGCCTGGTCAACGACCTTACCGAAGCGGGCCTGGCCTATATAGAAGTGGGCAGTTTCGTGTCTCCCAAGTGGGTGCCACAGATGGCCGGCTCTGCCGAGGTATTCGCCGGCATCCAGCAGCGCCCCGGTGTGACGTATGCCGCCCTGGCGCCGAACCTGCGCGGTTTCGAGGACGCCCTCGCTGCCGGGGTCAAGGAAGTAGCGGTGTTCGCTGCCGCCTCCGAAGCGTTCTCGCAACGCAACATCAATTGCTCGATCAGCGAAAGCCTCAAGCGCTTCGAACCCATCATGGACGCTGCGCGCAGCCACGGCGTACGCGTGCGCGGGTATGTGTCATGTGTGCTTGGCTGCCCTTACGAGGGCAAGGTCAGCGCCGAGCAGGTGGCCCCGGTGGCCCGCGCCCTGCACGACATGGGCTGCTACGAGGTCTCGCTGGGTGACACCATTGGCACCGGCACCGCAGGCGACACCCGACGCCTGTTCGAGGTGGTGTCGGCCCAGGTACCGCGCGAGCAGTTGGCCGGACACTTCCATGACACTTACGGCCAGGCCTTGGCTAACGTCTATGCCAGCCTGCTCGAGGGCATCAGCGTATTCGACAGCTCGGTAGCCGGGCTGGGCGGCTGCCCTTACGCCAAGGGTGCTACCGGCAATATCGCCAGTGAAGACGTTGTGTACCTGCTGCAGGGGCTTGGCATTGAAACCGGCATCGACCTGGGCCGGCTGATAGCCGCCGGCCAGCGCATCAGCGGCGTGCTGGGCCGCGACAACGGGTCGCGGGTAGCACGGGCGTGCAGCGCACAATAGGTCACACCGGTGTCACATTGGTGTGGGTGAAGTGTTACCTCCCGCACATTTCACAGCAAAAAATCGGGTAACAGGGAAACAAATCGGCAGAATTTCAGGCTGGGCGATGTCAACCAAAATTCTTAAGTCATTGATTTTAAAGGGTTTTTAAAAGTTGGCACGCACCCTGCTATATCTTTGGTACAAGAACAAAAAAAACGCGATACCCAATAAAAACAACAGGTAACGGCTCTGACATAACAAGAACAACACGGCAGAGGCGTAGCAAGCAGATTTTTTTGGAGTCGACACGCTTTTCAGGGGTTCGCCCCGCGGTCTGGCACAGAACAATAAAACTACCTCAAGGTAGCGGCAGCCAGGTTCGGATCAGCAATGATGAAAGCAGGTCAGCGCTCAAAAAAATACGTTTGCTCTTGACCCCGCATGGGGGTCGCCCGCAACACCAGGACAAGCCGACAAAAACAACAAAAGGCCGGTCCCAATAATAAAAAAAGAGCAGGCAACAACGCTTTGAGGGGAGCTTCGGCTCCCCTCAGTGCTTCCTGCCCTCTTCCTCCTTCTGCTTCTCCTCATCCTGCCCTTCGACCTTCTCCACCAGCAACGGCATCGTGCCCAGTACCAGCAGGGCCAGTACCGTGCTGATCAGCGCCGTGGCTTCGCGCCCCATGCCAGCGGCCGTGCCAATGGCAGCCGTCATCCATAGCCCGGCAGCGGTCGTCAGGCCCTTCACATGGCTGGTGTCCTGGCCGTTACCCTTCAGAATGGTACCCGCACCGAGAAAACCGATACCGGCAACGATGCCCTGGATCACCCGACTGAGTGCCTGTTCATCAGCCCCCGCCATACTGGGCGACAGTACGAACAGGGCGGCCCCCAGCGACACCAGCATGTGGGTACGCACCCCGGCAGACTTGCCCTTGTGTTCGCGCTCGAAGCCCAGTACTGCGCCGAGCACAGCAGCCATCAGCAAGCGCACAAGGATTTGCGTGACCTCGCGCTCATCGGTGACATCGGCGAATTCCGCCTGGATTGCTTGCCAGATGACATCCATCGCAGTTGTTTCCCCTGCTTGAGCTTCATGAATCCGCCCGCCACGTCAGCAGGCCTGCCCTCTGCATGGTTGACCGCCACACGTACTGCAAAGTGCCGCTCAGCTTGCTGATGCAGCAACTGGCCCCTGACCGCGGTCCACCCTGTAATCACCCTGGGAGGACCCCACCATGCCCATTGAAATCGACGAAACCACCCGCCGCTGCACACTGATCGGCGAAGGCCTGCGCATCGAGGGCGAAGGCCCGGATATCGAGATCATCACCGACGAACAGTTGCGTATGTCGGTGGCCATACTGGCCGGCCAACGCGTGCCCATTACCGAAACCGAGGCCGATGCACTGACCGTGGCGGGTGCGGTGGATAGCCGCAGGCATCTGAAGGCCAGCGCGCCAGGCTCGGTGATATGAGGCTTGGCGGGGCCATGCGGCAAATCTGATATGGTTTTTATCGTAAAATCTGAACCTGTGCTGATAACAGCTTCAGCGCCATAGTGCTCATGCCTGATCGAGGCCTGATGAGCACCGAACCATGAACGATAGAATCCCTTTTACAGAGATCGCCACCGCCCCAGCCAGCATCCAAGCGCGACGCACCGACAGCGGCATCCAGACCCGCAGCTTTACCGGGCTTTACCGTAACCTGCGCATCGGCTTTGCCGGCGCCCTGTTCGTGCTGTTCTTCGGCACGGCCTGGCTGAACTGGAACGGCCGCCAGGCCGTACTGTGGGACCTGGGAAACAGCAAGTTCCACATCTTCGGCGCCACCTTCTGGCCACAGGACTTCATCCTGCTGTCGGCGCTGCTGATCATCTGTGCCTTTGGCCTGTTCGCCATCACCGTCTACGCCGGGCGCGTCTGGTGCGGTTACAGTTGCCCACAAAGCACCTGGACCTGGCTATTCATGTGGTGCGAAAAGGTTACCGAGGGGGACCGCAACCAGCGCATCAAGCTGGCCGCGGCGCCCTGGAGCCTGAACAAACTGGCCCGTCGCACGCTCAAACACAGCCTGTGGTTGGCCATTGGCGTGCTCACGGGGCTGACCTTCGTCGGCTACTTCACCCCGATCCGGCCACTGGCCGCAGAATTGCTCACCTTGCAACTGGGCGGTGTGGCACTGTTCTGGGTGCTGTTCTTCACGGCCGCTACCTACATCAATGCCGGCCTGCTGCGTGAAGCGGTGTGCCTGCACATGTGCCCGTATGCGCGCTTCCAGAGCGTGATGTTCGACAAGGACACCCTGGCGGTCGCCTACGACCCGCGTCGTGGCGAAGCCCGTGGTCCGCGCAAGAAAGGCAGTGATGTCGGTGCCCAGGGACTGGGCGACTGCATCGATTGCACCCTGTGCGTGCAGGTGTGCCCCACCGGCATCGACATCCGTGATGGCTTGCAGATGGCTTGCATCGGCTGTGCCGCGTGCATCGACGCCTGTGATGGGGTAATGGACAAGATGGGTTACGCCCGCGGCCTGATTGGCTACAAGTCCGAGCACAGCCTGCAAGGCGGTACTACGCACTGGCTGCGCCCGCGCCTGTTGGGCTACGCTGCCGCACTGCTGGTCATGATCGGGGCACTGGTGGTGGCCCTGCAGATGCGCCCGATGGTATCGCTGGATGTGATCAAGGACCGCGGCCTGTTCCGTGAAAACGCCCAAGGCCAGATCGAGAACATTTACCTGCTCAAGGTCATCAACAAGACCGAACGTACCCAGCACTATCAATTGCGCCTGCTGGACGCTGACGGTTTCACCCTGCAGGGCAGTAGCGCACTGGTCATCCCTGCTGGCGAAATGAGCGAACTGCCGGTGTCGGTGGCGATGCTCGCCGAGCGCCCGACCAGCAGCTCGCAGACGCTGAGCTTTGAAATCAGCGAGCGTGACGACCCCGCTATCCGCAGCGTGGCGCACAGTCGCTTCGTCGCCCCCATGAACCGCTGATCCCTTACACTCACGCCACCTTGCCTGCCAGGCTGGACAGAAGGCCAGAATGAAACGCTACGAACGCTTCGCCGATGACATTGCCGAACTGATCCGCTCCGGGGTGCTGGGCCCCGGCCAGCGCGTGCCGTCCGTGCGCTACGCCAGCCAGACCCACGGGGTCAGCCCGTCTACTGTGTTCCAGGCCTATTACCTGCTGGAACGGCGCGGGCTGATCCGCGCCCGGCCGCGCTCCGGGTATTTCGTCAACGCCCACGTTCCGCGCCAGTTCAGCGAGCCGCAGGCGCTGCAGCCGGTGAGCGAGTCTACCGATGTCGACGTCAGCGCCTTGGTATTTTCGATCCTCGACTCGATCAAGGACCCCAACACCATTGCCTTCGGCTCAGCCTTTCCCAGCCCTGAGCTGTTCCCGCTGCAGCGCCTGTCGCGCTCACTGTCCAGTGCCAGCCGCAGCATGGACCCGCGCATGGTGGTGACCGATCTGTCCCCCGGCAACCCGCAGCTGCGCCGGCAGATCGCCCTGCGCTACATGGTCGGTGGGCTGATGCTGCCGATGGAAGAGCTGCTGATCACCAACGGCGCACTGGAGGCCCTGAACCTGTGCCTGCAGGCCGTGACCCAGCCGGGCGACCTGGTCGCCATCGAGGCCCCGGCCTTCTATGCCTGCCTGCAGGTGCTGGAGCGGCTCAAGCTCAAGGCCGTGGAAATCCCCGTGCACCCCCGCGAGGGCATGGACCTGGGGGTGCTGGCGCAGACCCTGGAAAAGCACCCGGTAAGGGCCGTGTGGTGCATGACCAACTTCCAGAACCCGGTAGGTGCAAGCATGCCGGAGGCCAAGAAACAGGCCCTGGTGGAGTTGCTGGCACGCCATCAGGTGCCGTTGATCGAAGACGACGTGTACGCCGAGCTGTACTACTCGCAACAGGCGCCCAAACCCGCCAAGGCCTTCGACACCCAGGGCCTGGTCATGCACTGCGGCTCGTTCGCCAAAAGCCTGGCACCGGGCTATCGCATTGGCTGGGTGGCCGCCGGGCGCTTTGCGCAGAAGATCGAGCGGTTGAAACTGATGACCTCCCTGTGTGCCTCCATGCCGGCCCAGGCGGCCATCGCCGACTACCTGCAACACGGCGGCTACGACCGCCACCTGCGCAAGCTGCGCTACGCGCTGGAGGGCCAGCAGGCCAACATGCTGGCAGCCATCGCCCGCCACTTCCCGGCGCAGACACGGGTCAGCCAGCCTTCCGGCGGCTACTTCCTGTGGCTGGAACTGCCCGAGCAGATGGACGCCCTCAAGCTGTTCCACATGGCCCTGGCCCAAGGCATCAGCATCGCCCCTGGGCCGATCTTTTCGCCCACCCGACGCTTTGGCAATTGCATCCGCCTGAACTACGGCAGCCCCTGGCATGACGGCGCCGAACAGGCCATGGAAACCCTTGGGCGGATCATTCGCTCGTTCTGATAGCGAGGGGCCCGAGCGGCGACTATAGTTGCTGGTTTCGATCATCAGGCCCTCGTCATGCAGCCAGATACGCTTGCGTCCTTTGCCCGATTGCAGGCGCGCGTCGCAGAACTGGAAGCACGCCTGGCAGCGCGCGAAGACAACGTTCAGGCGCATGACAGGCTGCTTGGAGAACTGCTCGACAACAGCGTGGCCAACGTGTTTGCGGCCGACCGCAGCATGCGCCTGTTGGCCATCAACCGCACGGCGCGCGAAACCTTCGAACGTTACCGAGGCTTCGTGCCGCAGGTTGGCGACTACGTACCCCAGTTCCTGACCGATCAACCCGACATCATGGGCCGCCTGGCCCCGATATGGCCGCGCATACTGGCAGGGGAAGCGTTCATCGACACCGTCACCTTCGGGCTGGACGACGCACCACGCCACTACGAAATTCGCTACCACCCGTGGCTCGATGCTCAGCAGCGAATTCAGGGCGGCTACCTGTTCGCCTATGACATCACGCAGCGCGTGACCGAACAGGAACGCCTGCAGCAGGCCGAAGAAGCACTGCGCCAGGCGCAGAAGATGGAGGCGGTCGGTCAGTTGACCGGCGGGATTGCCCATGATTTCAACAACCTGCTGGCCAGCATCCTTGGCGCGCTGGAACTGGCCGGGCAACATCTGGTGCAGCAACGCCTGGCGGACACCACACAGCTGCTTGAACTCAGCCGGCACAATGCCCAACGCGCCGCAGCCTTGGTGCAGCGCTTGCTGGCATTCTCACGGCAGCAGACGCTGGTCCCGCAACGGGTCGATGTGCAGCAACTGGTGGCCGGCATGAACGACCTGATCAGCAGCTCCACCGGCCCCTATGTCGACTACCACGACCAGACGCATGCCGGACTCTGGCCTATCCGAATAGACGCACAGCAACTGGAAAACGCGCTGCTCAACCTGTGCATCAACGCCCGTGACGCCATGCCGCTTGGCGGCACCTTGAGCATCGGTTGCGCCAATGTCGAAGTGCAAGGCGCCGAAGCCAGGCAACTGGGCCTGGCCGCTGGCCGGTTTCTGCGTATCCGCGTTGAAGACACCGGCATGGGCATGTCCAAAGCAGTGATGCAGCGCGCCCTTGAGCCCTTCTTCACCACCAAGCCGCTCGGCCAGGGCACTGGCCTTGGGCTGTCCATGGTCTACGGCTTTGTGCGGCAATCCGGTGGCCAGCTGGTCATCGATAGCACGCTTGGCCAGGGTACGGCCATCAACCTGTATCTCCCCTGCGATGAAAGCATCGCCGCCGCTTCACCCAGCCCCCACGTCGAGGGGCCTGCGCCTGCGGCCTCGCTTCAGCAGCGCGTGTGCAAGGTGATGCTGGTGGAAGACGAGCCGGCCCTGCGCCTGGTCATGCTGGAGGTATTGCTAGACCAGGGCCATGAAGTTCAGGCATTCGAAGATGGCCGCCAGGCATACAAGGCCTTGCAGGAAGCCCCTGCGCCGGACTTGCTGATCACCGATGTCGGCCTGCCAGGGGGTATCGATGGCTACCAACTCGCGGACGCCTGTCGAGGTATTGCACCACATGCCGCGGTGCTGCTGATCACAGGCTATGACCTTGCGCACAGTACGGCAAATGCGCGGCCCCACCGGCGCACCGAACTGCTGGCCAAGCCCTTCGATCTGCAAGCACTTGCCCAGGCGCTTGAACGGCTGCTGGGGAGCACCGCCCAGTCACCCTGAGTGGCTATTCGCCTGCAGGTGAACACGTTAAAGTCAGGACTTTTCATTGGCCGGACGCAGGCATGCCTTCTCGTGATCTGAACTCACTGCGCCAACAAGTCGAAGACCTCCAGCGACAGAACACACTGCTGGAGCAACGGCTTGCAAGCCTCCAGGCGCACGACCAGGACTTCTATCGCTCACTGTTCGACACCATGGACGAAGGCTTCTGCATCATCGAGTTCTTCGATGGCCCCCATGGCCCCCTGAGTGACTACGTGCACGTGCTGGCCAACGCAGCCTATGCCAAACACGCCGGCATCCCCAACGTGGTCGGGCAAAAACTGCGCGAGATGGTACCCGATGAGGCGGATGACTGGGTGGCCCGCTATGGCGCGGTGCTTCGCACCGGCGAACCGCTGCACTTCGAGCAGGAACTGATTGCCACGGGCCACGTGCTGTCGGTGACCACTTTTCGCATAGAACCTGCCGAGAAACGCCAGGTAGCGGTGCTGTTCAAGGATGTCACCGAACGCCGGCGTGCAGAGCAGGCCCTGCAGCGCCTGAACGAAGAGCTCGAGCAACGGGTGAATGCCGCACTGGCGGAGCGCCGCTTGTTTGCCGAGCTGGTCGATCATAGTGTGGTCAATGTGCATGTGGTCGACAAGGACCTGCGCTGGCTGGCGGTCAATCGCCAGGCCAGGCATGACTTCCACCTGCTATACGGGAGGACACCCGAAATCGGCGACTACCTGCCCGGGTTGTTCGAGGATGGCACCGCCGGCCAGACGCCTATTCTGCCGATGTGGCAGCGCGCCCTGGCAGGCGAGCAGTTCATCGAGATCGGCACCTTCGGCAAGCCCCCCGCGGTGCGTCATTATGAGTTGCGCTTCAATGCCTTGCGCGACCCCAAAGGCGAGGTACAGGGCGCGTTTCTGTTCGCCTATGACATCAGTGAGCGTGTGCAGGAGCAGGAACGCTTGGCCAAGGCCGAAGCGGCGCTGCGCCAGGCACAGAAGATGGAGGCCGTAGGCCAGCTCAGTGGCGGCATTGCCCACGACTTCAACAATTTGCTGGGCGGCATCCTGGGCGCCCAGGAGTTGATGCGGCAACGCCTGGACCAGTCACGCTTCGACGCCCTGGCGCCCTTGCTGGAGCTGTCCAGCAGCGCGGCGCAGCGGGCCTCTTCGCTGGTGCACCGGCTGCTGGCGTTCTCCCGCCAGCAGACCCTGCAACCCTGCTCCACGCAAGTGGCCACCTTGGTGGCCGGCATGGAAGACCTGCTGCGCCGCACCATCGGCCCGGCGATTACCCTGAGCAGCCGCTTTGCCAGCCAGCTGTGGCCGACCTTCATCGACCCTCCCCAACTGGAAAGCGCCTTGCTCAACTTATGCATCAACGCGCGCGATGCCATGCCTGCCGGTGGTGTGATCGAGATCATCGGCGACAACCTGCTGCTTGACGACGAGCAGGCCGTGGCACTGGAACTGCCGGCCAGCGAGTTCGTGCGGCTGAGCATCGTCGACAACGGTAGCGGCATGTCGGCTGAAGTTGTCGAGCGCGCAGTCGAGCCGTTCTTCACCACCAAGCCGATGGGCCAGGGTACCGGCCTGGGTCTGTCCATGACCTATGGCTTCGTGCGGCAGTCGGGTGGGCAATTACGGGTGCTGTCGGTGCCTGGCGAGGGTACCCGCATCGAGCTGCTGTTACCCCGCCACCACGAGCAAGCCCAGGCGCCAATCAGCAAACCTCCGCGCACGCTCTTGCAAAGAAGCAGCGAGGCTGCAAAACGCATTCTGTTGGTTGAAGACCAGACGGCCTTGCGCCTGGTGATTGGCGAAGTGTTGGAAGAGCTGGGCTATCGGGTGGACGCCTTCGAGAACGGTCCGTCTGCCCTCACCCACCTGCAAAGCGGCGAACGGCCAGACTTGCTGCTGAGCGATGTCGGCCTGCCTGGCGGCCTGAATGGCCGCCAGGTAGCTGAACGTTTCCGTGAGCGCTACCCGGACCTCAAGGTGCTGTTGATCACCGGCTACGATGAGAGTGCGGCGTTCAGCGACGGCCAACCGCTGCAAGGTACGTTGGTGTTGACCAAGCCGTTCGAACTGGAAGCACTGGCAGAGCGGGTTCGCGAGCTGCTGGAACCTTGACGGGCGCTCAGCGCCCGCCGCCCAGGTCGATGAAGCTGCCGGTGGCATAGGAGGCTTTGTCCGAAAGCAACCAGAGGATGGCCTCGGCCACTTCCTCGGGACGCCCCCCTCGGCCCATGGGCAAGCCAGGTTCGAGCTTGCTGACGCGGTCCGGGTCACCCGAAAGCGCATGGAAACCGGTATGGATATAGCCTGGTCGTACGCCATTGACGCGCACGCCCTCGCCTGCCACTTCTTTGGCCAGGCCGATGGTGAAGGTGTCGAGCGCGCCCTTGGAGGCGGCATAGTCGACATATTCGTTGGGCGAACCCAGGCGTGCGGCTACCGATGATACGTTGACGATGGCCCCGCCTTGCCCGCCATGCCGGCGCGCCATGCGCAGCAGGGCGTGCTTGGCGCAGAGCATGGGGCCGACGACGTTGGTCTTCATGACGTTCAGCAGCCGGAACTCGGACATGTCCTCGACCCTGCTCTGCTGGCCGATGGTGCCGGCGTTGTTGACCAGTGCGGTGACCGGGCCGAGCTCGTCGTCGACGCGCAGGAACAGCTGGATGATTTCATCTTCGACGCTGACGTCGGCGCGCACCGCGATGGCTTCGGCGCCCAGGGCGCGGACCTGGCTGAGGATGGTTTCGGCGGCCGGGTCATCGGCGTGATAGTTGATGCAGATGCGGTAGCCCTGGCGGGCGGCCAGCAGCGCAGTGGCGGCGCCGATACCGCGGCTGCCGCCGGTGATGACAATGACGTTCTCCATGGGTTTGCCAATGGTTTGGGGAAGGGAACATCGACAATAGGCGAAATCGCGCTGCGTTGGAATGACGAACATCAGCACAGCCAACCCTCTGCTGTTGATGTGGCTTTTGATCTGGCTTTTGATCTTGATCTTGATCTTGATCTTCGCGACTTCAGGAGGCCGAACGCAGGCCTTGCGGAGGCAGGTGACGGGCATGGATGCCCGTCAAGCGCTGAGGCCCCAGGATGGGGCCTTCGGCGCGGTCCTGCCGGGAGCAAGGCCGGAGTGAGGGGACCCCGGAGCGCAGCGCAGGGGCCGGATGATGGGAGCGCAGCGTTTTTTGGTTACTTTTTGTCGCGTTTGACAAAAAGTGAC
>NZ_JBICLK010000036.1:0-16457 GCF_043105275.1 Pseudomonas sp. TYF_14
CGCAGGGCAGGGCGGTAGCCGGAGGTGATGCGCCTGCACAGTTCGAGGGTTTCGCTGAGTGAGTCCATGGTTGTGTTGTGCCTCAGTCCTTGGTGCGCAGGCAGCGCTGCACGTTGTCCATCAGGGATGTCTGCTGCTCGCGCGTGGCGGCAATCGCCTCCTGCCAGGCTGGCGAGCTACTGAGCTGTTCGCCACCACGAGCCAGCATCAGCACATAGCTGATAAGGTCTTCTTCTCGCCCCAGGCCTTGTGCGCGCGCCTGATCCAGATAGTGCTGAATCAAGCCAACCCGTGTGCCGTGGCAGGCAGCGTGCAAGGACGGGCAGGACTGCTCGTTCTTGAGCAACTCGGCAAGTTGAAAGCTCAGCGGGTCACCCGCCAGTTCGGCCCAACACGCTTCGTTCAACGTGATTGGCGGACAGTGCGTGGATTGAGGCTGATCACCGCCGGATATCTGCATCCACAACCGCTTGCTCGGGTGCGCCACGGGGGCCCACCAGTGATGGATGGGGGCCAGCCATTCGCTAACCCCAGGCAGCTCACGGTGCCTGTCCAGCACTAGCAGAGCCGCGGCGGTGTGGAAGCGCAACAGGTACGAGTGGCCGTCCGTGCCCGTGACGATGTTGGCGTGGCTCAAGTGTCCGGCGAGCCGGGCAGCGGGAAGCGCGCTGACTATCCAGCCGCACACGGCGCCAGCAGCACCTTGTTCAAGTTGCCACTGGAAGTCGTACTGGGCCGAGACATCGGAACCGAGGCGCGAACCGAACAACCAAGGGCCTGCTGTCCGCAGGTTGCTGAACTGGGCTTGCTGCAGCAGTGGCCAGCAGCGGCCCGTGTAGTGCCCGGTCAGTTGTTCTTGCACCTTGGGTGTCAAATTGGCCATTTCCACGATGGCGCTGAGGCGATAGTGATCGGATGCCCGCAGCACATCGACCATTGCTCTGACAAATGGGCTGGGCATCAGCTTGCTCCTTCCATGCGAATGATGGTGTGGCCGTCGGCGATCGCCTTGAGCAGGCAGCTGAGGCAAATGGGTTCGCCAGGCGCTGGTACGCCAGACGTTGAAGTGACGCGATTGCTACCCGTAGCCTGCTGGCTGACAGGCCCTTTGAAGGCCAGCGCCAGGCCGTCCAGCGTTATACCGGCGCCGTCTACTCTCAAAAGCCCTGCGGGGCTGCGGATCGTCAGGCTTTCGCTGACCTGGATGTCATAAACCTTGGTGGTGTGCCGGATGGCTTCGCCCGTTTGCAACGTGCTGTGACCGGCAACGACCTGTTCGCGGTGGCCGCCGATTTCTACCGTGTGGTTTGCCTTGGTGATGTCCTGCCGGTGGTTCCCTACCTGTTCGATTCGGTCCTTGCCTGTGGTGATCCTGTGGTTGCGGCCGATGCTCAGGCTGTCGTCGTTGCCGATTTCGTGTACCCGGTTCTGGCCGATGCCAACAGACTCGTCACGGGCAATGTCTTCGCGACGGTCCTGACCGATCGAAATCGTCTCGTCTCGTTCGACGCGTTCGGTACGATCGTTACCCACGCGTGTGGTTTCGTCGTGCTTGACGATGTTGTTCTGGTCCCGCTCGGCATGAATGAACACCTCCTGCCGACCCAGTTCATCCTCGAAGCGCAGCTCGTTGAAGCCTTCGCCTTTATGGGTCTGGCTCTTGATGGTCATGCGCGTCTTGTGCTCGGGCAGGTCATAGGGCGGCAACTGGTTACCGCAATAGGTGCGCCCGGTGATCATCGGCTGGTCCGGGTCGGCGTTGACGTACTGGATGATCACATCCTGGCCGATGCGCGGGATGGCCATCGAACCCCAGCTGCCCCCCGCCCAACCTTGCGACACGCGCACCCAGCAGGAGCTGAACTCGTTGTTTTCGCTTTCCCGGTCCCAAGGAAAGCTCACTTTCACCCGGCCCCATTGGTCGCAATAGATTTCCTCGCCCTTGGGCCCGACCACCGTCGCCATGTGCGGGCCGTCGATGCGTGGCTTGGGCAGGGGGGCCGGGCGCCATTCGGTCCTGCCGGGAACCAGCAATGCTTCCTGTTTGTAGCGGGTGCCTTGCTGCGAGTCGGCGGCCTCTTCCTGCAGGCTGGTGAACTGGGTGCCTTCGTGATGCACGCTGACCGTGCGCCAGTGCACGTTGAGGTCTTCACGCGGGTGCTCGATGAGGGTGAAGCTCAGCCCCGGTTGCAGGCGCACATCGTCGCCTTCCACTTCGGCAATGCGTGCATCATGGCGCAGGGCCGTGAGGCGGGTGGCAGTGAACGGAACCCCGACCGCATCACGCTTGTATCGGCCGGGGTAGTCGAAGCGCTCATAGTTCAGCGATTGATGGGTGTTGCTATTGTCGTAAGCCTGGTGTTCCTGACGGTATTGTGGGTGAGTGAAGGTGTAGTCCCGTTGCACCTGCCGCGCTGTTCGAACCTGTTCGCTGTAACGCAAGCGCCGCAGGCAAGGCCTGGCCTGATCGCCGCCTCCAACGGATCGGTACAGCACCTGATCGGGGCCCACGTCGTCATTGTGAAACCCTTCATCCTCATCATCGGTCTTGATGGCCCCCCGGCTGATCTGGCCCAGCGCCAGCAGCCGGTCAGTGATGATTAGCAAGTGCTGTTTCGGCGTGTGGTCGAAGCGGTAGACAATGCCTTCCTCGGCGGCCAGGCGGGCCATGAAGTCGAGGTCTGTTTCACCGGCCTGCACGCAAAATTCGCGCACCTGATGCGGGTCGAGACACTTGAGCTCGTAGGCATTCACGCCCTGGCGCTTGAGCATGATCTCGAGAATCTGCGGCACGGTTTTCTGCTGGAAGATGCGCCAGTTCGAGCGCAGCCCGGCGCGGGCCAGCACGGGCTCGACCAGTGCCCGGTAACGGGTGCGATCGAAGCCTGTTTCTCCCTGGCTGAAGGTGCTGACCAGGCCGTGCACGTAGCGCAACGGGCGCTCACCCTGCCAGAGGGTGAAGAGCACCGGTTTGTCGAGGAGCTGGGCGAAGTCGACATCGTCTTCGAAACTGACCAGCTCCAGTTGTAGTCGGAACGGGGAGCTGATGGCTTCGTCCAGTTCGAACGACACCACCTCAAACTCGCTACGGCCAACCAGCGGCTGGAAAGTGAAGCGCAGATCGGATTGGCTGGGCATGTGGCGTCCCCCGTTACTGCTGCAGAATGGCGTTGAGCGATTCGACGACTTCGGCGGTTAGCAGGTCGAGGCGGTAGCTGTAGTAGCTGTAGGCGCAGACCATGGCGATGACCGAGATGACCAGCGGGGTCCACCAGGGCCACTGCCAGCGGCGCATACGGTGGGGGCAATGGACGACGTTGCTATAGGGGTCGCTCACTGTTTCCGGCGTGGGGCCACGCAGTTGGCGAATGACCTTGTGCATCCGGCTGATCAACGCGCGAAGGATTTCATCGCCCTTGGGGTCAAGGGCGTATTTGCCTTGCAGGCCCAGGCAAAAGCAGAAGTACAGGAACTCCAGCACATCCTGGAATTCCTTTGGCGATTGCATGATGCGCTCGAGCAGCACGAAGATCTTTTCGCCGCCCTGGGTTTCGTCGTGGAAGATGCTCAGCAGCGGTTCGTGGCTCCAGCACGAGTTCTGGCCCCAGGGGCGGGTCATCACGGCCTCGTCCAGGTGCAGGCACAAGGCGTAGGAATAGACTTCCTGATGGACCGCGCAATAGCCGTGCTGTCGCATTTCCTCGCGGATAGTACCGATCTGCGTTTGCACGGTCTTGTGCACGAACTGGATGTTGGGCAGGTCATCCAGTGTGCGCAGGCGAATGACCAGGCCGAACAGCTGGCTTGCCGCGTCGAGCATGAGGTTGTCGTAGCCGCCGCGTAGCTGAAAGTCCGGGTCGGCCGGGTAGCTGGTCAGATCTGTTGCGTATTCAGGACCCGCGCCACCAGGAGGCCGTGGGGTTTCATTTGTGTCTTCAAGCAGGATTGGCTTTTGGTGGGCGGGCACTGGTTTGCCAGTGCGGTCGGACTCTTTGGGCATCCTTGATCCTCGTCTCTTGGCAGGTCAAACACTCGCAGTGCACCTACTTCCATGCGGCCGGGCGCAAGCATTTGCGAAAGTTTGAAGCCTAACGAGGAATCAATTTTTGAGACAGATTGAAACTTCCTAATGCGTTGTAAGAAGTTTCGCTAAAAGTTGTTTTTAAGTGTTTCTTGTCAAAAAAATGATGTTTTGTACAGGTAGGGAAGGCAAAGCATGAAACCGGTTTCAAAACCTTTCTGAACGCGCTAGATTATTCGGCTGTCTCTTGATGGCCTATCAAGATCACCTCTCAATTGAAAATCAGATGGCGCTTATCAAGGCCGCCCCACAGCCGATGAGGATTCGCAATGCCTGAGCATGCCCCAGACAACCCGCGCAGGGATTTTCTGCGCAAGACCTTGACCCTGATCCCTGTCGTTACCGTGGCCAGCACGGGCCTTGGCGCAGGCGCCAGCCAGCTGCTTGCGGCCCCGCAACAGCAACCGAACGTGCCCGCCACGCCACCTGCGGGCGACTATCGACCGACATTCTTCAGCGCCGAGGAGTGGGCTTTTGTCCAGGCTGCCGTGTCGCGCATCATCCCGGCCGATGAGCTTGGCCCAGGGGCACTCGAAGCGGGTGCCGCCGAGTTCATCGACCGCCAGATGAATACCCCCTACGCGACTGGCGCACAGTGGTACATGCAAGGGCCGTTCAACGCCGACGCCCCGCCCGAACTGGGCTACCAGCTGCAGCTCAGCCCGCAACAAATCTACCGCCTGGGCATCGCTGCCGTGGATGGCTGGTGCAAGGCCAATGGTGGACAGGTTTTTGCTGCGCAAGATAGCGCTACCCGGGACCGCATTCTCAGCAAATTGGAGGCAGGAGAGCTGGTTTTCGAATCCGTTCCGGCCAAGGTGTTCTTCAGCCTGCTGGTGCAAAACACGCGTGAAGGGTTCTTCTGCGACCCGATTCATGGCGGCAACAAAGGCATGGTCGGCTGGACTCAGATCGGCTTCCCCGGCGCCCGCGCCGATTTCATGGACTGGGTCGAGCGCAATGAGCCTTACCCGTTCCCGGCTGTATCGATCCGTGGTGAGAGGGCCTGAGGCATGGCGACGGTGTTGAACAAAGTGGATGCGGTGATCGTCGGCTTCGGCTGGGCCGGTGCGATCATGGCCAAAGAGCTGACCGAGGCCGGGCTGCACGTGGTAGCCCTGGAGCGGGGGCCGATGCAGGATACCTACCCCGAAGGCAGCTACCCGCAGGTGATCGATGAGCTGACCTACAGCGTGCGCAAGAAGCTGTTCGTCGATGTATCGAAAGAAACCGTCACTGTCCGCCATAGCGTGAATGACGTGGCATTGCCCAATCGCCAGCTGGGCGCATTCCTGCCAGGCAAGGGCGTGGGGGGCGCGGGCCTGCACTAGTCGGGTGTGCACTTCCGGGTCGACCCCGTCGAGTTGCGCCTGCGCAGCCACTATGAAGAGCGCTACGGGCGCAGGTTCATTCCCGAAGGCATGACTATCCAGGACTTCGGCGTCAGTTACGAAGAGCTGGAGCCCTATTTCGACTTTGCCGAAAAGGTCTTTGGCACTTCAGGCCAGGCCTGGACCGTCAAAGGCCAGGTGGTCGGTGAAGGGAAGGGCGGCAACCCCTATGCGCCGGACCGTTCCAACCCGTTCCCGCTGCCCGCGCAGAAGAACGTTGTATCGGCAAGGCTGTTCGAAAAGGCTGCCACCAGCCTGGGCTACAAACCCTACAACCTGCCGTCGGCCAACACGTCGGGGCCATACACCAACCCCTACGGGGCGCAGATGGGGCCTTGCAACTTCTGCGGTTTCTGCAGCGGCTACGTGTGTTACATGTACTCCAAGGCCTCGCCCAACGTGAATATCCTGCCGGCGCTGCGCCAGGTGCCCAACTTCGAGTTGCGGCCCAATGCCCACGTGCTGCGGGTGAACCTGGACGACAGCAAGCGCAAGGCCACCGGCGTGACCTACATCGATGCCCAGGGGCGCGAGGTGGAGCAGCCGGCAGAGCTGGTGATTCTGGCGGCGTTCCAGTTCAACAACGTGCGTCTGATGCTGCTTTCCGGCATTGGCAAACCTTACGACCCGGTAAAGAACGAGGGTGTGGTCGGGCGTAACTTCGCCTATCAGAACATGGGTACAGTGAAGGCGTTCTTCGACAAGGACACCTACACCAACAACTTCATCGGCGCGGGTGGCAATGGCATTGCCATCGACGATTTCAACGCCGACAACTTCGACCATGGCCCGCACGGCTTCGTCGGCGGTTCGCCAATGTGGGTGAACCAGGCCGGCAGCCGGCCGATTGCCGGTACCTCCAACCCGCCGGGCACACCGGCCTGGGGCAGTGCCTGGAAGAAAGCCACGGCCGACTACTACACCCACCAGGTGTCGATGGACGCCCACGGCGCACACCAGTCCTACCGTGGCAATTACCTGGACCTGGACCCCACCTACCGCGATGCCTACGGTCAGCCGCTGCTGCGCATGACGTTCGACTGGCAGGAAAACGACATCAAGATGAACCAGTTCATGGTCGACAAGCTGAGCAAGATCGCCCAGGCGATGAACCCCAAGGCCATTGCCGTGCTGGGCAAGCAGGTCAAGGACCACTTCAACACCACCAGTTACCAGACCACCCACCTGAACGGCGGGGCGATCATGGGCACTGACCCCAAGACCAGTGCACTGAACCGCTACCTGCAAAGCTGGGACGTACACAACGTGTTCGTTCCGGGGGCTTCGGCGTTCCCGCAGGGGCTGGGTTACAACCCGACCGGGCTGGTGGCTGCGCTCACGTACTGGTCGGCCCGCGCCATCCGTGAGCAGTACCTGAAAAACCCCGGTCCGTTGGTCCAGGCTTGAGGAGCGATGAGCATGAAGACACTGTTGATCGCCACCCTGGTGCTGGGCGCCGGTGCGGCTGCACAGGCCGTAGCGAATGACGATGCGCAGGTACGCCTGGGCGAGTACCTGGCCCGCGCCGGTGACTGCGTGGCCTGCCATACCGCCAAAGGCGGCAAACCCTTTGCCGGCGGGTTGCCGATGGAAACGCCGATTGGCACGGTGTACTCCACCAACATCACCCCGGCGGCCAGTGGCATTGGCCAGTACAGCTTCGAAGACTTCGACCAGGCCGTGCGCAGGGGGATCGGCAAGGACGGCAGTACGCTCTATCCGGCCATGCCATACCCATCGTATGCGCGGGTCAGCGAGCAGGACATGCAGGCGCTCTACGCCTATTTCATGAAGGGCGTGGCGCCTGTCGAGCAGGCGAACAAGGCCTCTGACATTCCCTGGCCGCTGAGCATGCGCTGGCCGCTGGCAATCTGGCGCGGCGTGTTCGCTCCAGAGGCCAAGCCCTGGCAGGCATCGGCGACAGCTGACGCTGTGGTGAACCGCGGTGCGTACCTGGTCGAGGGCCTTGGGCACTGTGGCGCTTGTCATACGCCGCGGGCACTGACCATGCAGGAGAAGGCCCTGAGCGCGGCCGATGGTGAGCAGTTTCTGGCCGGCAGCGCACCGCTGGAAGGCTGGATTGCCAAGAACCTGCGTGGTGATCACAAAGACGGCCTGGGCAGCTGGAGCGAAGCGCAGTTGGTGCAGTTTCTCAAGACTGGGCGCAGTGATCGTAGCGCCGTGTTCGGCGGCATGAGCGATGTGGTCGAGCACAGCATGCAGCACATGAGTGATGCTGACTTGACCGCTATCGCCCGCTACCTGAAAACCCTGCCGCCGAGTAATCCGGATGACCAGCCACATGTGTACGACAAGCAGGTAGCCGATGCGCTATGGACGGGTGACGACAGCAAGCCTGGGGCGGCGGTGTACATCGACAACTGCGCGGCCTGCCACCGCACCGACGGGCAGGGCTACACCCGCGTGTTCCCGGCTTTGGCCGGCAACCCGGTGGTGCAGACTGCGGATGCCACGTCGCTGATCCATGTGGTGCTCGCCGGTGGCACGGTACCGGCAACGCACAGTGCACCGTCGAACTTCACCATGCCGGCTTTCGGCTGGCGCCTGAGTGACCAGGAGGTTGCCGAGGTGGTGAATTTCATTCGCAGCAGTTGGGGTAACCAAGGCAGTGCCGTCACCGCCGGTGATGTAAAGTCGCTTCGCTGACGTGTTTTTCAGCGCCCTCGCCCGTAGGAGCGGGTTTACCCGCGAACACGGGCGAAGCCTGTGCCATCCCTAATCCCGATCCCGTAGATCTAAATCTATTAATATCAATGACCTATGCAATATTCTTAATGCGATTTAACATTTCCTGTCTTCGTGCCCGACCAACGGCCTGTTGACGAACCCGCGCATTTTTGCTGTATTGAAACCGGTTTCATCACTATTAAAACAATCATAAGGAAAACCCATGACCGACGCGCCTGCCCATACCCGCGAACGGGTCACCATCAGTGAAGTGGCGCGTGTTGCTGGCGTTTCCAAAGCCACCGTCTCCCGTTACATCGGTGGCGACCGCCAATTGCTGGCCGAAGCCACGGCCAAGCGGCTGGAAGAGGTCATCGAACGCCTCGGCTATCGCCCCAACCAGATGGCTCGCGGCCTAAAGCGCGGCCAGACGCGACTGATCGGCATGCTGGTGGCCGATATCCTCAACCCCTATTCAGTGGCCGTGATGCACGGCGTGGAAACCGCCTGCCGTCAGCATGGTTACAGCCTGGTGGTGTGCAACACCAACCGCGACGACGAGCAGGAGCGTCACCACCTGGTGGCCCTGCAGAGCTACAACGTCGAAGGGCTGATCGTGAACACGCTCGGCCACCACCCCGGCGAGCTGCTCAACCTGCAGCGTGACATCCCCATGGTGCTGGTCGACCGCCAATTGCCCGAGCTGAATGTGGACCTTGTCGGCCTGGACAATGCTGGCGCAGTCGAGCAGGCCCTGGACCACCTGCAAGCCCAGGGCTACCGCGACATCCTGGCGGTCAGCGAACCCCTCGATGGCACCAGTTCACGCCTGGAGCGGGTGCAGGCATTCGGCGCGTCGATCAGCCGACGGCCAGGCATGCGTCAGCAGGTACTGGAAATCGGCGCCGGGCTGCAGGGCCAACTGGCTTCGTTTCTTGCCCACAGTGGTCATGGTCCGCAAGCCATCTTCACCTTCAACGGCGTTGCCACCTTGGCGGTCACCCGGGCGCTGCTCGAGGCCGGGCGCAACCTGGTTGCCGATGTCGGTCTGATCGCCCTCGACGACCTCGACTGGTACCCCTTGGTCGGCAAAGGCATCACCGCACTGGCCCAGCCCACCGAGCGTATCGGCGTGGCGGCCTTCGAAAGCCTGCTCGGTCGCTTGCGCGGCGACAGCGGCGCAGCCCGGCGCATCGACTTCAAGGCCAACCTGATCATCCGCGGTTCAACCCAACCCCAGTAAGAAAACGGCAGGCTTGCGCCTGCTGCTGATCAAAAATGAAACCGGTTTCATAAGGACAAGAACAATGCAAGCGAACCCCGTTTCCATCAGTCTCTCCAGCTACGGCGCCGACTTTGTGCGCCAACGTGGCCAGGAGCAGTTTCTGGACCTGCTGGCAGCCGCTGGCGTCAGCCGCGTCGAATTGCGCGAAGAATTGTTCGCCAGCGCACCGGACGCAGCTGCGCTGGGTAGGGTCATTGCCGCGCTGCGCCTGGAATGCCTGTATTCCACCCCCCTTGAACTGTGGACCGCGCAAGGCGTGCCCGACCCGCTGCTGGTGCAGAAGCTGGAAATAGCCCGGGCGCTTGGCGCGGTGGCGCTGAAGGTTTCCTTGGGGCACTTTGATGAGCACTGCGATGTTACGGCCCTGGTGTCGCTGCTGCCTGCCCATGGGCCTCTGTTGCTGGTGGAAAACGATCAGACCGCACAAGGTGGCAGGATCGAACCGATGCTGCAGTTTTTCCAGCGTGTCGACCCGCTTGGGCTGCGCCTGGGCATGACGTTCGATATCGGTAACTGGCAGTGGCAGGGCGAGCCTGCGCCGCAAGCTGCAAGGCAGCTAGGCCGTTGGGTGCGCTATGTGCATTGCAAGGCTGTGCAGCGCCGGGCCGATGGCCGTCTGGTTGCCATACCGCCGCAAGCAGCGGACCTGCAAGCGTGGGCAGCGCTGATGGCCGAGTTCGCACCGGGCGTGGTGCGCGCCGTCGAGTACCCCCTGGTGGGCGAAGACCTGCTGGCGCTGACCCGGGCCCAGGTGCGTCACCTTTCTGCACTGGGCGCTGCGCAGGAGCTGGACCATGCATGAACATGACGTGCTGTGTTTCGGCGAAACCATGGCCATGTTCGTCGCCGAGCAAGCCGGTGACCTGGCCGGTGTCGGGCAGTTTGGCAAACGCATCGCCGGCGCCGACAGCAACGTGGCGATCGGCCTGGCGCGGCTGGGCTTCAAGGTGCGCTGGCTGAGCCGGGTTGGTGACGATTCGCTGGGCCGTTTCGTGCTCGACAGTTTGCGCTGCGAAGGCCTGGACTGTTCCGGTGTCGAGGTGGATGCCAACTACCCGACGGGCTTTCAGCTCAAGGCCCGCAGCGAGGATGGCAGCGACCCGGCAGTGGAGTACTTTCGCCGCGGTTCGGCGGCCAGCAGGTTGTCACCTGCGATGGTGAGCCCCGTTTGGCTGCAGGCTCGCCACGTGCACGCTACCGGTATTCCGCTGGCGTTGTCGGACAGCTGTCGGGCGCTGTCCCACGCGCTGTTGGACGGAATGCGCGCAGCCGGTCGCAGCATATCGTTCGACCCCAACCTGCGCCCCTCGCTGTGGCCCGATCAAAGCAGCATGGTGCGTGAAATCAATGCCCTGGCGGCCAAGGCCGACTGGGTTTTACCGGGGCTGGAAGAGGGGCGGTTGCTGACCGGTCAGCACACCCCGGCCGATATCGCCGCGTTCTACCTGGACCAAGGGGTGGAACTGGTGGTGATCAAGCTGGGCGACGCTGGCGCCTACTTCCGCAGCGCCAAGGGCGAAGGGCAGGTAGCCCCCGTGCCAGTCAGCCGCGTGGTGGACACCGTCGGTGCAGGTGATGCCTTTGCCGTCGGTGTGCTCAGCGCGCTACTGGAGGGCCGTCCGGTAGCCGAGGCGGTAGCGCGCGGCAACTGGTGCGGCAGCCGTGCCGTGCAGTCGCGTGGCGACATGGAAGGGCTGCCGCTGCGCCATGAACTGGAGGCCTACGACTTGCGCAGAAGCGCGTAAAGGCCCCAACCCGAATCACCTGTTGCAACAAAAAAAACAAGCTCAGGAGCAACAAACCATGCAAAGCCAAAGCCTGGCACCGCGCCGCTGGTGGTACATCATCCCGATCGTGTTCTTTACCTACAGCTTGGCCTACCTGGACCGCGCCAATTACGGCTTCGCTGCCGCCTCCGGCATGGCCGAAGACCTGCACATCACCCCGGTGCTGTCTTCGTTGTTGGGTGCGCTGTTCTTTCTCGGTTACTTCTTCTTCCAGGTGCCCGGCGCCATCTACGCTGAAAAGCGCAGCGTGAAGAAGCTCATCTTCGTCTGCCTGATCCTGTGGGGCGGCCTTGCCACGCTTACCGGCATGGTCAGCAACGTCTACATGCTGATCGGCATCCGCTTCCTGCTCGGGGTGGTGGAGGCTGCGGTCATGCCGGCCATGCTGGTGTACCTGTGCCATTGGTTCACCCGGGCCGAGCGTTCACGCGCCAACACCTTCCTGATGCTGGGCAACCCGGTGACCATTCTGTGGATGTCGGTGGTGTCCGGTTACCTGATCAAGCATTACGACTGGCGCTGGATGTTCATCATCGAAGGCCTGCCTGCCGTGATCTGGGCGTTCTTCTGGTGGCGCCTGGTGGATGACCGCCCGGCCCAGGTGGCTTGGCTGAGCGAGCAGGAAAAGGCCGCCCTGGCGCAGGCGCTGGCTGCCGAGCAGCAGGGTATCAAGCCTGTAAAGAACTACCGCGAAGCGTTCCGCTCGCCGCAAGTGATCATCCTGGCGCTGCAGTACTTCTGCTGGAGCATCGGCGTGTATGGCTTCGTGCTGTGGCTGCCGTCGATCCTCAAGCAGGCGGCGAACGTCGATATCGTGCAGGCCGGCTGGCTGGCCTCGGTGCCTTACCTGGCGGCGGTGCTGGCAATGGTGGGCGTGTCCTGGGCGTCCGACCGCCTGCAAAAGCGCAAGCGCTTCGTCTGGCCGCCGCTGCTGATTGCCGCGTTGGCGTTCTATGGTTCCTACGCCTTGGGCAGCGAGCATTTCTGGCTGTCGTATGCATTGCTGGTGGTCGCTGGTGCCTGCATGTACGCCCCTTATGGCCCGTTCTTCGCGATCGTGCCCGAGATCCTGCCGGCCAACGTCGCAGGCGGCGCCATGGCGCTGATCAACAGCATGGGGGCGCTGGGCTCGTTTGGCGGCTCGTGGCTGGTGGGCTACCTCAATGGGGCTACGGGCGGGCCCGGCGCCTCTTACCTGTTCATGTGTGGTGCGCTGCTGACTGCAGTGGCGCTTACCGCTGCGCTCAATACTTCCCAGACCTCTGGCCGGGCAAAGCGCGATAGCTCGCGTCTGGCCATGAACCATTAGGAAACCTGCAATGAAGAAGCGAATCGTCCTGTATAAACGCCTGTCCGACGACTTGATGGCACGCCTGCAAGATCGCGTCGAGGTGACCTGGGTGGACACCACCCAGCCCGATGCCCTGGCCCGCCTGCGCGATGCGTTACCGGGGGCGCACGGGTTGTTGGGGGCCAGCCTGCGCCTGGATGCCAGCCTGCTCGACCTTGCCCCGCAACTGGAAGTGGTGTCGAGCGTTTCGGTAGGCGTGGACAACTACGACATTGCTGAACTCAGCAGGCGTGGTGTGATGCTCACCAACACGCCCGACGTGTTGACCGAAACCACGGCCGACACAGGCTTTGCCTTGATCCTGGCTACCGCCAGGCGGGTGGTGGAGCTGGCGAACTGGGTGCGTGACGGCCGTTGGCAGGCCAACCTGGGGCCGGCGCATTTTGGCAGTGATGTGCATGGCAAGACGCTAGGCATCGTCGGCATGGGCCGCATTGGCGAGGCCCTGGCCCGGCGCGCGGCCGCTGGCTTTGGCATGCGCGTGCTGTATCACAGCCAGCGTGCCAAGCCCGAGGTGGAAGCACGCTATGCCGCATGCCAGTGCAGCCTGGATGAGCTGTTGCAGCAGGCAGACTTCGTTTGCCTGACGGTGCCATTGAGCGCCAGCACCGAAGGCCTGATAGGCGCACGGGAACTTGCGTTGATGAAGCCTGACGCAATACTGGTGAACATCTCACGCGGGCGTGTGGTGGATGAGCAGGCGCTGATCGAAGCGCTGCGGGCCAGGCGCATCCGCGGTGCGGGGCTGGACGTGTTCGTGCACGAGCCACTGCCGATCGACTCGCCGCTGTTGCAGCTGGATAACGTGGTAGCGACCCCGCATATCGGCTCGGCGACCGAGGAAACCCGCCAGGCCATGGCGCGTTGCGCGGTGGACAACCTGCTCAGCGCGCTGGCCGGTGAGCGGCCGGTAAACCTGGTCAACGGCTGACGCGCCCCCGCTCCCACAGGGGCCGCGCAGCCTTTGAAACGGTCAGCGGCAGTTGCCTGCCTTGCGATACCCCGCTGCCTGCGCTTCACCTTCGTTTGCGAAGGTAACCTGGTTCTTCGCTGTAACCTGGTTGTAGCCCGGGCAGCCGACTGACAGGTGATAGACGTGGCTGTTGCGGTTGCCAAGCACGGCGCCGACCGAACCGGCGCTGGCCAGGCTTGGTTTGGCCTCTGGCTTGGCCGCGTTTACCGGCACCGCCTGTACCACGCCGCTGCCAACCGGCTTGTAGCCGGCAGTCCACTTGCGTTCGCCGCTTACGAACGGGTTGGCATGGCCCATGATCGCGGCAATGCGCCGGTCGCGTTCTTTCTCCCAGGCCGACACGGGGTGTTGCTTGTCCCAGGCCATCAGCAGCTGTTGCTGTTGGCGCGACATGTTCAGCTTGTAGCGGTCGAACATGTAGAACGTGGTGCGGGCCACCAGGCCTTTGACTTCGTCACGCGGTTCGGCGGTGCGCTGGACGAAATCGACCTTGGTGGTGCATTGGCCGTATTCGCCGGCATTGCCAGTGACCATGCCGTAGTTGAAGTTGCTGCGGTCACCGTTGACCTCACCCACGGCCGGGTAAAGGTTGAACAGGTCGGCCTCCATGGCGCGGAACACCGGGTCGTTGTCCACGCAGTGCTCACGGCCGCCGTTCTTCCAGCACTGGCGCTGGTTGCCGAAGGTGTGGGCGGGCACGATGTGTTCCCACTCGGTGCGTTCGGCACGGTTCTGCTGCTTGCGTGTCTGGTAACCACACGAGGCAGCGTCGATGCGCCCGCCAGACTTGCCCACCCAGGTCCATTTGCAACCGCAGTACAGGTCGCCCATGGCACTGCTGGCCTGGTCCAGGTAGACCTTCTGCTTGGCCACCACCTTGGCTTCGGTGAAGGTGGCCGGCGGGTTGGCCAGAGCGGGGAGGGTAAAGGAAAATAATAAGGTTACGGCGTAAAGCAGTGATTTCATGGGGAAAACATATTTCAGGTTGGGCCGGGCATTGTAATGGTTTCCCCGGGGCTGACCAGCTCGCGGAGCCATACCAATGGTCGGCCAGGGTCGTCGCTGCCCATACGGCTGAATGTGGCTGAGTCGAGCATGTCCCGCACCTCGGTGCCCATGCGCAGCAGGTGCTCGACGAAACCGGCACCGACGTCACCGTAATCCTCCAGGGAAACCCCGCTCTGGTTGTGCTGGATTGCTAGGTGGTAATGACTGACACCATCGCCGTTGCCGCTACCGCCCAGTACCACCGTGAAGCGTGGGCCAAGCAGGGTGGCCAGGCGTTCCTGCACCAGATCGAGCAGGGCGACGGGTATTTCATTTTCGCGCAGTGATGTAGGGAAACAGGGTGTGAACGGAGGCATGAGGGTGTCCTGCTGGGCGGGGTTCGAGTGCTGGCCAGCTTAGGCAAGGTGACTGTCAACTTGGGTAAAGCGGGGGTAAAAGCGGGTAATGCTCAACCCCCGTGCTGCGCGGTTCATTTCAAGAGCAGCATCAGAAGGTCTGCCCTAACGAGAACTGGAACACCTGGGTTTCGGCGTTATCCGGCTTTTTCAATGGCGCCGCCAGGCTGAAACTCAGCGGCCCCATCGGGCTGTACCAGGTCACGCCAACCCCCAGCGACACAGCCATCTGCGCCAGGTCGACGCTGCCGCAGCCTTGGGTGGTGGACAGGTAGCAGGTGTCGGCATACACGTTGCCGGCATCGACGAACACCGAGCTGCGCAGTTGGCTCTGGTCCTTCACGAAGGGCAGCGGGAACAGGTACTCGGCACCGCCGGTAATCAGGATATTGCCCCCCAGCACATCGGTGTCGCGGTCGGAATAGTAAGCCTGCCCAGCGTTGGAATAGGCCCCGGTAGCCGGTGTGCTGCGCGGGCCGAGGGTGCCGTCCTTGAACCCGCGTACCGACCCCTGCCCACCGGCGTTGTAGCTTTCATAGAACGGCAAGCCGTCGGTGGAGCCATAGCCGTTGCCGTAGCCCAGGTTGGTGTGCAGGCGCAGCGTGGTGTTGCTGGTCACCGGCAGGAAAGCCTGGCCGTTGTAGTCGAGTTTGTAGAACGACAGGTCGCTGCCAGGGGTGGTAGCCATCAGCGTCAGGCTCTGCGAGTGGCCCCGGGTGGCCAGTACGCCTTTGTTGAGGGTAGATTCCGACCAACCGATCGACGCCTTGAGGTTGTTGAAGCTCTTGCCTTCGCGGGAGATGAAATCGTAGATCTCGTCAGCGCTGTAGGTGCCGGGCGAAATGTCGTCGTGCTGCAGGGTCAGGCCGTAGGTCAGGCGCGAGGTTTCGTTGATCGGGTAGCCAAAGCTGACCCCGGCGCCGTAGCTGTTGATTGCATAGTACGAAACACCATCGTCGTAGTAATCGCTGTAGTCGGTGCTGTTGTAGAACAGGTTGTAGCCCAGGCTGACACCGTCGGCGGTGAAGTAGGGATCGACGAAGCCGAAGTTGTACTTGGTCTGGTATTCCGAACGGGTCAGGCCGATGGATACCTTGTTACCGGTACCGAGGAAGTTGCTCTGGCTGATCGAACCACCCAGGATCAGGCCGGCGCTCTGGGCGAAACCGACGCTGGCGGTGATCGAGCCGGAGGCCTGCTCTTCGACGCTGTAGTTGACGTCGACCTGGTCGTCGGTGCCAGGCACCTGCGGGGTCTCGACGTTGACTTCCTTGAAGAAGCCCAGGCGCTCAAGACGGGTCTTGGACTGGTCGATCAGGTAGGTCGACGCCCAGCCGCCTTCCATCTGGCGCATTTCGCGACGCAGCACTTCGTCTTCGGTCTTGGTGTTGCCGCGGTAGTTGATGCGGTTGACGTAGGCACGCTTGCCCGGGTCGACCACGAACATGATGTCGACCGTGTGGTCCTGGTCGTTGGGTTGCGGCACGCCGTTGACGTT